>NZ_OZ075108.1:3165000-3458694 GCF_964186625.1 Asticcacaulis sp. MM231
AAACCAGCGCCGTACGCAGACCCGGTCCCTTGCCGTCGAATTCGCCCGGCCCTTCGGCCACCGTCAGGCGGCCCTTGTGCGCCACCGCCACGGCCTCGACCATCGACAACCCCAAACCAACCCCCGGCAGGGTGCGCGAATTTTCCAGCCGCACAAACCGTTCGGCGATGCGCTTGCGGTCCTTTTCCGGCACGCCGGGCCCGGTGTCGGTGATCGAGAACTCGATTTCCCGCTGCGAGGTGTGGCGCATCCGGAAGGTTACGCCACCCGGCACCGGCGTATATTTGATGGCATTATCGAGCAGATTGGCCAGGGCCTGCGCCAGAAAATCGCGGTTGCCCATGGCGCGCACGTTCTTCTCGATTTCGGATTCGAACTCGAGCCCCTTGTCCGACGCCACCGCCTCGAACAGTTCGGCCATGTCCTCGGCCAGTTCGGTGGCGGAGAACAGCACCTGATCCGGCGCCTGCCCCTGCGCCTGCAGACGTGACATCGAGAACACCGTCTGGAAGGTGCGCAGGAGCTGATCGGTCTCTTCCAGCGCCTTGGCCAGGGCATCGCGGGCCACCTGCGGCGCCTCGGCGGTGTCCTTCTCGACCTCGAACAGGCTGACCTCCAGCTTGGTGCGCAGGCGTGACAGCGGCGATCTGAGATCGTGCGCGATGGCGTCGCCGGCATATTTCAGATTGCCCATGGTCTTTTCCATGCGGTCGAGCGTCTGGTTGATGCGTAAAGACAGCGCGTCGAACTCATCGCCGGAATCGCGCACCGAAATCCGCGCCTTGAGGTCACCCTCCTGTACCTGGGTCAGCACCGAGGTCACCCGCGCCACCGAGCGCGTCACCTCCTGATTGATCAGGGTGCCAGCGAAAAGGCCCAGGATCACCACCAGCAGGCCACCGCCCGCCACGGCCTTGATCTCCTGCTGGAAACCATGATCGGCCCACGACATATCCATGGCGACGTAGAGATAGAAGTTGTCATCGAGCCGCACCACGCGGCCCTGGAAACGGCAGCAGTTCGGATCGCTCGGAGACAGTGAGAAGAAGTTGATCGAGGCGATCGGATTGTCGGCGCTGACCTGCTTGAGCCCTTCGCGGATCACCGTGTCGGGCAGGTTGCGGCCTTCCATGCGGGCGCGGCCGTTCTGCGCCAGCACCTGACCGGAATTGTCGAACGCGCCCTTGGCGAACACCCATTCCACCGCGTCATCGCCCAGGATCTTGGCCACCACCGCGGCGTGGCCTTCGCGGGCGTCGATATCCTGCAGGCTCTTGATGCGGGCGTCGACCGAGACATTGCCCCAGGCGCGCGATTCCGTCGAGGTGGCGAGGTAGATGTAGCCAAAGACCAGCGCCGCCACGAAGACATAGACGCACAGAAAGACCATGGTCAGGCGGAAAGGCGTCTGCCGGAAGAAGTTCGGTCGCAGGATGGCGAGCGCATCGACGCGCCGCCATACGGCGTCGATCAGGTCCTTGCGGTTATTGGAAGATGCGTCGGTCATGAAATGGACGTTACCTTGTCGAGGCTCATCTCGCCTCCCCCGTTTATGGGGAAGGTGGCATTTGCGCAGCAAATGACGGAAGGGGCCATTCCACCGCCCTTAGCCCCTCCCATCATCGCAAGCGATGGTCCCCCCTCCCCGCTTCGCAGGGAGGGCGAAAAGTGGATTACGCCTTAAGCTGATAGCCCTCGCCTCTGACCGTATGCAGCATTGGACGGTCGAAATCCTTGTCCAGCTTGGAGCGCAGGCGCGAGATATGGACGTCGATGACATTGGTCTGCGGGTCGAAATGATAGGCCCAGACCTTCTCCAGCAACATGGTGCGGGTGACGCTCTGACCGACATGGCGCATCAGGAACTCCAGCAACTGGAACTCGCGCGGCTGCAGGTCGATCACCTTGGTCTGGCGCTTCACCACACGCGAGATCAGGTTCATTTCCAGATCGCCAACGCGCAGGATGGTCTCGACCTGATCCTTTTCCTTGCGACGACTGAGCGCTTCAACGCGCGCTACCAGTTCGGTCAGGGCATAGGGCTTGACGAGATAATCATCGGCGCCGGCGCGCAGGCCCGACACGCGGTCTTCCAGTTCGCCAAGCGCGGAGAGAAACAGCACAGGCACATCAACACCCTCGGCGCGCAAGGTTTGCAACATGGTGACGCCGTCCATCACCGGCATCATGCGGTCGAGGATAATGACATCGGGCACTTCCGCCTTGATCGCCGCCAGGCCTTGCGCGCCATCACCGGCCAGACGCGCTTCGATACCGGCCTCTTTCAGTCCTTTTTGCATGTTTTGCGCGGCTTCCACATCATCTTCGACGATCAGGACATTCATTCTCGACTCTCGCTTAAGGCCAATAAGAAAAAGGGTCATAACATGCGTTACGACCCTTTTCCTCTAAAATATTGGCAATAAACCGAGGGCCTACTTCTTGACCTCGTCCTTAAGCGTCAGCGGCAGCGGAATATTGCGGCCGTCACGGCTGACCAGAAGCAGGATGCTCGGACGACCGGCCTTCTTAAGTTCCGCCACGATGCTGGCGAAATCGGCCTGGCTGGTAACCGGACGGTTGTCGGCGCGCATGATGACGTCGCCGGGCTTGAGGCCCTTTTGCGCACCATCGGAATTGGTGTCGAGGTCGGTGATCACCAGACCATTGACCGTGTCTTCTAGACCGAAGGCCTTGCGAACGTCCGGCGTGATCGCCTTGACCGACAGGCCGATGACCGGCGCACCGGCACCGGGCGTTGCGCTCGACAACTCGTCATCGGTCGTGCTGCCGCCGTTGATGCCCTTGGCCAGGTCGTCTTCCGAAGGCCGCAGCGCCGCCGTGACCGTCACATTGACGATCTTGCCATTGCGCAGCACGCCGAGCGTGACCTTTTCGCCCGCCTTGATATCGGCGATGCGGCGGGTCAGTTCGGTCGGGCTCTTGACCGCGGCGCCATTGACGGTTTTCACGATATCGCCAAGCTGAACGCCGGCCTTGTCGGCCGGACCACCACGGGTGGTTTCAGCGATATAGGCGCCGGTCAGGTCGGTGATGCCGAGCGCTTCGGCGGTATCCTTGGTCACCGGCAGGATCGACACGCCGATATAGCCGCGCGAGATCGAAACGCCCTTCATGAGCTGGGTCGTGATCTTGTCAGCCACATCGGCCGGGATGGCGAAACCAACGCCGGCATTGGCGCCCGAAGGCGTGACGATGGCGGTATTGACGCCGATGACGCGACCGTAGAGGTCGAAGGTCGGGCCGCCGGAGTTGCCTCTGTTGATGGCGGCGTCGATCTGCAGGTAATCGACGTAATCGGTGCCGGATTCCTTCAGGTCACGGCCATAGGCCGAAACGATGCCCGCGGTGGCGGTGTTGGAGAAGTTGAACGGATTGCCGACCGCGATGACCCAGTCACCCACGCGCGGCTTGCGATCGAGTTCGAAGCGCACGAAGGGGAAATCGTTGCCCTCTACCTTAAGCACCGCCAGGTCGGTGGCGACGTCACGCCCGATGACCTTGGCCTTCAGTTCCTTGTCATTGGTCAGCTTGACGATGATTTCGTCAGCGCCGTCGATGACGTGATTGTTGGTGACGACATAGCCATCGGCGGTGATGAAGAAGCCGGAGCCCGCGCCGCGCACTTCCTGTTCCTTCGGCGCCGCGCCATCCTGGCCGGGGAAGGTGAAGCCGGGCAGGTTCGGCAGACCGGTGTCGATCTTCATCTTGCCCTTGGTCTCGATCGAGACGACGGCTGGCGATACGCGCTGGATCAGGTCCGCGAACGACATCGGCGCGCCTGCGGGCGGCTTGACCGGCGTCAGGTCGGCAGCCTTGATCAGCGAAGCGCCGTCATAGTTGGCACCGTGCGTGCCGAAGCCTGTGATGGCCGCACCAGCCACACCGGCGCCGAGCACCAGACCGGCGACAGCACCCGCCACGGCCGAGCGGTTCTTGAGCAGAACCTTGAAATTCCAATTCCCCATAATCTTACCTTTTATCCATCCGCATAAACCTTGTGTCTCCAGATATCAGAGCTTTTACGTCTGATTACAACCATTAAGGCTTAAAGACACATCAATACCTGTTGTCAGCGCTTAGCTAATCAAAGCCCTAAGGCAAAATCGTGACATCAATCGCGTTTCTTCATGATTATGCGAAGCTTATTTTCTTCCTCGTCGCTCAGGGCATATTGCGTTGATTCAACTAAATTTTTACGTCTGGTGAACATGAAAACGCCACCAACCCCGACGATCAGCAGTGGCAGGGTCCACAGAATGAGGTTGCTTAAGGTCAATCGCGGCCGAAAAAGAACATAATCGCCGTAGTGATCAAAGAGTTCCTTGCGGATTTCAGCGTCCGTGCGCCCGGCAGCGATATCGGCACGAATCTCGCGGCGCATGTCGCCGGCGATCTGGGCGTCGGAGTCGGCGATGCTCTCGCTCTGGCACTGGACGCAGCGCACCTCGGTGAACAATTGCCGCGCACGGGCTTCGTCCTTTTCCGTCGCCGCAAAGGCATGGAGGGGGAGAAACAGGAGGCACAGCAAAGCAAATATCTTGTACCTCCCCGCTTGCCGGGGAGGGGGACCGACGCGCCCTTGCGCGTTGGTGGTGGGGTTACTTGCTTTTTTGAGTTTGGCGAGAGGATTGGAAAGTAAGATACCCCGCCACCACAACTCACCGCTTCGCGGTTCGTGCGGTCCCATGGCTGGCGAACGGCATGCGTTCGCTGGCGCCAAACCCCGGCAAGCGGGGAGGTATAAAATTGGAGCTTCCTGCTGTGTGAGCATCATGCCTTCACCGCCTTTTTCACAATTCCCAGGCGCAAACGCCGGTCGCACAGGCTAAAGACACCCCCCAGCGCCATCAGCAGCGGCCCCAAGAAGATTAGCCGCACCCAGGGATTATAGAAGAACCTAACCTGCCAGGAGGCCTTGCCAGCATTTGGGCCATCAGCTGCCATCTGCGGTTCGGCCATCACGATATAGAGATCATCAAGCGGCGTGAAACACAGCGCAACCTTGCTCTGCACCTGATTGGAAGCCGGATAGAAACGGCGCTGCGGGCGCGGTTCGCATACCAACTTACCCTTGGCGTCGGTGATTTCAAACGCACCGCCCTGCGCATCGTAGTTGGGACCGGCCTGCTTATACAGTGATGTGAAGGTCAGGTTATACTGACCGAGCTTCAGCGTATCGCCGATGGCCACGCTCTGCATGACGCTGAGCTTCTGGTGGCTTTCCACCACCGCCCCCAGCACGAAAACGCCCAGCCCGATATGGGCGAACAGCATGCCCCAGGTGGCGAGCGGCACGGCCGGCAGCCGGCGCAGCGCCTTGCCCACGCGGTTCAGGCGGAAGTCGAGATGTTGCATCAGGGTGCGCAGCGACCCCAGGATCAGCCAGAAACCGGTCAGGAGGCCGATCATATATTCCGCCTGAGATAACAGGGTAGGCCCGCGATAGAGTATGGCGCCGATTGCCGCCGCCAGCGCCGCCACGGCAAACGACGCCATCAGCCTTTGCAGCACGCCTTTCAGGTCGGCGCGTTTCCACGCCATCAGGCCTGAGATCGGCACGATGGCCAGGGCCGCAATCATGATCGGCCCGAAGACCGCCAGATAATAGGGCGCCCCCACCGACATGGTCTTGTTAAACAGGGCCTGCATCAGGATCGGGTAGAGCGTGCCGAGGAAGACCGAGCACAGCGCCGCCGACAGCAGCAGATTGTTCAGTACAAGGGTCGCTTCGCGGCTGACCGGAGCAAACAAGCCTCCCGGCGAAAGCGTCGGCGCGCGCACCGCGAACAGGGTGAAACCGGCTCCTGACGTCATCAGAAGGATGGTGGCCAAAAGGATGCCGCGCTGCGGATCGACCGCGAAGGCGTGCACCGAGGTGAGCAGGCCGGAGCGCACCAGAAACGCCCCCATCATCGAGAAGGTGAAGGCGAGGATGGCCAAAAACACCGTCCACGCCTTCAGGGCGTCGCGCTTTTCCATGACGATGGCCGAGTGCAGCAAGGCGGTGGCGGCCAGCCACGGCATGAAGGAAGCGTTCTCGACCGGGTCCCAGGCCCACCAGCCACCCCAGCCGAGTTCGTAATAGGCCCAGAAGGCGCCAAGCGTGATACCGATGGTCAGAAAGCTCCAGGCCAGCAGCACCCACGGCCTGATCCAGCGAGCCCAGGCACGATCCAGCCGGCCCTCGATCAGGGCGGCAACGGCGAAGGAGAAGACCACCGACAGGCCGACATAGCCGAGATAAAGCATCGGCGGATGGAAGGCGAGCGCCGGGTCCTGCAAGGCCGGATTGAGCGATTGGCCTTGCAGCGGAGCATCGGCCAGCCGCCACAAAGGATTGGAACTGAACAGGGTGAAGCCGACGAATGCCGCGCCAAGAAGCCCTTGTACGCCCAGCGCCTTGTGCTTGAGGCCGGGCGGCAAACCGCCGCCTCTCAAGGTGATCATGGCGCCGAAGACGAGCAGGATGGTGCACCATAACAGCATCGAGCCCTCGTGCGAGCCCCAGGCGCCGGAGATCTTGTAGAGCAGGGGCTTGTCGGTATGCGAATGTTCAAAGACGTTCACCACCGAGAAATCTGAGCGGATGAAGGCGAAGATCAGCACGCCAAAGCTGATGATGACGGCGAGCGCTGCCGCCAGCGACAGGCCCTCGGCATAGAGCGCCAGTCCGCGTAAGGGTTTGGTCTGTCCCGCCGCCACGACCAGCGCCTGACCGAGCGACAGGCTGAAGGCCAGCACGAGACAATAGCTGCCGATTTCATTGATATGGGTCATGCGACTACCATCCTCCCCTGCAAAGCGAGGGAGGTGTCGCCGCGCAATCGGCGATGGAGGGGGCGACCCCGAAGTCAGATAAGAGGCCCCTTCCGTCAGCGACACCAGCCCTGCGGGCTTCGCGCTGCCACCTTGCCTCACAACGAAGTTGCCGCTTCGCAGGGAAGGATGAAGAAATCTTATACCTCCCCGCTTGCCGGGGAGGAGGACCGCGCCGATTTATCGGCGTGGTGGTGGGGTGTCTTGCTTCCTTAATCAACAAACTCATTGAAACGGCCTCTGCACCGTCGCAGGCGGCTTGTCCATGCCTGACTCCGGCCGCCATTCGCCCTGCTTTTCCAGCTCTTTCTGGACGTTCTTCGGAATATATTTCTCGTCGTGCTTGGCCAGAACCTGCGTCGCCTTCAAGGCCGTCACGCCGGTAACCTCGCCCTCGCAGACAACCCCCTGCCCCTCACGGAACAGATCCGGCAGGTCGCCCCGATAGACCACGGTCACCTCTTTCAGCTTGTCCTGAACGGTGAAATGCGTCGCGCCATCTGGGGTTTTGACCACGCTGCCCGGCTTGACCAATCCGCCGAGCCGAACCGTCTTGCCAACCGGCACCTTCGCCTCGACCCACTGCGCCGGCGTGTAGAAATAGATCGCCGTGCCTTTCAGCGCATAGAGGCTCAAGGCCACGGCGGCGATAAACACCGGCGCGGCAATGAGAAAGATCGTCAGGCGACGACGCGCCTTAACAGACTTAGGCCACATTCTAAAGTTTTTTGGCCACATTATTTCGCCTCCCCTTCCGAACCGACGCGGGTCTGCGCCTTGGTCAGGATATCGGCGATGATCTCAGGCCGGCGGGCATAGTGCGCCCGCATGGCCGCCTCCGCCTTGGCGCGTGCGGGCTTATGCCCCAGCACATCATAGGAACGCAGCAGACGCGCCCAGCCATCGGCATTCTCCGGATCGGCCGCCAGTTGCGCCTCAAGCGACGCCACCATGCCGGAGATCCGTTCGCTCATCGCCTTGGCCGCCGCTTCCGCTGGCGCCACCGCCGCCAGGGCCTGCTGAACCTGCGGGCGGCTGACATCACCCGGCGCCATGGCATTCAGCGCCGCGTTGAAATGACCGCGCGAGTCTTCGTACCGGCCGTCCTCAAGCGCCTGTTGACCGAGATAATAATGGGCGCGCGGATCGTTCGGATTTAGCTTTAGCGCGTTATGCAGCGCCTGTTGTGCTTCCGGACCGCTGGTGCCGTTACCGACAAAGGTCAGGGCCTCGCCCAATTCCGACCACGCCGTGAAGGTCTCCGGCGACAGGGCGCGCGCCTTTTGATAGTCCTGCGCGCCATCGTAATTATTGCCGGCCATCATGTCGATGCGACCGAGAAACAGCCAGTAATCGACCTCCCGGGCGTGCTCGACCTGGCCCTGACGCAGCACCGCCGCCATCTTTTGCGGTGACAGGCTATCCGGATCGGACTTGGCGATCGTCGTCCAGGCCTGCAGACGCTGACGGTAGGGCTGATCGGCCAGGTCGGGATGGCCGGTAAAAAGATAGAGCCAGACGCTTAACACCGCCACGAGCCCCAGCGCAACATAACCATAGAGCGGCTTGAAGCTTGCGGTCTCCTCTGCCGTATCGCTGACCTTCAGCAGGGCGCGGGCGGCCTGCGCCTGTTCTTCCTGCCCCTGCTCGGCATCGATCTCGCCGGCGGCAACGCGCCGTTCGACATCGGCGACGAAACCCCTGTAGAGCGCCTTTTCATGCGCCAGTTCCGGCGCCGGCACGCTGAAGCGCTGCCACAGCGCCGCCAGGGCGATCAGCGCGGCGCATATCAGCACACAGATCAAGGCAAGTATGAGCATCACGCCTCAATAGAGCAATTTCCAGCAATGCCAAGAGGGCTTTATTTTACGCGTCCGCGCAAGCAGGGTCGCGGTGCCCGCAAAGTCAGGCCACGCTACGAGAGGGGTTGAAAAGATCGGAGGATGCGACACGGCGTCGCGCCACGCTGGCCTTTTCCTCGCCGCACAGCGATTCCATCAGGCCGGTCACCATCTCGAACATGGCCAGAAGCTGTTCCTGATCATAGGGTTCCTGATCATTGGCCAGGGTGAGCAACTCGGTGAAATAGGTGTCGAGCATGGTTTCCAGGGCCAGCAATGTCTTGGCGTGCAGGCTGGCAAAACCGCCCGCCATGGCGATATTGCGCACCTTGCGAATAAAGTTGTGCGTCTGGCGCACGTTGTTCAGCGCCTCTTCGGCAGGATAGCCGGCGATATCGGGCACCTCGGTCTGTACCCGCCCATAGACACGCTCGCGGCGCCGCACCAGAACCTTTTCCAGCTTTTTCTCAGCGCTCTTGAGTTGCTGCTCGACCAGATCGGCGATGGTGCGATTGGCCTGATGCACGCGCTTGCCCCAAGGTCCGTCGCGCGCCAGTTCGATATACTGCCCAAAAAACTGGAGTTGCCCCAGACACTGAGTCACGCGATCGCCGGCCAATTCGAGATCATCGCAGACCTGATTCTTGCCACCCATGAAGACTTTGAGTTCGGCCAGTTGCTCCTCGATCTGATCGAGGATACGGGTGCCAAAATCGGCCAGTTCGGAGGCGGCGAGGAAACGGTCCTTGGGCCGGTCGGACACGGTGGCCATGAACTTAATGATATGGGCGCCGTCTTCGAGATTGGCGAAAATGATCTCCAGAAAGCGATAACCGCTCTCCGGATCGAACTCGCAGGCGTCCTTGAACAGCACGCGCAGGGCGGCCGCCTTTTCGGCGTCGATGCGTCCCATGAAATCGTAAAGCTTGGCAAGCACCTGCCTGGCAAGGCGATGAAGGTCGAGATAGTTGGCAAATTCGGCGACCTCGTCGCGCGCCTCATCCCCGCCGCCCCGCGGCAGGATGACATCCGGCGTGTCGCGGCAGATTTCGGCGGCGGCGGTGACCAGGCGAAAAAAGACCACCGGCGTCGGGTCGTCGCTGCGCAGGCTGCGCAGCACGAAACCCGCCTGCGCCTGCAAATCCGGCTCGCGCTTTTCCAGTTCGTTCCAAAGGTTGTTGACGATCCACGGCTCGAACTCGATATGATCAAGGCCATCGTCGCGGCCGCGAAATAGCGGCATGAAAGGCTCGAAAACAGCCTCGCGGACATGGCGGAACTCAATCTCGGTCGAGATCAGGTTGCGCACCTCGGTCATCTTGGCGTCATTGCTCAGACCCAGCGCCATTTCAAGCGAGCGCAGGGCGGAGGCGGGCAAGGTCTTGACCAGCCCCTTAAGCATGGTTAGGCGATTTGCAGCAATGGCGCTCACGGGACGCTCATGGGGTGTGGGAAATCCTTACGCCGCAATATCTTCGGGAACCGCATCATAGGAAGGCTTTGGTTAATTTTCTCCTGACGGACAGGCAATGCTTATAAAACAGAAGCTTCCCGGTTGGCCGGCAGCCGGGCCAGCACCATCAGCCCGCCCAGAGCGGCGCGCTCGAACTGCAACTGGCCACCATAAGCGCGCACCAGTTCATCGACAATGCTGAGGCCAAGGCCCGATCCCGGCACGCTTTCATCAAGACGGGCGCCCCGTTTCAGCACCTCGTCGAAACGCGCCTCATCAAGCCCCGGACCATCATCCTCGATACCCAGAGTCATGGTCTGGTCGGCATCATGAAAAGCCGCCGTGATCCGTACCTTGCGCTTGCACCAGATACAGGCGTTTTCGAGCAGATTGCCGGCGATTTCCTGCAAATCCTGTTTCTCACCCCGGAATGCCAGATCATCGGGCGCGCGCCAGTCGATGATGACGCCCTTGTCGTGAAACACCTGCTCCAGCATGACCGCCAGTTCATCGAGCACCGGTTCGACCGGGGTGCGTTCGCCCATGGACTGAGAGCGCGCGGCGGCGCGGGCGCGGCGCAGATGGTGATCGACCTGCGCCCGCATGGTTTCGGCCTGCTTGCGCATGGTTTCAGGCAGCGTCCCCTCGGCTTCGCCCGCCGTGGCCATCAGCACCGACAGCGGCGTCTTCAGCGCATGGGCCAGATTACCGACGTGCATGCGCTGGCGCTCTACCACCTCCTGCGAATAGTCGAGAAAGGCGTTGAGCTGGGTCGCCACCGGGGTGATCTCGGCCGGATAGGTTTTGAGCAGGCGCTGCTGCCGCCCGCCCTGCACGCTGGCGATTTCGTCGGTCAGGTCGAACAGCGGCCGCAAACCGACGCGCACCTGCAGGAAGATGGCGATCAGAGACCCCAGCGCCAGAACGATCAGCGCCGCCGCTGTCAGCAGGGCGAAGGTGCGCACGTCCTTATTGACCGGGCTGGCGTCCTCGCCGGCCATGAAGACATAGGCCTTCTTGCCGACCATCGAATAGATGACGGCGACGCGCAAAGGCTCGCCCACCGGCCCGAGGCCATCATAGAAAACACTGGTGCCGGTCGACTTGCGCGCTTTTTCCAGCACCGCTGGCGGCAGGGGTAACTGCTCGTTCCATAGCGAGCGCGAGGTTACGGGGCCGACAAGCGCGCCCTTGGCATCGACCTCGCCGACCTGCCAGTAAAGTCCAGAATGAATAATGCTCGACCTCGCATCGACAAAGCGCGCTGTATCAATACCCGACGGCCCCAGAGTGTCGTCGATATTGGTGACCGAGAAGAGATTGTCAGCGAACTGCCCGACCCCGACCTCAAAGCGGTGCATCGTCACCTGATGAAAATAGGCGGTAAGCGCGAGGCCGGTGACCACCAGCGCGAAGAAGAACCACAGCGAGGCCAGCCCGATCAGGCGAGTGACCAGCGAATCCTTACGCGTCAGCCGACGCCACAGCTTGCTGAGTATGTGCTCAGGTGCCGCACCGGCTCCTCGCAAAGCCTCGGGCGGGCGGTCGCCCTTGCCAAATGCTGACGCATTTGGAGATGAATCGTTCTGCGTCACAGATCGCTGATCTCGTCGTGCAGCGGCTTGAGCCTATAGCCAAGCCCGCGCACGGTCTCGATGCGGTCGGTGCCAATCTTCTTGCGCAGACGGCCCATAAAAACCTCGATCGTATTGGAATCTCGGTCGAAATCCTGATCGTAAAGGTGTTCGACCAGCTCGGTGCGCGAGATCACGCGGCTCTGGTGCATCATCAGGTAATGCAGCAGGCGGTATTCCAGCGAGGTCAGGCGCAGAGGTTCGCCATTGACCGAAGCGCGTGCCGCACGCGGATCAAGCCGCACACCGCCACACACCAGCATCGGCTGGGCGTGGCCGGCGGCGCGCCGCACGAGCGCGCGAAGACGCGCCAGAAGTTCCTCGGTATGGAAAGGTTTCGTCAGGTAATCATCTGCACCGGCATCGAAGCCTGACACCTTGTCGCTCCACGCGCCACGCGCGGTCAGGATCAGCACCGGCGTCGTCTTGCCGTCGCGCCGCCACTTTTCCAGCACCGACACGCCGTCGATCTTGGGCAGACCGAGATCGAGGATCACGCAGTCATAGGGCTCGGTATCACCGAGAAAATGCGCTTCCTCGCCATCGGGCGCATGATCGACCACATAGCCAGCATCGGACAGAGAGGCCTTCAGTTGACGCGACAGATCGGGATCATCTTCGGCTAACAGTATGCGCAACTTAGCGTTCTCCAATGATGCGGCCGGAATCGGTATCGACCAGAAGATCGACCCGCCCGTGATCGGTGGCCACCCGCACCCAGAAGATAGACCCACCCTGCGGTCCGGCGTCAAGCACGCGTCCGCGGCTCCTGGCGATCGACATGGCGCTATTTATCCGGTTGTCGCGGCTTTCCTGACGGGGGCCATCATCGCGCGAAGGGTTGGGATCACGTTGCGGCCCGTCGTCATCCCGGCGGTTGTCGTCGTTGCGGCGACGGTTGCTGCCGCTGTTATCGTCGGGGCGCTTCTGATCCTTTTTCGGCACATAGCCGGCGCGAATCACCTGGGCGGGCGCGTCCCCGAACAGCGAGGTTTGCACCACAGGCGCGGCTTCAACCGCCGCGGGCGCGGCGATCAGGGCAACACAGAGAAGGGTCCAAATCTGTTTCATAGGTCGTTTATAGATGTACAGACCTGAACCTTATCTGAACAGGTATTTCAAAATGGAAATTTTCGAGACTTACTCAACGCCTACTTGCGCCTTGCGGAAACCGTTGGCGTATAGTCGGCCTGGTCGCGCCAACGCTCCAGCAGGCTGACGAACTCCGTCCGCAAGTCCTCCGGCATCCCGTCCAGCCCCTTGTCGGGCATGGCCAGCACGACGTGCGCGAACAGATCGCCACGGCTTCCATCCTTGGCATCAAAGGCGCCGCGCCCTTTCAGGCGCAGGATCGCGCCCGAATTGGAACCCTTGGCGAGATTGACGCTGACAGGGCCATCGGGCGTCGGCGCCTGCACCTTGCCGCCCATAATCGCATCAGGCAGAGAGACGAACAGATCCATATGCAGGTCGTTGCCGTCCATGCGGAAAACCGGATGGGCTTTCAGCCTCAGTTCAACCAGCGCATCGCCGTGCGCGCCGCGTCCGGACGGCGAGGCCCCGCCCTGGCCTTTCAGGCGCAGGGTCTGGCCATCACGGCTGCCCTTGGGAATATTAACGTCGACCGTGCGGCCATCCGACAGCAGCACGCGCCGCGTATTGCCGACGATGGTGTCGAGCAGGTCGATATCGAGCTTGATCTTGATGTCCTGGCCTTTGGCGGGTGGCGCCTGACGCTCCGCACCGCCGAAGCCGAACGGACCACCACCGCGCGCCCCGGCGCCACCCCCAAGACCGCCACCGAACATGCTCATGATGTCGTCCATGTCCATGCCTTCGAACTGTGTGCTGCGGCCCGCACCGGCGCCAAACGGCGAACCGCCGGCACCCGCGCCGGCACCGCTGAAACCCCGATGGATTTCGCGGCCATCGGCATCCATCTCGCCCCGGTCGAACTTCTTGCGCTTGTCGGCGTCTTTCAGGAAATCATAGGCGGCCGTCACGCGCTTGAAGCGCTCCTCGGCGACCTTGTTGTCACGGTTGGTATCCGGATGCAGTTCCTTGGCCAGTTTACGAAAGGCCTTCTGAATCTCGGCATCACTGGCGCCTTTTTTCACGCCCAATTCAGAATAAGGATCATTTGCCACTGTAAAACATACCTCCGCGATAGAGGTGTGTCCTAAACCCTATCGTTTCAAGAGGCAAGCATCGCCTTGGCGACGCTTGCCTCTTGCATTTTTCATAAGAGGTGACGCGCAAACGTGCGCGGCGGACATGTCAGGTCTTTGGCGCCTTTGCCAAAATTCAACGAATGAATTTTGGAGATCACACGCCCTCCTTCCCTGCAAAGCGCGGTGTGTCGAGACGGTTGGGGCCGCTCTTCCCTATCCCAACTCCACATTCAAAACCGGCCCATAACACCAGATCTGCGATTTCTGCGCGATTTTCACCCGCGCCGTTCCCCCAAACCCAGCCGGAAAGTCCACCGCCTGCGCCGCGCCCGTATACACCCACGCCGGTGCATCCACTTCGACCTCACGCACCATATCCGCGCCATCAAACACCTGCAGGCGATAGCGCTCATAGTCCTCACACAGGGGCAATTCGGCCTCCCAGTTATCGCCGCCATAACGTGGCGCGCGCGGGCGCAAGGCCAGCCCCGTCCAGGTCGCGCTCACATCGAGCGCGTTCTCCGCCACGCCGCTAAAACCGATCCGCCCGGTCCGCCATACCTTTTTGAGCAAGGCTCTTGAGCCCCGAAAGCCCCTCGATCATCACCTCGCGCACATCGTGCAGGCTGGGGCCGATCAGGGCGCAACGCACCCCGCGCCTAACCTCTGCGGCCAGCCATTCGACCCCTGCCCGCGTCTTGCCGGCGCCGCGCCCGCCGAGGAAAAGCCAGCTATACCAATCCCCCACCGGTGGCGTCTGGGCCGGATGGCTCCAGAAGTCCCACCTCTTCACGAGGTCCGGCGGCTCCGGCCCGTCCGGCAGGTGCGCCACCCAGGCCGCGCTCTCGTCGTGCCTCCGCAAGGCGATGCAGTTTGCGTTCGAGGTCTGCGCGCCAGTCTCTTCCCACCAGGGTGTTTCCGGACAAGTCGTCATTCATCTCGTCTTCCTCTGAACCTGTGTCGGCGGATGACGGATCATCGGCCTTAAAAATCTGCTCGGCGACCGCGTCAATGGCTTTCAACGTCTTGGCGGCGCGCTCGACCTCAAGCGGCGTGTCGAGTTTCGTGAGACTTTCAAATGCCCTCACCAGCCGATCGGCCTGCGCCACGGCCCGCAGACGCATCGCCTGCCGCCATCCGGCTAAATCATTGAGTGGCTGTTCCATGCCCTCAATCTAAACCACCCCCGACCCGCGAGGATTGTTTGCACGAAAAAGCCGCCTCGTTTTCACGAGACGGCCTGTTTTCTTGTACCTCCCCACCTCTGGTGGGGAGGGGGACCGACGCGCCCTTGCGCGTTGGTGGTGGGGGTTCTTGCTTTCTAAATTTCGCCAATCACTCCCGTATCCTTCGATGACCGCCGCGCTGATCGCGCCGGTCGTGCACCCGCGACGAGTGATAACCGTCGGCCGCATCCCTGCGGAAATGGCGGCCATCATCGCGCCGCCACTCGCGCGACCGCGTATCGCGATAATAGAACCAGCCGTCGTCGTTCCAGTAACCGTCCCGCACCGGCCCGTAATGGTTGTCGTAATAGACGTCATAGGCCTGATAATGCCGGCCGTAACCACTGTCATAGGCCACGCAGGCATTGAGCCCGAGCGCGGCGCCGATCGAGAGGGCGAAGAGGAGTGGACGTTTTGTAATCAAACGCTTCATGGCGATGCCTTTCCAGCAGCCCCAAAACCCCACGTGATGCTTGCGTCATTAGGGATAAGCGCAAAAGCCGGAAACCTTGCGATGGCGTTAATTTATTGTAAACGAAATCTTAACGACGGCGCGTCTTGCCACCCTTACCGGTCGGTTCCTTGGCGTTCAGGCGCTTGCGGATCGCATCGCGCATCTTGGCGAAGAACTTCAGTTCGCGGCTGACGCCACCAAACTCAGCCACCTTGTCCAACTCGCGCCACAGCGGCCCGGCCTTGTCCTGATTATCCTTGTGCGTCAGGATATAATCGAGATAGACGCTCAGGCGTTTCTGCGCTTTCGGATCGGTCAGGCCGTAATCAAGGAAATAGTCGGCGACATCGATGCCGAGATTGGCCGCCACCTTCGCCACGGCCGGATCGTTGATATCGCTCATCAACTGGGTGAATTCTTCCGATATTTCAACAGGGTGCGTCATCGTCAGTCCTCATGTATCTCAAAATCGCTGAAACCCCCGGTCATCACCGCCGGCCAGTCGTGGTCTTCGTAACCATAGACCTCCAGCGAGAAGAAGTCCTCCTGTGCGTTGGGGAACCACAGAATAGCCCCGCCGCCGAGCTGATAATGCGCCAGCGAGAAGGTAACGCCGAAGGGGTAATCGTCCTTGTGCGCGGTCAGCACATCGAGCAGGTTTTGCAGGCGCTCGTCGTCATCGAGCAGGAAATGCATGTAGCCGCCGGCGGGGTTATAGTCGCGTGACTGCACCAGCGGCGCCAGCAGCCCCCACGACACGTCCCAATAGGGCGCCAGGCAGGCCGCGATCAGGCCGGCCTCAACCTCGTTCGGTGCGTCGCTCAATCGCGTAACGGCGCGTCAATATCGTCCGGCCAGTCCGAGCGGTCTTCATTCAGGTCCCAGGCAGCGAAATCAAGCGCTTCTTCAGGCTCACCCAGCGCCAGTTCCGAGATCGTCTGTCCACGAATGGAAACCCCGGCGCGGTGTACCGTCTCGCGGTCGCCGGTGATCAGATGGTGCCAGCGCGGCAGCGGTTTGCCTTCGTTGAGACGGCGATACCCGCACGACAGCGGCATCCATTGCAGAGCCTCGATGTTTTTTGGCGTCAGCTTGATGCAGTCGGGCACGTGCTTCTTGCGCTGCGCATAGTTCGAGCACGCGCAGGTATCGGTATCGAAGAGCTTGCAGTGCACCCGCGTGGGGATGACATCAAGCGTGTCCTCGTCCTCGAAACGCACGAGGCAGCACAGTCCGCAGCCATCGCACAGGGCTTCCCATTCCTGGGGGTTCATCTCTGCCAGGGTCTTGGTTTCCCAGAAGGGTTTTTGCGCATCCGTATCGTTCATGCGCGGCTATATAGGGCCACGCGGATGATTTTGCACGCACGATTAGCGCACTTGTGATGGGTTGATTGATCCGATGCGCCGGCATCGCCTTGCCTATGGGCTACAATAAGGTCATAATTCGGCTACAGATGGCGTTCAGTGTGCGCTGTCGGAGGTTCTGTTCATGGTTGCGTCCCGTATCGCTCTTGCCCTGTCGGTTGTGTGCCTTGGCGCAGGCCTGACAGGCGCTGTCCAGGCCGATGAGGTTGTGGTGGCGGCACGCGCCAAATTGCCAACACAAGAACAGCAGGACAAGGCCGTGGCCGAGGCTAAGCTGCGCGCCGAACAGGCGCCAAAGCCCGCCGCCACGCAGGATCAGGTCATCGCTTCCCTGGCCAATACCCAGCCGATCAAACGCCTCGATCCGAACGACACCCGCTATGATCTGCCGGCCGCCGTCGATACACGCGCTAATCCGCGCCAGATCCACGGTCAGGTGAGCGTCAGCGTCGGCACCGGCGGCTACCACAGCGCCTATGTCTCCTCGGTGATTCCGGTCGGCGAAAACGGCCTGCTCGGCATCGCCGTCAGCCAAACCGACTACGGTAATAACCGCGTCTATGGCTACGGCTACGACCCTTACGGCTACGATGACGCCTATGGTTACGGCTACGGCGCCCCCTACGGCAATCGCGCCATGTGGAGCCGTCGCGGCGGCAAGTCGCAGTCGCTGGCCGTATCGCTTGATATGAATGGCCGCAATGCCACCGCCTCGACGCCGGAGGGCTGCGCCCCCGGTTTCCGCGCCGGCGACCGCTATATCGAACCGCTCTGGGTCAGCCGCATGAACGACAATCGCGACTGCGAAACCACAGCCGAAAAGCCGTAATATCTATTCGATGATATGCGGCACAAACCGCGCAAGATTGCCGGTAATCAACCCGTCCTCGCGGATGCCCATGCCGGCAGGTTCGCCATCCGCCACCCAGGCGCCGATCACTGGTGACACGCCGCCGAAATCCGGCAACTCGTAAAGCTCCTGATAGACGACGTCGCCATCATAAAACCCGCCCGTCTCGGCCACCACCTGACCATGGCGCACCACCTGCACATTGCTGCCTTCCCGCGCCAGAACCGGTTTACGCACGAAACTGTCGCCTTTCGGCCTGTCCATGCCGGCCCACAGCAGATTCGGATGATGCGGAAACAATTCCCACAGAATCGGCAGTATGGCCTTATGGCTCCAGATCATTTTCCAGATCGGCTCGATCCAGAGTGTGCGGTGGCTTTCGGCGATTTTGCGTGCGAAAGGCTCCCGCACCAGCCATTCCCATGGATAGAGCTTGTATAGCGTGCGGATTTCCACGTCATCCAGATCATAGAAACCCACGCCCGCGGCATTGTTCGCCCAGCCGATATCGTTCATCCCTAAAGACCTGACCTCAAGTCCTGCCTCGCGCGCCGTATCCATCAGATAGGCCACGGTCACGGCATCCTCGCCCGCTTCATCGCGCATATGGGCGAAATGTACGAAAGGGCTGCCGAGCAAGGGAGCGATATCGCGCCACTTGGCCACCAGCTTTTCATGCAGGCTGTTGAACTGATCGGCTTTTGGAAAAGCCTCCGCCTTCCAGTCCCATTGTACCACCGCTGCCTCCAACAGAGAGGTCGGCGTATCACAATTGAACTCGAAGAGCTTCGGCGGCCCATCACCATCGAAGCCAAGATCAAACCGGCCGTAATTAAGCGCTGGCAGCTCGTTTTCCCACGCTTCCACGATCAGAGGTGCACACCAGTCCGGAATACCGAACCGCTCGAACAGGCGGTTTTCAACAATATGTTCGCCAGCCGCCAAAAACAGGCGATACAGCTCAGAAGTCGCCATTTCCAATTGTGCGATGTCGTCCGTGCTGAAGGCATAACACGCACTTTCATTCCAGTAGGGCGCGCCATCGGTCGAATGCCAGACCAGACCGCAAGCTTCCACCCGCGATTGCCAGTCCGGTCGCGGGTTCAATATCAGGCGGCGCATCTATTCGCCGAAACCATTCGCGCCATAGCCTTTACCTGTGCCGCCGAAACCGCCACGGCTGACTCCGCCTTCCGGCACAAGGCCGTAGTTCAGGCCGGTCTTTGGCGTGCTGGAGCCGCGAGAAATCCGCTCCCTAAGCGCAGGCTTACCGCCGCTATTGAGATAGACCCAGTTAGCTCCGCGTGCACCACCGCCGCTACAATCCGCATCCGGCAGGCGACGCCCCCACATATCGCCGCACACGCGCACAGGGGATGGACGGCCACATCCGCTCAAAAGCCCCGCCGATACGGCCAGAACCGTAACCAGCGCTCCCTTATCCAACACCTTCATAAATCCCCCCGCAGATGTCTTCAGATCGTGGAAACCCCCAGACACACAATTATAGGATGCCTCAAGACACTCGCATAGCGAAATTGGCAAGGCCGTTTCTCTATTTCTTCGTCATGATCAAAAACACTTTGTAAAATAAGCCCTGACGCACTACATCCCCGTCATGGCCAAAACACCCGCAACAAAAGCGCCGCTGCTCGCGCTCAAAGACGTCCGCCTGATGGACGGCATGAACCCTCTGTTCGACGGCGTCGACCTCGCGCTGGAGCGTGGCGTGCGCGCCTGTCTCGTCGGCAAGAACGGCGCCGGCAAATCGACCCTGATGCGCCTGATGTCGGGCCTGATCGAGGCCGATAGCGGCGAGCGCGTCGTCAGTTCCGGCGTGCGCTACGCCTTCGTGCTGCAGGAGCCTGAGCCCGTCGGCGATACCATCCTCGACTGGGCCTGTTCCGGCGGCGCCGAGCACTATACCGCCGAGGCCGAACTCTACGCCTTCGAGATCGACCCCAATGCCCCGACCACCTCGATGTCGGGCGGAGAAAAGCGCCGCGCGGCGCTTGCCAAGGCCTTCGCCGAAGAACCCGATCTGCTGTTCCTCGACGAACCAACCAACCACCTCGATATCTTCGCCATCGAGACTCTCGAAGACCGCCTGCGCAGTTTCCGCGGTGCCGCCCTGATCGTCTCCCACGACCGTACCTTCCTGGAGCGCACCACCCAGCGCTGCTTCTGGCTCTATGATAGAAAAGTAATGAAACTCGATCAGGGCTATTCCGGCTTTGAACCGTGGTCGGAACAGGTGATGAAGGACGCCGAGGAATTGCTGTCGCGCCTGCAAAAGGCGATCGAGCGCGAAACCAAGACCTTCTATTCCTCGATCACCGCCCGCCGCACGCGCAACGAAGGCCGCGCCGCCCGCCTCAACGCCATGCGCGCCGATGCCTCCGCCCGCCTGATGCAGCGCTCCAAGACCATGGAGATGAGCATCGATTCCGGCGGCACCTCCGGCCGCCTCGTCGCCGAGTTGAAAAATGTCTCAAAGGCCTTCGGCGAACGCACCCTGCTCAACAATTTCTCGACCCGCATCATGCGCGGCGATCGCCTCGCCATCGTTGGCCCTAACGGCGCCGGCAAGTCCACCCTCGTCAAGCTGCTACTCGGCCAGCAGGCGGCCGATTCCGGCGAGATCAAGCTCGGCACCAATCTGGAGGTCGCCTATCTCGATCAGGGCCGCGACGCCCTGAAAGGCGATGAGACCCTGTGGGACGTTCTGGCCAATTCCGGTTCGGATTCGATCATGGTGCAGGGCACGCCGAAGCACGTCGCCGCCTATGCCAAGGACTTCCTGTTCCGCGACAACCAGTTGCGCCAGCCGGTGAAATCGCTCTCCGGCGGGGAGCGCAACCGCCTCCAGTTGGCCCGCGCGCTCGCGAAGGCCACCAACATGCTGGTGCTCGATGAACCGACCAACGATCTCGACATGGACACGCTCGACCTGCTCGAAGACATGCTGGCCGATTACGACGGCACCCTGATCCTGGTCTCCCACGATCGTGACTTCATCGACCGTCTGGCCACCTCGACCCTAGCGCTCAACGGCAAGGGCGGTGCGGCCGAAACCCCAGGCGGCTGGCAGGATTTCATCGGCCAGAACCCCGATTTCTTCTCGGCGATTTCGCGTATGGAATCGATCAAGATCAAGGGCGAGGCGCCGTCTGTGCTGTTTGAAAAGCCGGTCGAAGTGACGACCCTGGCCAAGAAGCCGGCGCAGAAGCTGTCCTATAAGGACCAGAAGCGCCTCGAAGATCTGGAACGTCTGATGCCTGAATGGCAGGCCGAAATCGCCAAGATGGAAGAGATCCTGAGCGATCCCAACCTCTATGCCAAGGCGCCCAAGGCCTTCGAACAGACCACCCGGCAACTGACCCATACTCGCACCTCGCTGGAAAACGGCGAGATGGAATGGCTCGAACTGGAAGAAAAGCGCGCCGCCCTGGGGCAAGCGTCATGACACGTATGACATAAGCCCAAACTTAGGGTTTACAGGATCAGTCCTTTTTGCAAACCATAAAGGCAATTCAAAGAGGATGCCGTATGCTCAAGCGCAAAAACCTGATTATCACCCGCGCAGGCGGTAAGGCCCTTTAACGTAACTGGTTAAAAGGCGCGGAGCGCAATTTTGACCTGCTGGTGGTAGCCTACAACGAGGCAGGCCTTGAGAATCCGGTAGAGGGCGTATCTTACGACTACGAGCCCATGCCCAAGGTCAGGGGCTGGCGCCAAACCTTCGCCAAGATGCCCGAGTTGCTCGACCAATACGACTACATCGCCATGATCGACGATGACATCGATACCGACGCCGCCGCCCTGAATTTTTGCTTTGATGAAGGCCTGCGGCTCGATCTTCTGATGTGGCAGCCGTCGCTGACCCCTGGAACAGCTACGCTACCTTCGCAGGCCTGCTGCATAACCCGCTGTGCGCTGTGCGGTATATCAATGGCATCGAGATGATGTGCCCCTTCTTTCAGAGCGCCTACCTCAAACGCCTGATCCCGCTGTTTGCCATCGATTGTGAAGTCGGCATTGATCTGGACTGGTGCAGCCTGACCGACGCACCGACGCGACGCTTCGCCGTTCTGGAAAGCATCAAGGTGCAGTACATGCGGGCCATCGGCACGCAAAAAGCGTTGAATGGCTTCGCCAACAAAACCTATGAAGACGATATCGAGACCTGCCTCAAGGCCTTTTCGATGCAATGGCCGTCATTCGTCAACGATCAGGCGGTGCTGACCTCCGGCCGCCCTCTCAAGCGGCAGGTCTGGGTGACGCTCAGCGCTCTTGTCTTGCTGGCGGCGCCTTTTTTTGCACCGCGTGGCGAATTCCTGAAGCATGTGCGCATTGTGCTGATTCACCTGAAGCATCAAGCATTGCGCCCCCCCCCAATTACGGCGATGCCAATCTCATCACCACGCAACTGGAGGCACTGACAGGCCAAATGACTGCCCCAGTGACCAACCCTGGCCATATTGTCCCAAAGGACCTTGAAAGCGCGGTATGAAAACCCCGCGCGATTCATAGCCGTATTGCGCGATAAAGGCGAATTTTACGGCCTTATTAGGCCTTAATTAAACTCAATGGCTTAGGTTTAAGGTGTTGCAACCTCTCCATGCCGACCGGAAGTTTATTCGCACGCCATGACCCAGCCTGCCCGCCGCGCCGCTTCTTCGCTGATCAGCGCTATCACCGTAACGATGATCGCGCTGCCGTACGCCGGCCTCGCCCATGCGTCCGGCACCTATCTCAACTGGCAGAGCAAGGCAGCGAACGCCCCGACTCAGATAGCTTCCGCCAATGTGGTCAACACCAGCAATGGCCCCTACCCGGTGCCGCCCTCGCCCTATGGTCAGGTCGGTGACCCTTACGCCCGCGCCCTGCGCTGGCCTGCCAAGGCACCTGAGCCCGCACCCCAGAATCAGCCTCAGGAAACACAGGCTCCCCAACCGCAAGCAGCGCAACACACCTTCGTGGCCGTGCCGAAAGCGCCAGTCCGCGCGCCACAGGCCGCCTCGATCTCCACGCCGGTCCCTTTGAGCGCGCCGCGCCCGGTCGAAATCGTGCCCGTGCCACCGGTCGAGCGCGAAGACCCGGGCCTCGCCGACGATCCCGGTATGGCCGATGATGCCCCCTATATCGCGCCGGCTCCAGTGGTCGCGGCCCCTCAGCCGAAGCCCGCCACGTCACATGCAGAGCAGATGGCCGCCTCAAAGCCTATTCCAGGGCCTATTCCGGCGCCTAAACCTGCCCCGGCGGCGCCGGTTGCAGCTAAACAGCCAGATGCCGGCTATCAGGTGCCAGCCACCAGCAAATATGCCGCGCGCATTGAATCGGCGCGTGCCGCCCAGGCCCAAACGAACCCGACGGTAGCGACCGTCGCTAAACCCTACGACAAGAAGCCGGGTGACAAGATCTCCAACGAAAAGGCGCCGGAAAAGACTGCCGCAAAGCCCGCCGTCGCCACCGCGCCGGAACCGAGCGTTTCGATGGCCGTGCGGGAAACCGACCACGTCTTTATCCCCGGCGAACAATATACCAGCGCAGCCGACGAACCCCGCTATTACAGCCTGCACCGCCAGTATGGCCTGCGGCCCGATCCGATCCCAGCCACGCACGAAGCGAGCGGCGCCCTGCCGGGCGGCACGATCGATACGGTCGAAGCCGGTGAAGAAGGCGGCGATCCGAACAACGACACTGACAACACCTCTGGCAAGACCGCCAACTTAGATAAAAAATCCGCCTCGCACTGATACAGCCGAAAATGCCCTGCCAGAACAGCAGGCGCCCAACCACCCAGACAAGGTATAAGAATGTCCCGCGTCCCGACTTCCTCCCTGATGGATCTGATCGAGCTTGCCAAGGAGCCCTCCAGCTCCCGCCGCCGCGACCTCCTGCGTCAGGTGACCGGCATCTTCATGAGCCATCCGGAAGAGATCAATGGCACCGAGATGGAACTCTACGACACGGTGATGAGCCAGTTATCGGCCGATATGGAAACCATGGTGCGTGCTGAGATATCGACCACGATCTCTCAGGTCCGCAATGCGCCGATGGGCATGCTGCGCCGCCTGGCGAGCGATGATATCGCCGTCGCCGAGCCGATCCTGACGCGCTCCAAGGCGCTGAGCGAAAACGATCTGATGCACATCGTCCAGACGCAGGGCCAGGACCACCTGCGCGCCGTCTCGAAGCGCGAGGAAGTGTCCGAAAGCGTATCCGGCGTTATCGTCACCCGTGGCGACGACGACACCCTGCACAGCCTTCTGAGCAATGACGGTGCCCGCCTGTCGCGCGCCTCCAACGAAGAAGCCATCCAGCGCGCCCAGGCCAATCCGGCCCTGCACGAAGTGGTGGTCAACCGCCGCGACATGCCGGTCGATCTGGTCAACGACATGTATTTCGTCGTCGAGGCCCGCCTGCGCGAACGCATCATGCAGGAGAACGACAAGCTCGATCCCTCCATGCTCGAACAGGCTCTGTCGCGCGGCCGCGAAAAGGTGGCCGTAGCCTATGGCAGCTTCCCGGAAGACTACGCCCGCATCACCCAGGAGGTACAGGCCCTTCGCAGCAATTCGCGCCTGACCCCCGCCCTGCTCGCCAGATATATGCGCGATCCCAACCCGACCTATTTCCTCGTCGCCCTGTCGCAGATGGCCGATATCGATTTCCTGACCGCGCGTCATGTCGTCGAGAAGAAGGAAATCGACGCTTTGGCGATTGCCTGCAAGGCCGCCGATCTCGATAAGGCCCTCTTCCTGACCTACGCCATGATCATGCTGGCCGATCAGGATAACGCCATGGGCAAGGCCAGCGAATATGCCAGGCTCTATGCCGAACTGCCTCGCGACACCGCCCTGCGCACCATCCGTTTCTGGCGCATGCGCCGCGCCGAAGGTTATGCCGCTTAATCGTTATTTGCGGAGCAAATTGCGATTAAGCATTCTGCATAAGAGATACGCCGCAACGGCGGCGGCGCGCAGTCGCGCTTGCCAAACGTGAGGCACGATACCTTCACATTTGGAGATTTTGCAGGATACTCTACCCTTTCTTAAACCTCCCCACTCGCTGGGGAGGGGGACCGACGCGCACTTGCGTGTTGGTGGCGGGACTTCCTGCTTAAGCCACCGGCTTCATCAGGTAGTGCCCGACGCCCCATTCACGGCCGCCGTCATGGCCCCACAGGCCGGCGGTGGCGAGGAAAAACAGGCGCCAGCGCCGGCGCCACAGGTTGGCGTCCTTGCCATAGACCGTTTTCAGGATGGGCCAGATATGCTCAGACTGCGCGTCGAAATTATCGAGCCAGTCCATGGCGGTGCGGCGGTAATTCTCGCCCGACCAGTGCCATTCGGCCTCGACCGTGAACAGGTCGGGGAAGCGGTGCGGCAGGTCACGCGCCGGCATGATGCCGCCGGTGAAGAAGTATTTCCCGATCCAGTCGTCAGCGTTTTCGGCGTGGTTGAAGCGGTAGGAATGGCGGCTGGAGGTGAAGACGTGCAGGAACAGGCTGCCATCGGCTTTCAGCCAGCCGCGGGCGCGGGCCAGCAGTTCTTGCCAGTTCGACATGTGCTCGAACATCTCGACTGAGACGATGCGATCGAAGGTCTGGTCGATGGTGAAATCGTTCATATCGGCGGTGATGACCCGAAGGTTGGGCAGTTTGCGCAAAACGGCCTGACGTTCGATATAGGCGCGCTGGGACTGCGAATTGGACACCGAAACGATGCGCGCGTTCGGATAGGCCTTCGCCATATGCAGCGAAAGGGAGCCCCAGCCGCAGCCGAGCTCCAGGATGGTCTGCCCGTCGCGCAAATCGGCGTTCCGACAGGTTTCCAGCAGGGCCAGGGTTTCAGCCTCGTCGAGCGTAGTGCTGTCATCGGCATAGAGGCAGCACGAGTATTTGCGCTGGTTGCCCAGGATAAGCCCGAAAAACGCGTCGGGGATTTCATAGTGCTGGGCGTTGGCGGCATCGGCATGGACGGCGACCGGATAGGCGTTCATGGCGGCCACGAAGGCCTCTTCCGGCAGGGCGGCTTCGGCGATCTGGCGCTTGCTGCGGCCGACCAGCCAGTCGATGGCGGCCAGGGTCAGGCCATTGGGCAGGGGCGTGCGTTCGGCGAGCGTGGTGGCGAGATTTATAGCTTTTCCTTTTTGGGACGTCCGGGGAAAAAGGCGTTGGTGCGGGCCTGATAGGCGCGGAACTTATCGCCGCGCGTCGCCAGCATGTGTTTTTCGAGCGGTGGTATGCCGGAGACGTGGACGAGCAGAACGTACATCTGGATCGGTGCCAGCAGGGCCAGCCAGCCGAAGGGTTGCGAAAGGGCGATCAGCGCCCAGCCGCACCAGCTAAGCCATTCGAAGAAATAGTTGGGGTGGCGCGAATACTTCCACAGGCCGGTATTGGCGACGGCTCCTTTGTGCGTCTTGCCGAACGTCTTGACCTGCGCATCCGCCACGCCTTCGCCGATCAGGGCGATGACCAGAATGACGACACCGACGATATCAAGCAGGGCCGGAAAGGGCGCAGGGTTGATGGCGGCGTAGCGCACGGCCAGCACCAGCACGAAGGCGGCCAGGGCCTGCGCCTGCAACATCCCGAACAGATAGACCGGCCAGTCCTTCGGATGCTCTTTCTGGATAGCGGCGTAGCGCGGATCGTCGTCGCCCGAATGGGTGCGGTTGGCGATATGCAGGCCAAGCCGCAACGCCCATACGGCGACCAGAACGCCCACCACAAGGCGGCGGGTGTCATTGGCGCCCTCGGCCGGCAGCAGCGTGGCGGCGATGCCACCGGCGCCGACCGCGAAGGTCCACAGGGTATCGATCCAGCCGCTTTTCTTGGTGACGAGCTGCACAGCGGTGGCGGCCATCATGATGAGGCTGATACCGGCGGCGAGACCGAGCAGGACAAGCGTTTTGGTGGTGAGCAGAGGCATGTGGGTTTCCATGTGGCTTATGACGGATACGGCGGCGGGGAGGGGCTGGTTCATGCCGCGGTCAAAAATTTTGCCGTGATCCGGATGCCGTCTTCCGCCGTATGGACTGTCAGGGACAGCGGCAAAACGGAGAGAGATGTGATGATAAAGACCCTCATCGCTGTCGCGGCTAGCATGGCCCTGACAACCGCGACCCTGGCGCCTGCGGCGCACGCCGAGCCTTCGCCCGAAGGCAACTGGTCGCGCGGCGACGGCAAGGCGAAGGTGAAGATCGCGCCGTGCGGTGACGATCTCTGCGCCGTCAACACCTGGATCAAGGCCGGCACCAAGGACGAAAAGACCGGCGACAAGCTGGTCATGACCGTGGCGCACAACGGCGACGGCCACTGGAAGGGCAAGGCCTATGATCCGCAACGCAAGCTGACCTATCGTTTGTCCATGAAGGTGGCCGAAAGTCGCATGACGACGCGCGGCTGCGTGCTGGGCGGTCTGGTGTGCAAGGGCGTTGACTGGACGCGGCTCGACTAGTGTGTGAGCGCCGATCTGATTGGATCAGATCGGCGCTCTCTAAAGCCGGTGCGCTGTGGTGATGGTCACCGGTTTGGCCAGCATCTGGTCCTCCAGACCATCCTCGTCGCGCTTGCGATCAGTGCGGCCGCGCAGGATGCGCCTGACCACGTCCATGCCGCTGACCACATGACCAAAGGCGGCATAGCCTTCGCCATCGGCCGAGCCGCTGCCGCCGGCATCGAGATAGGTCATGTCGCCGACCGAGATGGTGAAATCGATGGTGGCGGTGCCTGGTGCGTAGCGCGACATGGAGATGGTGCCGTCGGTGTGGCTGAGGCCGGTCTGCTGTGTCGATTCATGCGCGATTGGCGGATAGGGCGGCGTGGTGATGGCGGCCTGAATAAAACCGTCCGTCTTGCCGACCTTCAGCGCGCGCCAGAAATGGCCGCCGTCGAGCTTGCCGGTATCGACATAGTGCAGGAAATTGGCGGTGGTGACCGGCGCTTTTTTCGCTTCCAGTTCAAGGACGATCTCGCCTTCACTGCTGACGAGGATGACCTTGACGGTGTCTGGCGGCGGTGCGGCTGCCGGGGTGACCGGCTTTGGCGCAGGCTGGCTGGCCGGTTTGGAGCAGGCGGCGACGATAAGGGCCAGGCCGGTTGTCAGAAATGTGCGTTTGCCCAGCATCGACCGGCTCCCTGAGTGAGCCATGACTATCGAAGATCGTGGGCGGCATGACAAGATGGCAGAAAAGGCAAAAAACATGACAGCGCTGTCATTATTTGTTTGCGTTAGCGCTATCACCCTGCTATAGATTGGCTCTAGGCCTTTTTCGAGGCCTTTGCCCTTCCTGGGCGTTTCCTCCCTGTAAACTTGGCCGCGCCGTTGTGCGCGGCTTTTTTTTGCCCAAAATTACCGTCTGGTTACAGATAGAGCGGCGGCTTGAAGCGATCCCAGTAGCCTTCGCTGGTAAAGCCTTCGGCATCGATGTGGTCTACCGGCACATCCATCACATCCTGTTCGATGATATCATAGCCGGCTGTGCTGATCGCCAGCGCCGTTGCCATGCGTGCATCGATGCTGTCGACACCGGTGTCCTGGTCGCGACGGAAAAATCTGTAAACGGCAATATGGGGCATCAAAACACCAGGGTTCAAAACATAAGTATAGTCTGAATGACCGTAAATACAGGC
The DNA here is from genome assembly GCF_964186625.1 of Asticcacaulis sp. MM231. NCBI lineage: Bacteria > Pseudomonadati > Pseudomonadota > Alphaproteobacteria > Caulobacterales > Caulobacteraceae > Asticcacaulis > Asticcacaulis sp. MM231. The sequence goes on from NZ_OZ075108.1 coordinate 3,193,482, forward strand.
GAAAGGTGGGGTGCATGACCATGCCGCTTCAAAAAAGCCAAGGCAGGCAATGGCATACGCCCCAGATACGCTTTACGCCGGCCCCTTGCGATCACCGGCATCGGCCGCTGATCTCAGGCGTGGACCCTACACTTACTGTCATGCGCATCGATGCCACTTATTTATACGTCTATAGCCAAAAAAAAGAACACTATTGGCCTGGAGATATAATGTATACATCGCGCGCACTAAGAGTTGCGTGTGAGTTACTAATAGTTGGTAAACGGATTTTAGCCCTGACAAAGTATGCAAATGATACCGTAGGGTGCGCTTTTGCGTTTACTGACAAACTTGCGCAGTAAACGGATGGGTAAGTTAATTGGTGTAAATTGGTGCTTTACTTATGACAACTCGCAGTCGAAAAAAGAGAGGCAAACGATAACATTTACGCCTGTCAGGCGAATTGTCGTTTTCGTGTTATTTTTCTGCGTATTGCGTCCTAGTCTTACCCTTAACGGATAGTCGTTCTCTTTATCACTTCAGATGTTTGCGATAATCGAAACCGTGAACGGCAGGGCACGCCTGCAACCGGGAACCTTTCATGGTGACAGACACAACTGACGGTGAGGCGATTTGGGCCTATGAAGGCGATGATTTCGCCTCATGCCACAAACTGCTCAACAGTCTGTTCGAGTGGCACGCCGCGCCGCTGGCGCCAGAACTGCCTTTCACCTGGAAGCTCAACATCACCATCCTGCGCGGTCCTGAGAGTTCGCAAGGTCGAATGCTGGTCGGTCACTTCACGGTCAACGCTGCTTTTCGTCAGACGCCGGCAGCGGAGAGTGCTGACTTTGTTGTTCATATCCCAACGCATGGCCATATCGAGATGAGCTATCCTGGCATGAATGTCAGGGCTGGTGAAGGCCAGGCGGCAATCTACCAGCCTCTGGCGGCTTCGAGCCTCAGTTTTTTCCCAGCGAAAGCCGTGTATGAGGGCTGCTTCGTCAAGATGAGCTTTGTCTATGCCCAGCAGTTCCTGTCGGAGACACTGCATCACCCGATCGAGCGTAATCTTAATCTCACGCCGCTCATCGACATGGCCGATGAGCGCCATCAGTTCTTCTGCGGCATCATCACCAGCCTGCGCAGCCGGACCTTTTCGGTATTGAGCCAGACCCTGTCGGCCTCGCTGCAAAAGCGCATCATCGAGACCTTTACGCAGCTGCTTCTGGAAACGGTCCCGCATCGTTACAGTCAGCGCCTGCAATCGCAGCAGGCCATGCCGCTGCCGAACCATATCCGGTTGGCGCAGAAGTATCTGGAGCGGCATGTTCTGGAGACGCCGTCGATAGCCGATGTGGCGCGTGTCGCTAATGTCAGCGTGCGCACGCTGGAGGTCAATTTCCGCACCTATCTCGATATGACGCCGCGCACCTATCTGCGGGTCTTGCGTCTGCGTATGGCACGGCAGGCCCTGTTGTCGGCGCAAGAGACGCGGCCGATCGCCGATATCGCGCGCAGTCTGGGGTTTGCGCATATCAGCCGGTTCTCGAAATATTACGCCGATCTGTTTGGCGAAACGCCGTCGGACACGCGCAGGCATGCGTTTGTTTAGGAGCAACTCGGCACGTCATAAAAAGCAAGAAGCCCCATCACCCTTTCGCCTTCGGGTCATGCCAAAAAAAATCCAAGAGGATTTCAGGGAAGTATGAATTTTCTTCTCATACCGCCTCGCTTGCAAGGGAAGTGATGGGGGTTGTTACTTGCCTAATTCATGCTCTCCACCTTGGCCGCAAACACCGACTTCGGAATATGCGTGATCCGACACGCCAGATCTGCCTCACCCGACGCCACGATATAGTGGTCACCACCATCAACGATGCCAGTGGTAAACACCACATCGCGCAGATACATCTGGTGCTCAATCGGCCGGGTGAGTTCCGGGCTGGCTTCGATCAGCGGCGCATGATCCGTGCGCACCAGGCAGGCAGGGTCGTCCTTATCGAGCAACGACCAGTAGGTGCGATAGATACCGACCAGTTCCTTAGGTTCGACGCCATGCCACAGACTAAGCCAGCCCTCCGGCGTCAGGATCGGCGGTGTGCCTCCGCCCATACGCGCCGTGGCCACCGTGGCCGAATGCGGCCGTATCCCCGGCTTGCGGTGCGGCTTCCAGTAAAGCCCGTCCTTCGAGGTCGCCAGATTGATCGAAGGGCCGGCGCGCCATTCGCTGCCCGGCGGATAGGCGAAATAGACATCCCCCAGCGGCCGCGTCTGGGCCCAGTACTCACCCCCGACCTTGCCCTCGAAAATCAGCATGTCCTTGTTCTGGTGATCGAGCACAATGTCCTCAAACGTCCAGTCAAGCCCATTGGGCGAACTGTACAGCGTGGTCGAATGGCGCTCCGGACTGACCGAACAACTGGTCATCAGGAAGCGCCCCTCAACCCGGCTGATGCGCGGGTCTTCGATACCGTAGCATTGCAGGCTGTCCTGCGGCGCCACGGCCTTGTCGTAGTGCATGGCCACGACCTCAAGCCCGTCGGGGGTCAGCTCCACCGGCAGCAGCCACGACAGCGAGGTCAGGGCGATGATCTTCCAGCCGCCGCCGCGCAGTTTGAAGACGCGCGGATCGGCGCTATCGACCAGATCGAGCGGCCAGGCATCGAGCACATAACGCCCGTCATCCCAGCGGATCGCATGGACATGGCCATCGAAGATCGGGTTTTTCAGCGCCTCGGCGATCCGCACCAGCAACAACAGATTGCCGTTATCGAGGCGGGTCAGACCGGGATTGAAGGCGCCCAGCACATAGGTCTCCCCAAGGACGCTTTTTGGCAAATGCCCGGTCAGCGGCGAACGCGACAGATCTATATCGTCAGGCGTCACGATCAGGCGGTCCATGGCATAGGTCATAACTGTATCCCTTGATGGCGCGCCTAAAATCCACGCATCGCCATTAAGAAACAATACCGTATCAGCCCTGATCCCTCACGCGCTCCAACTGGCTTTGCGCGGCTTTCGCAAGGCTTTTCAGCTTATGCTCGTCGAAGATTTCGAGCGCCGCTTCCAGCGCATAGGCGGCCTCGGTGCGCTCCATCATAAAGCCGGTGCTGTCGCCGCGCGAGATATAGAGACGCGCCAGATTGGTTTGCAGAATGGCCCAGCCGATCGGATCGGCGTCCGGCTTGATAGCGCGCAGTTCGGCCTTGAAACCGGCCTCGGCCTTGTCGAGCGCCTTCAGGTCGCCCTTCAGTTCGGCGTGTTTCACCATGCAGATGGCGCGGTTGTTGATGAGCTGACCTCGCAGGCTCAGGCCCTTTTGCAACGGCCGTTTCAGCGCCATGCCATAAACCTGCATCGCCTTTTCGTGCAGATCGTCATTAACAATCAACTCCGAAAGCGCCTGCAGACCGAGTGCCAGCGCCTGTTTATGCGCCACCCAATCGAGCGGCGAATGTTCGAAATCGACCGGCTCGTCTTCGGTGCTGAGCAGGGCGATGCCCTCGCTGATCACGTCCGGACGGCCTTCGATCTCGCCTTTCCAGATGTAGGCCATGGCCAGCCGCAGCACGACGCGCGAATAGGTCACCGGCTCATAGGCCGGATCGAGGCGCGATTGCAGGGCTTCAAAATCCTTGATCACGGCCAGCATGAGCGAGGAATCGCAGCGATCGAGCCCGACCATCATCAGCAGGTCGCCGCGCTCGAAACGGGCTTGCGCCGCATCAATCTTGTCGCAGGTGGCGTGGCTGTGCTGCACGCGCTTGTCGGCGCGCTCAACGGCGCGGTCGATATGCGACATGGCCAGCAGGGCCAGTTCCAGGTCTTCGCCGACGCCCTGCTTGACCGCCAGACGCGCCGCCAGTTGCGCTTCCACGCGGTTGAAACGGGCACGGACCGCCTCGTCATCCTGGATGGCGGCGCGGCCACCGGCCAGCAGGTCTTCGGCTGAGCTTAACAGTTCGTGGGTCTCGAAAAGATCGGCCGACAGGATGCAGGTCTGGGCCTGTTCGAGCGCAGCTATTGCGGCCTGGGCGGCGTTTTTGGCTTCCTTGCCGGCGTTTTCGGCGGCGGCGGCGGCGCGGCGCAGCGCCACCGGATCACCGGTGCGGCGGCCATATTCGCGCCAGATCTGCGCGGCTTCGAGATAGGGGGCGAAGCGATCCTTGGTCGAGACGCGGCCGCCTTCGATATCGAGCTGGCGGCCTTGCGTGATCAGCAATTGCAGGTTCAGCAGCTCATAGAGGCTGGAGTCGGAGTCCATCCGGCCCGAATTACGAAATATGCGCCTCAGTTCACGGCCGAATTCAAACATCGCTTGTCCATCGCCCTTCCGGTCGGGAAACGTATCAGGACGATACGCTCTGCCGGGAGATGGAAGGACAAATGCAAGGGAGGTGCCGGAGTTAGGCGGCCAGCGATCTTCTACACAGGTGAGCGTGGTCTCCCTCCTCCCTAGCGAAGCTGGGGAGGTGGCATCAAGCAAAGCGAGATGACGGAGGGGCGTTTCTCCGTCAACCCAGGACAATCAGGCGTTTGCCTTGATCATTCAGGCCTTGCCAAGAATCTTGGCTTTCATTTCCTGGAACTCAGAGTCGCTGATTGCGTCCATATCCAGTAACTGTTTCGCCTTCTCGATTTCGCCAAAAATACGGTTGCTATCGCTAAGAGGTGCGGCGGCTGCCGCTTCATTGCCTTGCCCTGTGTTAACGACAACCCCGCCGGCCCTTGCACGTTGCTCTTCCATAGCGCGAACGCGGCGCTTTTCTTCCCATGCCTGTTCTTCAAATTGCGCCTTGGAATACATCGCGGAAGCGATATCCCCCTTGATACCGTTCACTTCTAAAAGCGGGATACTCGGATTCTTAAAGGTCAAATTTGACCCACACAAATCGGACAGTACGTTTTCTTCAATTTGTACGTCTCTCAGGTCTTTCCACTGAATATCCTGCATTTTGAAGCCGCCAAGCAAGCCACGGCTGATCTTGATAATTCGGCTGTTGGTGATGGCCACAAATGCGCGACGATTGAAAAGTGCGAAGACCCTATATTGCACGGCTTGTGCAACAACTGTTTCGCCTGACATCAAAGTTGAGCTGATCTTCTTATCGAGTTGCGCGGCGCGAGAATCGCCACCGATGTATATGCACGCTAACCAAATTGCTAAGACTGGTATTCCAAACATCGTGAAAACCAGAAAGCCAGCCACAATCAAAAACGCTAGGAGCACGTCCGAGTAATCAGCCTTTTTGAGGTTTTTGGTCGACAGTTGTGTGTCTTGGTGATTCACTCATTTCCTATGAGCACCAAGACATTCCGGCCCTGGCTAGTTGACCAACTTCAGCTTCTTCCACCTTCTGTGGACGAATTCGTTCCCGCAGGTCACCTGTCTCACTTTATCCGAGACATGGTCAGGTAAGATCTTGATTTGTCTTCTATTTTGGATGTTTACAGCGAGGATCGTGGTTATCCGCCTTATGATCCTCGCATGATGACGGCCCTGCTACTTTATGGTTATAGCCGGGGTATTTATTCGTCTCGTCGCCTGGCAAGGTCGTGTGATGAGCGGTTAGATTTTATGGCGGTTACTGCGATGAACCGTCCTGACCATCGGACGATCTCCGATTTTCGCAAACGTCACTTGAGCGCGTTGTCCGGCCTATTTCTGCAGGTGTTGACGCTATGCCGTAAGGCTGGTCTTGTTGCCTTAAACCATGTGTCTGTGGACGGTACGAAGATGAAGGCCAATGCGTCAAAAAATAAGGCTATGAGCTACGGTCGGATGAAGACCGCCGAGGTTGACCTGGAAGCTGAGGTTGCGCGTTGGCTTAAGTCCGCAGAAGCTGCAGATGCCGCTGAAGATGCAGAGTTTGGTGACAAGCGTGGCGATGAAACGCCAGACTGGATGACTTCGAAGGAAAAGAGGCTGGCGAAAATCAAGGAGGCACGAGCCGCCTTTGAGGCCGAGGCCAAAGCAAAGTCTGAGAACAAAAAGGCTGAAGCGGCAAAGTCCGGAAAAGACCCGGAAGATCCAGATGACCCACCAGCATCATCCGGGAAGAAGCGTGGACCTAAGCCGAAAACGCCCGAAGGTATGCCATCCGATAAGACACAACGGAACTTCACTGACCCTGATAGCAAAATCATGCTGGGACGTGATGGATTTATCCAAGGCTATAATGCCCAGGTGGCCGTGGACGCCAGGGCTCAGATCATATTGGCGCATGACTTAAACAACTGCGCCGCCGACTGCACCCAGTTGGTGCCTATGGTTGACGCCGTTATTGCCAATACTGGCAAGGCTCCAGACGAATTATCGGCTGATGCAGGCTATTGCTCCGAAGCCAATATAGCGGCCATGGAAAATCGGAAAATAGACGCCTTTATTGCAACCGGACGTCAAAAGCATAACAGCCCGGCTGCGGATGGCGGCCGGGCCAAAACGCCCAAAACGGAAGAGATGCGCAAACGATTGCGCGAAGGCGGCTATGAAAGTCCATACCGTTTACGAAAGCAGACGGTAGAACCTGTGTTTGGCCAGATCAAACACGCCAGAGGCTTCCGTCAGTTTCTAATGCGAGGCATAGAAAACGTATCCGCCGAATGGGCAATGATCTGTACCGTTCACAACATCCTGAAGCTCGCCAAGGCAACCTAAAGACAAAACACCTTCTGAACAGACTGGCAGCAACGAAAAAATGGCCGGGCCCGATATTGCCGAACCAAATCAGAAAATACCTAACCCCAAAACTGGTTACTCGGACGGGCTCCTAGCCCACTAAAAATACCCTTCATTGTTTCGCCCCTATATTTCACCTTAAAGCTGAAAAGCTTATACTGGGTTGTGGAGCAAAACTATCGGTAGAGCAAGATGGCGAATTTAAGATTTTAACCACGGATAGCACGGATGAGTATTTACAACGTGCTGACCACGGTTTTGGATAGCAAGGCCGTCTTACTTCGACAAACACCTGCATTTTTCACATATCCTGAATATCCGTGTCGATGCGCTTGCGCATCATCCGTGCTTATCCGTGGTCAAACCTTAACTTACTTTCCTGCACGATCCAGCGCTGCAAACTCCTCGTCCGACAGCGTGATCTTGCTTGCGGAGACATTCTCTTCCAGATGCTTCACCTTCGAGGTGCCGGGGATTGGCAGCATGACATTTGAGCGTTTGAGCATCCACGCCAGGGCGATCTGCGACGGCGTGGCCTTGTGCAGACGCGCGATATGATCAAGCGGACCACCGCTCTGCGCCAGATCGCCGGCGGCCAGCGGATACCACGGAATAAAGCCGATGCCATGGGCCTCGCAATAGTCGAGCACGTCCTCATAGCCGCGCTGAACGAGGTTGTAATGGTTCTGCACGGTTGCCACCGGAAAAACCTTCTGCGCCGCCTCGATATCGGCCACCGAAACCTCACTCAGGCCGGCATGACGGATGACGCCGCGATCGAGCAGGTTTTTGACCGCATCGAACTGTTCGGAGGCCGGCACACGCGGATCGATGCGGTGCAGTTGCCACAGGCTAATCTGTTCGACGCCCAGTTGCTCGCGGCTCTTTTCCGCCTGCGCGATCAGGTAGTCCGGGCGGCCATTCATCGTCCAGCGATCCAGGCCTGAGCGCGTAAAGCCTGCCTTGGTGGCGATCAGGAGACCATCATAAGGATATAGCGCCTCGCGGATCAGTTTTTCCGAGACATCGGGGCCGTAGGAATTGGCGGTATCGATGAAATTAACCCCCAGTTCCGGCAGACGCTTTAAGGTGCGAAGGGCTTCGGCGCGGTCGGTCGGTTCGCCCCAGACGCCACGTCCGGTGATGCGCATGGCGCCATAGCCCAGGCGGTTGATGGCGATGTCGTTGCCGATTTTGAAGGTGGTGCTCATGCGTCTCTCTCTATTTATACAAAAATAGGTACGCGCCGCCTTTCCCGCCAGTCGGAAGGAAAGTTAGGAATCCACAAATTGCACAGATTAACACAGATTTATGCGCGTCAGCGCCTTTGCTTACCTGGTACTGCACAACGTGTTCGAGAGACGGCTCAGACGCCTCAAGCCCTTCTAAATCTGTGTTAATCTGTGCAATCTGTGGATAAACCTTCTTCCCCTACCCGCAGATCACACCGATCGTCTGGTCAATGAACTTGCGCACAGTCGCCATATCCTCGCCGGCGCGCATCCGCACCGACAGAGTATTGTGCAGGGTAATAGCCACCGTCGCCAGAGCGTCGATATCGGCATTGGGCGACAGTTCGCCCTTTTGCTGCGCTATCTTCAGGCGGCGGTGAAACGCGCGGTCGAGCTCGTGCAGGGCCTTCAGAACAACTTCGGCGATCTCGCGGTCACGCAGACTGTCGATCAGGGCGGCGCTGATCATGAAGCAGCCGCGCCCCTTGCCGTCCTCGCGCGCATAGATCTGGATCGCGGTATCATAGACCCGCCTCAGGCCTTCGCGCAGCGGCACCTCGGCGGTGAAAGCCGCCACATAGAGGGCGCGCGTCTCGGCGATATAGTCCTCCAGAACCTCCATGAAGGCGGCCGACTTGTCACCAAAGGCGTTATAGAGGCTCGGCCGGTTCATCGCTGTCGCCGCGCTGAGATCATCGAGCGACGTACCGGAAAAGCCGTTTTCCCAGAAGGATTCGCGCATCGATTTCAGCGCTGTCGGGCGATCATAGGCCCTGGGGCGGCCCCTGACTTTATCGGGATTATTTTGTACCATTTTGCATAAAACTCTTGACAGGCGACCTCGAAACTTAATTTATGCATTTCAGTACAAAAATACAAGAAGGGATGTTATGGCAAATGCCGCGAACCTGATGCTGGCCGCCATTCTCGCCATGGGGGCGCTGCACTTCACCATGATGGTCTGGCTCTATGTCAGCCGCCTGTGGGCCATGAAACAGGCAGGCGTCACCACGTCGACCGCCACCTACGCCACCATGCGCAAGCTGCCGAACTGGGCGCTCAATCCGGCCGCCAACTACAACAATCTGACCGAGGCCCCGCCCCTCTTCTACGCCGTCGTTATCGTGATTGTGCTGCTGGGACAGGCCGATCCGCTCTTTGTGGCGCTGGCCTGGCTCTATGTGATCTTACGCCTCGCGCATTCGCTGTGGCAGTCGCTGATCAATATCATCAGCATACGGATGGTTCTGTTTGGCGCATCCTGGCTGGTGCTGGCCGTCATGATCCTGCGCGCCGCCCTCAATCTGCTGGCGTCGGCTTACCCTTAAGCCGGTGCTAAACCTCACCCGGCAGGTCGAGCACCTGCCGGGTGCTTTTTCTATCCCCGCTCTTTCGTCCGCTGGAAAGATACATCCGGGAAGCGTTCGGACACGTAGTTGATCTCCCAGCCCGACTTGCCGAGGAAGACCGGCGCATCATCGATGTCCGAGCCCATCTGCGCCCGATACTTACCGGCGAAATCCTCGACCTTTTCCGCCGTGCCGCCCAGCCAGCGGGCTTCGGCGTAAGGCGAAGGCTCGAACACGCAATCCAGACCATATTCATTGGCCAGGCGATCAGCCATGACCTCGAACTGGAGCTGACCGACGGCCCCCACAATGAAGTCAGACCCGATGCTCGGGCGGAACAACTGCGTAACGCCCTCTTCGGCCAGGGATTCCAGCGCCTTCTTCAGGTGCTTGGCCTTCAGTGGATCTTTCACGCGCACGCGCTGCAGGATTTCCGGCGCGAAGTTGGGCAGACCGGCGAAGCGGATCGTGCCGCTTTCCGACAAACTGTCCCCCACGCGCAGGACTTCGTGGTTGGGGATGCCGATGACGTCGCCGCCGAAAGCATCCTCGGCCAGTTCGCGGTCAGACGCGAAGAACATGATCGGCGCGTTGACCGACAATTGCTTGCCAGTGTTCTGCACCTTAAGTTTCATGCCGCGCTGGAACTTGCCGGAGGTCAGTTTCAGCATGGCAATGCGGTCGCGGTGGTTCGGGTCCATATTGGCCTGAACCTTGAACACAAAGCCGGTGACCTCCTTGTCGATCGGGTTGACGACCGTATCGACGCCGGCCTTCGAGGCCTTCACCACCTTGGGCGGCGGCGCGAAGCCACCGATGGCGGCCAGAAGCTGGTTGACGCCGTAATGGCGCAGTGCCGAGCCGAAGATAACCGGCGTCATATGGCCTTCGAGGAAGGCCGCCTCGTCAAACGCTTTGAAGCCGCCTTCGAGCAGTTCGGCGTTATCCTTCAACTCGGTCAGTTCGGAAGCCGAGAGCCAGCCTTTGGAGACAGCTTCATCGACCGGCACGGCATCATCGTGGCCCTGATCGTATTCGGCGCCGGAATCGCGCTTGGTGAAGGGATAGAACAGACCCGTTTTCAGCTCGATCATGCCACGGAAACGGTTACCCGAACCGGCCGGCCAGTAAAGCGGCGACGGGTCGAGTTGCAGCTTCGAGGCCACCTCGTCAAGCAGGGCCAGAGCATCCTCGGCCTCGCGGTCCATCTTGTTGATGAAGGTGATGATGGGGATATCGCGCAGGCGGCACACCTCGAACAGCTTGAGCGTCTGTGGCTCGATGCCCTTGGCGGCATCCAGCACCATGATGGCGGCGTCGGCGGCGGTCAGGGTGCGGTAGGTGTCTTCCGAGAAGTCTTCGTGGCCCGGCGTATCGAGCAGATTGAACATCTTGCCGTCGTGCTCGAAGGTCATGACCGAGGACGACACCGAGATGCCGCGTTCCTTTTCGATCTTCATCCAGTCGGAACGGGTGCGGCGGTTTTCACCCCGCGCGCGCACCTGACCGGCGGCGCGGATCGATCCGCCGGCGAGCAGCAGGTGCTCGGTCAGCGTCGTTTTACCGGCGTCCGGATGGGAGATGATGGCAAAGGTTCTGCGGCGCGGTGCTTCGGTTTCGGGTGTATTTGACATGCCTGAGCGGATAAAGCGTCAAGGCTGAAAAGTCAAAGTTTTAGGCAACGACCGGGCAATAGACCCGTGTCACGACAGACGCACACGAACTCTGTGCGTTTCTGAAAAGCGCCGAACGCGAGTTCTGCTTAGCTCTTATGCTTGTTTCGATGGGCAAACGCCATCAAACACGCACAAATCGCCACAAACCACGCAACAACGATTACGACTAAAGGAGACATTTTTTTGATACTCCACCCTGTTGAGGGGAATCTTATTATAAATGTCACACTTTATCAAGTGTAGTTAATGGCCCCCGACCAATATGACGCCGGTCAGGACAGCGACATAATGAAGCACAGCGCCGGTCAGCACATGGCCATGCCAGATGGCGCGGCGAAACTTGAGGGTTTTCATGGCGTAGAAGATGGTGCCGACGGAATAAACAACACCGCCAAGCGCCAGCAGGATCATGGCCGGTAGCGGCACTTCCTGCACCATCGGCTTGATGGCTATAACCACCAGCCAGCCAAGAATAAGATAGAGCACGATCCAGAACCCCTTACCCAGACCAGGCAGGAACAGCTTGGCCAGTATGCCAAGGGCGGCCAGCGACCAAACGCCGACGCTCATCCACAAGGCCCAGCCGCCTTTCAGCGCCTGCGTCGTGAAGGGGGTGTAACTCGCGGCGATCATCAGGAAAATGCCGGCGTGATCGAGACGGCGCAGCAGGGGCTGCCAGCGCGGCACGGCGAAATTATAGGCGGTCGAAAAGGCCAGCATGGCGATCATGCCGAGCGCATAGATGGTGATGGCGGCCACCTTGCCGAGCAGGCCGTGACTGACCGCCAGGCCCAGGGCCACGCCACCGCCGAACAGCGCAAAGGCCAGACCAACGATATGCACGATCAGATCGGCATGGCGGGCCCAGCGCGTCGGGTAATGCTGCAGTTTTTCGCTAATTTGCTCGAAGGTCATGCTGCCGTTTTACGCCTTTTCGGAGGTCACTGCCAATCACGTATACCACAACATAGTGACAGGATTGCTAACGCTCACGTAAACTTGAAAACACATCACAAGTCAAAGGTCAGGATTTATCAAGACAGATGACCGGTTCTTACGGCTTGTTCCGTAACAGCCGAAGTTCTATATCCGCAAAATGTTCCGTTCCCTTTCCTGCCCCCTCGCCCCTTTTTAGAGGTGAGAGGGAATTCTACCATCTGAAACCCCTCACCCGGCTCGATGTATCGAGCCACCCTCTCCCCTAAAAAGGGGCGAGGGGGGAAGATTGTGATGCCAAACACACAAAAACTCACACCCGGCCTTGTCGGTCTGTTCGCCCTGGCGTGTGGCGTCATCGTCGGCAATCTCTATTATGCCCAGCCGATCATCGCCCTGATCGCGCCGGCGGTTGGCCTGTCCGACCATACCGCCTCGCTGATCGTTTCCCTGACCCAGATCGGCTATGGCCTTGGCCTCCTGTTCATCGTGCCACTGGCCGACCGGACCGAAAACCGCCGCCTGACCCTGATCCTGCTGGCCGCTGCCTTCGTGAGCTTACTGGCGGCGGCCCTGACCAGCAATAGCGCGCTGTTCCTGATCGTGTCGTTGCTGATCGGCCTGGCCACCGTCGCCGTGCAGGTGCTGATCCCGCTGGCGGCGCACATGGCCTCCGATGAGAAGCGCGGGCAGATCGTCGGCAACATCATGGGCGGACTGGTGTTGGGCATCCTTTTATCGCGGCCGCTGTCCAGCCTGATCGCCGATCATTTCGGCTGGCGCGCCGTCTATTTCACCGCGGCCGCCTTCATGGTGCTGATGGGCGGCCTGCTCGCCCTCACCCTGCCGCGCCGCCAGCCCGACCACAAGACCACCTATGTGCGGCTGATCCATTCCCTGACCGTGCTGTGGCGGGCGCATCCGGCCTTACGCCTGCGCACCCTCTTTCAGGCCTGCATGTTCTGCGCCTTCTCGCTGTTCTGGACCGTGGCGCCGCTCGAACTGGCCGGGCGTTTCGGCCTCACTCAAACGCAGATCGCCCTGTTCGCCCTGGTGGGGGCCACCGGCGCCCTGGCCGCGCCTTTAAGCGGGCGTCTGGCCGATGCCGGCCATACCGTCAAGGCCACCTTCGGCGCGCTGGCGGTCGGGGCCGCGGCCATGCTGATCACGCTCCTGCCGTCGATGCGCGGCATCATCGTGCTGGCCCTTCTAGGCGTGGTGCTCGATTTCTGCGTCCAGATGAACATGGTACAGGGCCAGCGCGCCATCTACGCGCTCGATCCCTTAAGCCGTGGCCGCGTCAACGGCATCTACATGGCCGGCATCTTCACTGGCGGGGCGATTGGCTCGGCCATCTCCAGTCCGCTCTATGAAAGCGGCGGCTGGGAATATGTGGCGATGGCCGGCGGCATGGTGCCGCTGCTGGCGCTGGCGGTGTTTTTGATGACCTACAAGCGGGCGTGACCGCCTGATTAAGGTGAATCATCGGTTCACCTTATATTTCAACAGAAATACAAAACCTTTGAGTTAGTCTGTACCTCGACCACAACTCAAGAGCCGGTCACGGCCAAAGGTAGCGTTTTGTATTTTCTGTTGAATGACCTTATCCTGGATATCGACTCGGCGCATATTATGAACCCGCTCGATGCCGATCGCTTCGACGCGCTCAGCATCGATTACATCGCGCTTCTGGGTAAGGAAATGTTCGCGGAAGACCCGGCGACGCACCGCAAGAATCCCGAACGCGCCCGCCGCCTGGCCTATCTCATCCATATGAAGATGCCGCGCGTCAACGCCGCCCAGTTTTTCCCGACCTCCAATAGCGGCACGCCCGACAGCATCGACGCCAGCTTCAAGTCGATCAACGAATTGGCGCTGGGCATGCTGTATGAGCAGCAGAAGATCGGTCAACTCGACGCCGGCAAGATCGACACCCAAGTCTGGCACCGCATGGCGGCTTAAACGCCTAAAGGCGTTTAAGCTTTTTCGTAAGAGATTGCGTGCAAACGGGCCGTCGCCCTTGCCAAAACCCTTAAAAAGGCATGGGGTTTTGAAGTTTTCTAGATTGTTAAATCTCTGACCGGCGTGCCGTCGCGGCAATCGTAAACGTCATTCAAAAACCGCGGCGGCCTGTTCGGGCATCGTCCTGTCCTTCGACTTGCGAAGAGATACATAGATAGCGGCGACAAAGATCTGGTCTATGAGGGTGGAAGCGCCGTTGATAAGGCCTTGAGTGATGCTCAGAGAGAGCGGGACGTCCGCCATCGGCGTTACACTGGCTATGCCGCTGAGTGCAGCGCTGATGATGCCGGATATAATGCCCATCACGATAAGCAGCCCCAGAATGCCCCAGCGATGGTTGCGGGTCAGTTCGAAGGAACGCTTCACCGCGCCCCAAAGGCCAAGGCCGGGTTGCCCGACATAGGCCGGAATGGCGACGTAGGCGGCCAGTAGAAACATGATGCCCGGAATGATCAGCAACAAGCTCAGTAGCGCCGTTAACAGGCCTACGATAAAGCCTAAGATCAGGACAGGAAAAGCATTGCGCACGGCGTGCGATAACACGCTTGCCAGGTTCACCTTGCTCCCGCCCCCGCCAAGGATGGCGATTTCTGTGATTGCGCATGTACCGATCAGGTTCAGAATGATGAAGACCAGACCACCGCCGCCCAGCAGGGCGTAGACTTCAGGTCTCATCGTCATGAATGTCGTCTGCCAGTCGGTGCCGTTCGTGCTCGCCCATATGAACAGGCCGTAGTAGCTGGCCACGGCGGGCGCAATGGTGAACAATAGGCCAACCACGAGCAGGCTGCTCAGATTTTCACCGATGAGTTTGAAGAAGCGGCTGAAAACGCCACCGAATGTAAAATCCATATTAATCCCCCCGGCTATGTCTGGGGTAAGGTTATGACGTCAAAGGGCGCTTGCCAAGTCCTATAATCCGGCTTCGGTATGGGGCAGGGTTTGCACCAGATTGAACCAGTAGTCCTCGATGATCTGAACAACATTATCGTAATCGTCCAGGCTGATGGGCTTGACGACGAAGCCGTTAGCATAATCGTTATAGGCCGCCGCCAGATCACTAGCGGTCTCCGAACTGCTCAGAACCACGATAGGAAGACTGCGCAGGACGGGGTCGGCTTTGACGCGGCTCAAAAACTCCAGACCGCGCATCTTCGGCAGGTTCAGATCCATGAGAATAATGTCGGGTAAAGCCGTGGCCTTATAATCGCCTTCCTGCCTCAGCATGGCCATGCCCATCTCGGCCGAGTTGGCGACGGTGACGTGCGTCGGCATGGCAGAGCGCTTGAAAGCCAGTTTCATCAGGGTGGCGTCACCGGACGAGTCCTCGATCAGAAGCACCCTCGGTAAGTCTGTGCGTTCGGCGATGGTTGACATGATCGTTCCCGTGATGCGCGAAATGTTTTTCGCATTACGGATAGTCTATGACGCCTATATAATCTTTATTCCATGCTGAACGCACAGCGGAAAGGGACCGGAAGGCGGCCTTATCACCTGGCAGCGATGTCCTGATGGATGGCGGTGTGACCGCTTCATTTGCCGTCAGAGACTATGCGATCCCGGACCAGTGATGACTTCTTCGCCCAGTCAAAGGCGCTCAAAGGAATACTGCCGGCCATGGCGGCTGTCCCGGTGTCGTTCGGGTGCAAATGGTCGCCAACATCGAATTCCGGCCGCAGGCGCAAAGGCGCCTCGCTCATCCGCGTGGCGGTGTCGAAATCAAACACGCCGTCGAACAGGCTCTGTCCGCGAATCCACGTATTGATCGCCTGCCTTCGCGTTTCTTTTTCGGGCGAATAATAGCCCTCGAACACCGTGCCCTCGAAGGGTAAAAGCGTGCCGGCATAGATGCGCAAACCGCGTTCGTGGGCGCGTTCGGCCATCTGCTTCAGGCCAGCAATCATGTCCTCGGCCGAGACATAACCCGCCGAGCCCGGCCCTTGCGCATGGCCAAGATCGTTGATGCCGATCAGCACGATGACGGCGGCGGCGTTGGGTTGCGCCAGCACATCGCGATCGAAGCGCGCCAGACCGCCATCGCCAAAACGCGCCCAGGTGCCGTGGTGCAGCAGGCGATTGCCGCTCAGGCCCGCATTGACGACGCTCAAAGGGATGCCGGCGTCGTGCAGGCGGCGGCTCAAAAGCTCCGGCCAAGTCGCGCCGCTGTCAGGCGTGATACCGTAACCGTCGGTGATCGAGTTGCCAAAGGTGATCAGGGCGGTGTCTGCCTTGGTGCCGGAGACCTCGATCTCGGCCAGCCACGGAAAAGCGCTGCCGATGCCGATATCGGTCTTGGTATCGGGCAGATCAGCGGCGGATGTCTGGTTGCCGGGAGCGGTATAGAGTGCCCCGCGCTGGATGTCGTGGACGGTGAGCAGCGGCGTCGGGGCGCTGACATAGAGGCTGACAGCCAGCGCTGCGTGGGCTGAGATCTCCAGCGGCAGGGGATCGCTCAGGGCATAGGCGCCGGGGGCAATGGTGATGCCGGCATGGCTGGAAAAGGTGACGGCCTTGTCGGTGGCCGGATCGATGCGGCTGCCGCTGTCGCGGCGGGCGATACGGATATCATCGATGCGTAGCGGCGCTGATCCATAGGCATTGGAGAGACGAAGACGTACCGAGCTGCCACCTGCGCTGACCCGCACGATCTGGCGCAGGGTCATGTCGCTGATCACCGCCGCGCTGCCGGAAGGTTCGGGCGCGGCGTACCAGGTGGGAACCCAGGCCACGTGCGGGGCTTTTGCCAGAGCCGGCGCAGCGATCAGCGCGGCGGCAACGGTGATGGTGGCAAGTAAGGACTTTAAACGCATGGCGCGGGCCTCGGACATGATCGGATGCCCGCTACAGCTATCACGAATCGGCGGCGGCGGAAGTCTTGAAAAGACGCGCCTTCAGGCTGATCCACTTTTCCTCGATCACCCACAGATAGGGCTTGAGCGACTTGGCCGGCTTCTCGACGCCGTACCACGAGATCATGCCGGCCAGAATGGCCAGCGGCATCGCCAGGGCGATATTGATGTACCAGTGGCGCGACCAGGGGAAGACATCGACCAGGAACTGCTGGAAAATCCAGCCATAGAGATAGATGCCATAGGAGAAATCAGCCAGGCCGATGAATTTCACGCGCTTGAAATCGGTAACGCCGAGATAGAGGGTGAGATAGACCAAAGGCAGCATGGTCAGGTAATCGGCGGCCGGCAAGGCGTAGGAGGCAAAGACCGAGAAGGCGAGCGAAGCCCAGAACAGCATGGCGTTATAGGGAATAAAGGCGCGGTAATAGAAGGCCAGCGTGCCGAACAGGAACAGTACGATCAGTTTGCCGCCGGAATGGACGTCATGAAAGACGCCGAGCGTGGCCGCCAACCGTCCTTCGCGCTTGAGCACGATCACATCGATCACCAGCCAGATGGCGATGGCGATCAGAACCACCCAGCGGTGCTTCTTGATACCCATGAAGATCAGGGCGACGCCGGTGCCATAGCCGATCAGTTCCCAAGGTATCGCCCAGAGCTGCAGGTTGACGATCTCCGGAATCGGATTGGTGGTGAAGACGCCCGGCAAGGTATAGCTGATATAGCCGGTGATGTTGACGAGGTATTGGAAGAAGGCCGGATCGGTAAAATACTGGGTCAGTGGCACGTTCGTCACCAGCGGGCCGATCAGCAGGGCCGACAGCACCACCTCGACGATCAGGGCCGGATAGATGCGCAGAGCCCGCAGCCCAGAAAGCTCACAAGCGTGCGGCAGCGCTCAAGGCTGCCGGTGATCAGAAAGCCGCTGAGGATGAAGAACATCGGCATGGCCAGCTTGAGAAAACCGACGAACGGCGTATCCCACACCTTGATGGCAAAGGCCTCGCCGTAACACACATCTATGCTGTGCACGGCGACGATGGCCATAGACAACAGGATGCGCTGATAGTCGAACCCTGACGGGTGATACTGCGCGTCGCGGAACTTATCGTCGAGCGAAACACGCGGCATAAAGGCCATCTTTGGGGGTCTCGAAGGCGTTGTGGAGGTCATGTCTATCCAGATTTATCGTATTATCAGGCGTCTATCGTCACATTATATGCCAATAACACCTTATGGCTTGCGGTCAGCAAAAAGTAGGCCGCAGCTTAAGACCGCGTTTCAGCGTTTTTTACAACCTTAGTGCAAAAAAATGCCCTGCCTATGGCCTGTAGGTTATAACATTAAGTCATTGTATTTTTATCGCATTTTTAAATCATCTCTGGCGGCGATCATAAAAAACGATTAGCGTCATGTTTTTACCCTGCCGGAAACCGCCATGGCGCACGATCATCACGCTCACGACCCTTCTCATGACCATGGCCACGGCCATTCCCACGGCGGGCATGGCCATTCTCACGCCCCGACCGATTTCGGCACGCGCTTTCTGTGGGCCGCCGCGCTCAACGCCGCCTTCATCATCGCCGAGATCGTCTATGGTCTGAAGGCCAACTCGCTGGCCCTCCTGGCCGATGCGGGGCATAATTTCAGCGATGTCATCTCGCTGATCCTCAGTTGGGCGGCGTGGTGGCTGGCGAAAAAGAAGCCAGTGGCCGGTTTCACCTATGGCTTCCGCGGCGCCTCGATCATGGCGGCGCTTTTCAACGCCGTCCTGCTGATGGTGGCGGTCGGCGGTATCATCTGGGAGGCCGTGCAGCGCTTTTCCGGCCATGAAACCGTTCAGGGCGACATCGTCATGTGGGTGGCCGGCGCCGGCATTCTGGTCAATGGCTTCACCGCCTGGCTGTTCGCCCAAGGACAATCCGATCTCAACATCAAGGCGGCCTTTGCCCATCTGGCGGCCGATGCGGTGGTTTCGGCGGCCGTAGTGATCGCCGGTCTCGCCATGCTGCTGACCGGCTGGGCGTGGCTCGACCCGACGCTCAGCATCGTGGTGTCGCTGGTCATCGTCTGGGGAACGTGGGGCCTGCTGCGCGATTCGGTGCGGCTAAGCTTGCAGGGCGTGCCGCCGCATATCGACTTCAACAAGGTGAAGGCGTTTCTTTGCGGCCTGCCGGGCGTCACCGATGTCCACGACCTGCATATCTGGGGCATGAGCACCACCGAGGTGGCGCTGACCGCGCACCTGACCATGCCCGGCGGTCATCCGGGCGACGCCTTCCTGCATGACCTGGCCGAGGAACTGGAGCACCATCACGGCATTATCCACGCCACGGTGCAGATCGAGATGAGCGCCAGCGCGCACAGTTGCGCCCTGGCACCGGACGCGATGGTCTAAACACCACCTCCCCGGCTTTGCCGGCGCTTTATCCCTGGCTCTTGATCCAGACCTGTGATTGCAGGCCGGTGAAGCGCTGGCGCGGCCCGACCTCGGCCGCGGCGGTCTTGGTGCCCGGCGCGTAGTCGATATCGCCGGCGCCCATTTCACTTGCCTTACCGCCTATGCGGTTCATGCGGGCATAGTTGGGGATGGCCAGCATGGGCGAACCATCGGCCCACTTGCCGGTCAGGGCCACCACGCCGCCCAACAGATCGGGACGCCATTCGGCCTTGATCGGCACGTTGCTCAAGGGACCGGTGATGCTCTTCTGGTCAGCCAGTTCGACATTATAAACCAGCGGACCGTAGCCCAGCGCCACCAGACCACGATCGGCCTCGATCTTCTCATCGGCATAGATCCGCTGCGGCTCCATCGGAATCTCGAAGGCGACCGTATCGCCGGCCTTCCATTCGCGCGTGACCAAGGCATAGCCGTTGACGATCTGCGGCGTGTAAACCTGGCCATTGACCGTGAAGCCCTTGAGGCCGCTGATCGCCGGCACGGCCGTATAGAGCGCGCTGGTGTGGCGGTTCGGCACGCGGACATGCAGGGTGAAGGTCTTGCTTTCCTTGGGATTGACGGTGATCGCCACCGCGCCGTTCCACGGATAGTCGGTCTTCTGCACCATCTCGACATCGGTGCCGACCACCTTCTCGACCGTGATCTTTGAGCCGACGAACATGTTGACGTAGAGGCCAGCCTTGTCCTTGACGTAGGTCCAGGTCGGCATCATCAAAAGCGTGCGCGGGATGTTGGCCACGCAGCACGGGCAGACGTGCCACAGGGTGCGCTCGGTATTGACCAGCGGATTGGTGTAGCAGAAGCTGCGCCCTTCCAGATCGGTCGAGCCCAGAAGCGCGTTATACATCGTCTGCTCGTAGAGATCGGCGTACTTGGCGTCGTGGTAGCTGAGGTTCATCTTGTACTGGAAGAAGATCAGGCCACAGCTTGAGCAGGATTCGCAGTAGGCGCCATTGCGCAAACTGTAGTCCGGTCCGAAGCCTTCCGAGGTCTCGCCCGAACCGACGCCGCCGGTGACATAGTATTTGCGGTTGACCATGTTGTCCCACAGGGACGCCACGGCGCTCTGGTAATCGCGGTCGCCGGTTTCGGCGGCGATATCGGCCATGGCCGAGTAGAAATAGACGGCGCGGACGGCGTGGCCGACGGCCTCATATTGTTGCTCGGGCGGCAGATGGCTCTGGTCATATTCCTGACCGCCGCGGCGCGATTCCAGCAGGAACTTCGCCAGCGCGATATAGGCATCGCCCTTGCCGTTCCCCTCTTCATCGTTGACGAAGCGGCCGAAGCGGATGAGCGCCTGTTCCATTTCCTGGTGGCCGTCGAACCATTCCTTCTTGCCGGGGCCGATATTGGCGACCCAGCAATCGGCCAGCTTCTTGGCGGCGTTATAGAGGCGCAGATCCTGACCGTTGGTCAGGGTGTGGTGGTTGATGGCGGATTCGATGAAATAGCCGGCGATATAGCCTTCGTGGTCGGCGCGGTGGTCGGGTGACCAGCGCTCGGGCCAGTCTTCCTTGGTCGCCAGCGTCTTGGCGGTTTGCAGGTAACCGTCCGGCTCCTGCGCGGCCAGGATAATCGGAATCCAGCGCTCCAGCGTGGCCTGCATATGGGCCTGCGCCTTGATCATGTCCTTGTCGCCCTGCGGATCGACCATCAGGGCGATACAGATGGCCTCGACCGTTTCCAGCACCCAGGCGTTGGAGAAGACATAGCCTTTGTGCGGGGCGTGCGGCTCGCCGCGATTGGCCTTGGCCGCCTCGATGAAATTGTCGATGCCGCCATTGCCGATCTTGAGATCGGTGCGTTCGCAATAGTCGATGACGTGCGGAATCCAGTTGACGATCAGGGTCTTGGCGCGGGTGTTCCACAGCGGGCTGTCGATGCTATAGCGCTTGGTGTAGACGACATCGAGGCGCTCGGCCGGCGGTGCGGCCTGCGCATGGACGGCCAGCGTCGAGCGGCTGACCTTCCCGCCGGTGTGGGCCTCAAGCTCCAGCACATAATCACCCAGCGCCGAGAACTGCGCGCTGGTGACCGGCGCCTTCGGATCGGCGAAGGTGACGTCACCGGGACCTGAGACCTTGCGCCACAGAGTGCCGGCGTCGGCCGTCGAGGTCAGCCATTCGGCCTTGCCACGCAGATAGGTCTTGCCGCCCATGACCACCGTGCGGTCGATACCCGCCGCCACAGCCGGAGCAAACAGCGGGATGGCGCCGGAGCTCATGACGCGCCATTCGAGGATGCCGGTCGAGAGCTTACCGTCGGAGATAATTTCGAGGCGCAAGCGGTCGGTTTTAACTTCGTCGAAGGTGGTGACGTTGAAAGTGTCTTTCGCGGTGCCCAAACCTTTTGGGTTCTTTACCGGCACATAGGCCGTGCCGTTCCAGTAGAGGATGCGGCAGGCCTTCGGCGCGCCGACGCCCTGACCATCGACCCACCAGTAGACCTCGATCTTGTTGGTGGTGACCGGCTGGCTCCAGTCGTACTGCACCCACTCGGTGCCGGTCTTGGGCCAGTTGCCGTACATGCCGGCTTCCGCGTCGGCGGAACTGGCGGGGCTGTTGCCGTCATTGAGCGCGGAAACCTTTGTGTCGCCGGAATTATAGGAGGTGGAGGGCTTGGCCACCTTTGCCAGATTAACAGCGCTATCCTCGGCGCGCGTGGCGGTGGCGAAGGGGGCGATCGAAGTGAAAAGGGCTGCGCCCGTCACGCCGGCAAAAAAGGTGCGGCGGCTGACATCGGTGGCGCAAGGACAGCCGGTTTCACACTGATGCGGGCGGGTTTCTGCGAAGAACTTCCTGGACATGTGGCATATTTCTTTTCTGGAACAAATTATATCGTATACAATTAACTCAGACAATTGCCTTTGGCAAGCCATACGCCGCACTTTGATCTGGGAAGCCTTTTCATCATCCTCCCCTGCGAAGCGGGGGAGGTGTCGCGGCGAAGTCCGCGACGGAGGGGGCCTCTTTGCTGACTAGTGTTGCGGAATCAACGGATGGATTCCCTTGATCTTGCAAATATGCGAGTCTGTGTCGATGGACATGGACAAAAGGCTGTTGCTGTCGCCTGAGGCTCGGGTGCGGTTGGAAGGTTGGGTGGCGGACCGGAACACGCCGCAGAAGCTTGTTTGGCGTGCGCGGATCGTGCTGATGTGGGCGGACGCGGCGAGTTTGGCGTCGATTGTGCGGACGCTGGGCAAGACCAAGAAGACGGCCTACCGCTGGCGCGATCGTTATCTTGAGCAGGGTGTCGATGGGCTTGGGCGCGACGCGACCCGGCCTGGCCGTAAGACGCCGTTGAGCGCCGAAGTCATTGCGCGTGTGGTCGAGATGACGCTGCGACAGAAGCCACCGGCTGCCACGCAATGGAGCGCGCGCACGCTTGCCAAGGCGGTGGGTCTGAGCCACACCAGCGTACAGCGCATTTGGAGCGCGCATGGGCTCAAGCCCCATTTGACCAAGACGTTCAAACTGTCGAACGACAAGCAGTTCGTCGAGAAGGTGACGGACGTCGTCGGTCTCTATCTTGATCCGCCGGACCGGGCACTGGTGTTCTCGGTCGATGAGAAGTCACAGATCCAGGCGCTGGACCGCACCCAACCGGGCCTGCCAATGAAGAAGGGGCGGGCGGGAACGATGACCCACGACTATAAGCGGCATGGCACGACGACACTGTTCGCCGCCCTCGATGTCGCCACCGGCAGGGTGATCGGCGAATGCATGAAACGTCATCGGCACCAGGAATGGCTCAAATTCCTTCGAACTCATCGACCGCAGCACGCCCAAGGGCTTCGACCTGCACCTGATCGCCGACAACTATGCCACCCATAAGCATCCGGCGGTCAAAGCATGGCTGGCCAAACATCCTCGCTTCCACATGCATTTCACCCCCACTTCGGCGTCCTGGCTCAATCAGGTCGAACGCTTTTTCGGCTTGATAACAGGCGATCGCATCCGCTGCGGCGTGTTCAAGAGTGTCGCCGAACTCGAAGGCGCAATTCAAGACTATCTCGATCATCACAACGCCGATCCAAAGCCCTTCGTTTGGACCAAATCCGCTACAGACATTCTTGAAAAGGTCGCCAGGGGGCGACAGGCGTTAAAGTCACAACACTAGCACTACTTTGGCAGAAAATGAATTTTGAGGATTCCCCCGGCTGACATTGCGTGATTCATAGAGAGCCAGCTTTAAGGAGACTGGCGATGTCGGAACATTGGCGCGTAGATTTGGAAGATTGGTTGACGCCCTTCCTGGTGGCCTTGCGGCATAAGACCCGGATGCGGCTGTGCCCTGCCTATATTGCAGGCCTGATTGGCCCGGGTGACCGCAAGAGTGTCCAGCCGATGGCCGCCCGCGATGGCGAGTTTGGCTATGACCAACTCCATCATTTTGTCTCTGACGGCGTTTGGGAAAGTGGACCGCTTGAAGCCGTTCTCCTGAAGGAGGCCGACCGTCTGGTGGGGGATGATGCCGGTTATCTTGTCATCGATGACACGGCGCTGCCGAAAAAGGGCAGCCATTCGGTTGGCGTGGCGGCGCAATATGCTTCCTCGCTTGGCAAGACGTCCAACTGCCAGTCGCTTGTTTCGGTGACGCTGGCATCGCGCGAAGTGCCTGTGATGGTGGGCCTGCGCCTGTTCTTGCCCGAGAGTTGGACGAATGATGTCGCGCGGATGAACCGGGCTCGGGTCCCGCAAGAATGCCAGGTTGCCCTGACAAAGCCGGAGATCGCCATTGAGGAAATTGATCGTGTTATAGCCTCTGGGGCCCGGTTCGGGTGCGTGCTGGCCGATGCTGGCTATGGGTCAAGCGGGCCGTTCCGCGAGGCCCTGAGCAAGCGCGACCTGTTGTGGGCCGTCGGCATATCACGGCGTCAGAATGTGTATCAGGCAGACGTCGGCCTAATCTTCCCGGAAGCGGCAACCGGAAGGCGGCGCAAATACCATGTCCCTGACGATGTTGCTGTCTCTGCCGAAAAGATGTTGGCTGATGGGAAATGGAAGAAAGTAAGTTGGCGGCGCGGAACCAAAGGCAAGCTGAACTGCCAGTTTGCCGCTTGCCGCGTTCGGGTCGCAGATGGCCACAGGCATCGTATGAGCGACGGTCGTGTCCAAGCCATGCCTGGCGAGGAGGAGGTCTGGCTGGTCGGGGAAAGGCGTTCAACCGGAGAACAGAAATACTACCTGTCAAACCTGCCTGCCGACGCCCCCCTCAAGATGCTAGCCGCGGCTATCAAGGCAAGGTGGATCTGCGAACAGGCACATCAGCAACTCAAGGAAGAGCTTGGGCTTGATCACTTCGAAGGCAGGTCATGGACCGGTTTGCACCGACATTGTCTAATGGCGATGATCGCTTTTGCATTTCTCCAATCCCGCCGCCTCAAAGCAGCGGGACGAAAAAAAAAGAGTCGGGGGGCCACCGCCTCAGCCGACAATGCCCGCCATCCGCCAGGCCATTCTCGACCTCTTCATGCGACCGCCACCAAGGCGCTGTCCCCACTGTGACAAACGCCTCGCCGAGCCCGCCAAGAATAATATGCCAAAGTAGTGCTAGGGTGTTGCCCCCTCCGTCAGCGACACCAGCCCTTCGGGCTTCGCGCTGCCACCTCCCCCGCACGCTGCGCTACAGGGGAGGAAAAGACTGTACCTTCCCCTTCCCCGTTTATACCTCCACCGTCTCGGTCAGGAAATGCCGGCCTTCGGAGTCCTCAATCTCGACCACCCAGATATCCGGATCATACTTGGCCTGACGCGCGATCCAGGCATCAAGATCGGCCTCGTTCAGCGTCTCGACCGGCCGCATCCACACGGTTTCCTCGCCCTTTTGCGCCTCACGCAGCACGTAAAGATCGCGGGTGCGCAGATTCAGCACCTTGACCAGCACCGAGCCATACGACTTGTCACCGCGGCGCGCGATATAGGCGAAACTGCCCGCCTGCGACACCCGCCGCAACAAGGCGCTGACCCACAGATCGGCTGAAAGTAACATTTGGCTAACCTTGCTTGGAAACGCCGTTTAAAGCCAGATCGGCTATATTGGCGCCCGATATCCTCCGTAAAGCCATGCCTTAGCGCCCCTGTAAAGCCGTTTATGACCCTCCGCCCAATGTTAAAAAAGCTCGTCCTAGCGTCCACGGTCATGCTGGCCGGTTTCACCGCGCCCCTGCTGGCCCGGACGGCGGACGACTATACCCTGCCGTTGGTGAAGCGCTATTACATGATGCAGGCCGATGCCCGCTGCCGCCTGTTAGATGCCGCCACGTCGCAGGCGCTGAAGGCCGGCTACCTGCAAGCCCGCAACGACGCCCTGCGCGCCGGCCTCAGCATGGCCTATCTGGCGCCGTGGCTGGACAAGGCCCGCACCGCCGCCGGTCAGACCGATTGCGCCAGTCCGCAACTGGCCTCGGAGGCCGAGATCGCGCGCGGCGGCTACCGCCGTTTCATGGCCCTGCCGCATGTCGCGTGGAACAGTGGGCGCACCGAATGGACCGCCAACCGCGCCTTTACCGACGACACCGCCTGGCGGCTGGTACAGTATCAGAACACCGATAAGGCCGATCTGGCCTTCGGGCTCTACGGCACCCTGCAGCAGAACAGCTT
Source organism: Asticcacaulis sp. MM231 (assembly GCF_964186625.1). Classification (NCBI taxonomy): domain Bacteria; kingdom Pseudomonadati; phylum Pseudomonadota; class Alphaproteobacteria; order Caulobacterales; family Caulobacteraceae; genus Asticcacaulis; species Asticcacaulis sp. MM231. The sequence continues at coordinate 3,219,276 of NZ_OZ075108.1, forward strand.
CACCCTGATGGCCGGATTCCATGACGGTGTGCGCCCCTACAGCGCCCGCCTTCTGGTGCGCAACACCGATATCGTCGCCGTCGGCCGCATCGAGCGCGCGCCCTATGGCCTGACGACGGAGATGCCGCTCGGCTTCAACGACTTCAGTTCGCTGAGCTTCATGGCGCGCAACATCGCCGAGACGACCGCGGCCCTGCGCCCGGAGGTCAAGACCAACCTGGCCGGATTCTCGCTGACGGGTGATTTCGTCGGCAAGCAGGTGCCGGAGAATGCCCTGCGCTTTGATTTTCCCGCCCGCGCCTGGATGGCGATCGCCAAGCTCGATCCGCGTGAGGATATGGTGGTGGAATTCAACACCGCCGATGGACCGATCTATGCCCGCTTCGAGGTCGGCGATTTCCTGACCGGCCTAAGCTATGTCGCCCTGCCGTCGAGCTATACCAACAATCATCCCAATACGGCGCTTTAGAGCGCTTTAGGCCGTCGCGCGTTTCAGGCGCTCGACCATCGACATCAGGCCGTTGGTGCGTTGTGATGACAGCGCTTCGTTAAGGCCGAGCTTCGTCAGGGTGTCGCGGATCGAGAAGTCCTGAATCTCGCTATACGTCAAACCATCGAGCAACCGCACCAGCACCGCGATCAGCCCCTTGACGATAAACGCGTCGGACTCGCCGCGAAAACGCAGTATCCCTTCGGGCGCCGGATCGATCATCAGCCAGACCTGCGAGGCGCAGCCGAGCACCTTGGTGACATCGGTCTTTTCCGTGTCTTCAAGCAGCGCCAGATCCTTGCCGAGATCGATGATGTAGCGGTAGCGGTCCTCCCAGTCGTCGAACAGCTCGAATTCATCGAGCAGATCGTTCAGGCGGGCTTGAAATTCGGACATGGAGCGCTCTCGATCAGACAGGCTTGGGGAGACTGGCGCCTATATGTCGATTTACGTCGCGGGGTTCAAGCGGCGATGTGAAGACAGCGGTATCCACAGATAAGCCAGATCAGCACAGATTTCATGATCGCACCCTCGTCACAGCCTCTCTTTGAAATTTGCTCAAATGATGTAGGTTTGTGGAACCGGCATTTTGCCAAACACGCACGATAAGGAACACGACTATGCCCGTAACAGGTATCGGCGGTTTTTTCTTCCGCTCAGACGATCCCAAGGCGCTTTCGGCTTGGTATCAAAAGCATCTCGGCGTCGGTGGCTATGACTGGCAGCAGTCGGCGGGCCCGACCATCGTGGCGCCCTTCGCCAGGGCCACGGATTATTTCCCCGCTTCGAAGGCCTATATGCTGAACCTGCGGGTCACGGGTCTTGACGCCTTGCTGGCTCAGTTGTCAGACGCCGGTATTGGGATTGTGAGAAATCCTGAGTGGGACACACCGGAAACCGGCCGCTTCGCCCGCATCCACGATCCCGAAGGCAATCCGATCGAGCTGTGGGAACCGCCAGCAGAGTAGCGCGGGGCTTGTTCTAAAACCAGAGATCGCGCACGCAGCGCCCCCTGGATGGCAGGTCTTCAAAACTGTCCAACCCGTCGAAATGATCAATCGGAAGATCCTGCACGGGATCGGGTAGCGTCAGACGTATATTGACGGCGATGCGTCTGCGGCCATCGGCTTCGAGTTCTAGCCCCCGCCAGCTTACGACACAGGCGCAGACAGGGCAGAACAGTATTTCAAGGGTCGGCGTGTCTTTTTCGACGCGCGTATATGAGGCCGTTTGCCCCTTGATCGCTATGCGCTCCCCTTCGTAATCGTAGGCCCAGAGCGTACCGTAACGGCGGCATAGCGTGCAATTACAAGCCGTTATGGAGCCCGGATCACCATGAAGTGTCCAGCCTGCTTTTCCGCAATGACACGAGCCTGTCAGCATTTACGCCCTCACTACGATGCCGCTTAATAACGGCATCCTGAATCAATCTTTTGAGGCTTGCAACCTCAAAGCTGTGCTTCGGAGCGTGAGTGGTAGCGATTAACCGCCATTAACCTTTTTACGTCATTAGCGCGACTCATGCTAAGCAGAGTTTGTAAAGCGTAATTGTAAGGAGGCTTGAACTATGACGGATGCTGTTGCCAGAATCGTCGATGGACTGCGGGATGCAGGGTTCAGCATAACACCCCTGAAGGCGTCGCCGCTCTGGCAGGTCGATGGGCGTGGGCCCATGAGTACCGGCCAGTTGATCGATCTGGCGTCGAAGGTCAGGATGTCGGGCGGGAAGCTGCACTAAGCCTTATCTGCGCAGCCCTTTACGGATGAGCGCAGTATATATCTGGCCGATGTGCCGTTATTCAGAAACGGGCAGTCTGTGGGCTTTTGCCCAGCTCACAACCAGACGCACAACCATATTTTTAAACACGTTCATAACTCTAATCCTGCGGCCACACCTTATAGGCTGCCCGTTTACACAACTAATGACAGCGCTGTCATATCACGCTTCGCATCTGCGAGAAAGCGTTTTTTGGCGTGTGCAGAATTTTAGGAGACGGGTCTGCCTTGCTATACTTCTTCGCGCTTTGGCAGTTTTCTGGGTAATAGCAGGTCTGCAAAAAACATCACCCAGGTCAGGCTGCATAAGAACACAGCCAATAATACCGAATAGTCAATTCGATACCTTTCGCTGCTACCTAGATACATCAGTCCAAGTATCCAAAAAAGTGCGATGACAATAATAATCTGGCTAAAGACCAACTGCCTTTTTATTTCACTATAGCTTTTCAGCCAGACTGAAATGCCAGGAAATCTTTGCGCCTTATCGGCAATATGCCAGCCAATTATCTGAACAAGAGCACCCGTCAACATCACGATGCCTACAAGCCAAAAGCGTAACAAAGTAGATAGGGGCCACAGTGTATTGACTATATCCAGTTGCAACGCGCTGCCGGTCAGAAAGACAGCATTACCCAAAGATCCGACCAGCCTGTAGAAAATGCTTTTGCGGATAGATTTGATTAAAGCATCATAGTCCATAGTTCTTCCCCCTGATGCGCATTTTGGGCGAACGGAGGCAAAAAGCAAGCCCAAGCTGCATAAGCAAGAAATCTAATTGTCCAGCCGTCTATACCGCCTTCAGGCGCAGGATCGCTTTTAGCGCCTCGCCCTGACGCGACACGACGCCGAACGCGCCGCCCATGGCCTCGGCATTGAGCTTGACGATGGCCCAGCCCAGACCGGCGCCTTCGTGAACACGGTTGACCGCGTTATCACCCTGCTCGAAGGGGCGCATCAGGCGTTCGATATCGGCCTGATCCGGCGCATTGCCGCGGTTGAAAATGGTGATATCGACATGGCCTTCCGTCGCCGGGCGGGCATTGACCTCGACCGTATCGCCCTCGGCGGTGAAATCGATGGCGTTGCGCAGCAGGTGATCGAGGCACGAGGCCAGGCCGCGCGGATCGGAAACGGCCATCAGGTCTTCGTCAAGCATCCGGTTATAGAGGGTGACGCCGCGCGCCGTGGCCAGATTGCGCACCTTGGCGATGGCGTCCTGCAGGGCAGGCAGCACCCGTTCGGGCGCCGGCTTGAGATCGCCGCCGCCTTCCAGCCGCACGATGTCGATGAAATTATTGAACAGATTTAAAAGCTTGGTGCCGCTGTCGCGGATAATGCCGGCGTATTCGACATATTGCGGCGAGCCGAGCGGACCATAGAGTTCCTGATTGAGGATATCCGAAAAGCCGATGATGCTGTTGAGCGGGGTACGCAGTTCGTGGCTGACCATGCGCAGGAAGGCGCGCTTGGCGACATCCTTGTCGGCCTGCTGCGCCGCCTCAAGGTTCCAGTTCGGCGTTTCCGCGGTCTGGCCTTGAGCGGACGCCCCTGATATGGACGTCTGGAAAGACATAAAAGTACCCTGAACTTCGCACGGCTCATGACGCGAACTTAAGCTTGCAGTCTAGCCGCGCGGTCTTAAGTATAGGTTACACGGACGCCGATAGCTGTGAAAAAGACCCGGCTGGCAGCATCTTGGAAACAATTCTTCCCGTATCAAGAGATAGGTTTGGGCATTTCAGCATTTATGGCTAAAATCCAAAGGTTTACCGCTCATCACTCTTGTGGGGGCGTCTCACAGTTCAAAGGACAACTTCCCGCGTGTCGCTCAACGCCTATTTTCAGGACGAAGCCCCGCCCGCCCAGGGCGGCCTGCAATCCCTGCGCCTGAGCGTCATGGTCTGGCACCTGTGCTGGTCGGGCTATACGCTGCTCGGCCTTCTGGGGCTTTTATTCCTGCCGGCCTCGCTGTTCGTCATCGGCGCCATGGTGGCCATCACCGTGCCGGGCGCGGCCTGCGTCATGCTGCTCAGCCGCGACAGCCAGGTGATGCGCCAGGGGCTGATGTGGCTGTGGGCCGGCTGCGCCTTTATCGCCGTGGCCCTGACGGGTGGCATTGCCGGGCCTCTGGCGGCGTGGTGCGCCCTGCCCCTGCTGGCGGCCGTGGTGCTCAACCAGCGCACCCTGATTACGCTGGGCGCTTCACTGGCCTTTGGCGTCACGCTGTTCGCCATCATGATCAGCATGTGGCACGGCATCCGCCTGCCCGATGATCAGGAAGGCTTCTGGTTGTCGGTCATCGCCAATGTCTCGATGGTGGCGGGCCTCGGTCTGGCCGTGCTGCCCGCCCTGCGCATGCGTTCGGAACGCGCCATTGACGCCGAAGACGCCCGCGCCCGCCTGCTCAACATGCTGACCGAGCAACCGGGCCTCCTCATCTGCGTCGATGGCGATGGCCGCGTCGTCTCCGCCTATGGCGAGGCGCCGGCGGGTCTCGATCTGAAGGCATTACTGCAACTGGGCCTGTCGGCCTCGGCCCATGTGCCCGATCGTATCGTCGTCAAGGCGGCCATCGAACAGGCCATTATGGAAGGCCGCGCCGATATCGGCTTCACCCCTTACGCCGCCATGGACCACTACGTGCTGCTGAGTTTGCGCCGGGGCCAGGACAACCGTCTCTATGGTGTGATGAACGATGGCTCGCTGTCGCACGCCCATGAGGCTTCGCTGGAGGCGGCGCGCGTCGAGGCCGAGAGCCTCAACCAGGGCAAGACGCAATTTCTCGCCAGCATGAGCCACGAACTGCGCACGCCGCTCAACGCGGTGATTGGCTTTTCGGATATCATGCGCATGCAGCTTTTCGGCGAGATGCCGCCGAAATATGCCGAATACGCCCAGCTTATCTGGGAATCCGGCCAGCATGTGCTCGATATGATCAACGACGTGCTCGATATGTCGAAGATCGAGGCGCAGAAATACGAGCTGACTCTGGAAGGGTTCGACATGCGCGAGCCGGTGTCGGCAGCGCTGCGGCTGATCCGCGGACAGGCGCATGAAAAGGCCATCGACATCATCAGCCATATGCCGCAGATGCCGGTGATGGTGACAGCCGACAAGCGCGCCATCAAGCAGATCTGTCTTAACCTGCTGTCGAACGCCGTGAAATTCACCCCCCAGGGCGGCCATGTGACGCTGACCCTGAGCCCGACCGAAGCGGGTGTCGATATCCTCATCGCCGATACCGGCATCGGCATCGCACCCGACGATCTCAGCCGTATCGGCCAGCCCTATGAGCAATCGGGCACGCCTGAGCAGCGCGCCATGGGCACCGGGCTTGGGCTCTCCATCGTCAAGTCGATGGCCCACCTGTTGGGCGGCACCATGACGCTCAGCAGCCAGCTTGGCGAAGGGACTACCGTACGGGTCAGCCTGCCGGTCGTAAAACCTGAGGAACAGCCTGAGTTGCCGATGCCGGTGCCGGTTCAGCCGGAGCCGGCGGGCGTGGTGCAATCGCTGGAAGCCTTTGTGCGCGCGGCGCAGAATGCCACGCTCAGCCACAATCCGCTGGAAGATATCCACCACACGCCCGAAGGCCTGTCGAGCTTCAGCGATTTCGTTATCCGCCCGCCGAAAAGCTAGAGTGTGGTCCGATCTGATTGGATCAGATCGGCGCTCTAATTTTTTGTTTGGACGCGCTTTTTTATCCAAAAAGTGCGTCACACTTTTCGGAAAGCGCTCTAGGCCACCATCTCCATAAGGTTGGTGCCGAGCAGCTTGACGTCGAACGGGTCAGGGGCGTTTTTAAGACAGGTTTCAAGACGATCGAGACGGCTGTCAAAGCCGCGGTCATCGCGCAGATCCTCGACCAGGCGACAGGCGTAACCGGCCGCGGTACGGTCACGGCCAAAGGCGGCGCCGATACGTGCCAGCGGCCACTGAAAACTGACATAGGCCAGATACATGGCGATCTGGCGCGCCCGCGCCGCACGGGCATTGTTGCGGGTTTCCGAGCGGATCTGCGCCGCCGGCACGCCGGCGGCCAGCGCCACCAGATCCATGATGAAATGCGCCCGCGTCTGGTCCATCCCGGCGGCACAGAGTGGCTGTACGCTGCTGCCGTTTCCCGCCGCCACGGCGGTCATCATGGTCGTTGCTTGAGCTTTTATCATCGCATTTTCCCTTCCTCATCTGTCTGTGGTCAGGCCACGGACACAGGATCGGCGGGTTCTAAAATGAGAGGATAACTTTCCTATTCAAAAACACAAATAGGCTTTATTTCCTTTTTTTAACACGTATAAGGCACCGCACACTCACAAAAACCTGAAAGGTTGCGCCCGCATTGAGATAGTGGCACGACGGGGATAAAAGAGCTGGTGATCTGATAAAGAGGGAGGAAAAGCAGGCAACAGCCTGGATCAGGAGGCGGAGCGTATGCCCGATTGCAGGAGATCGATCTTGCCGATCAGGGCGTCATGGCCCAGGATCATATCGACATTGACGCCATCGGACGCCAGCGGCAGGCGCAGCCAGAACAGACTGAGACCACGCGCGCCACGCCACGCCATCGAATGCAGGCCGACATTGGGCTTGCCGGTTTCGACCACGAAGGTCAGGTGTTCGGCCCAGTATTGCGCCTCGGGTTCGGTATAGATGTTATCGAGCATCTTGCCGGTGATCTCTTCGCCATAGGCGCTGAACAGCTCAGTGCCGGCCAGACGCTGACGGAACAGTTCGGGGCGATTGTGCGGATGGGGCTCAAGCACGTCGATCAGGCTGATGGTGGGAAGGCGGCGCTTGATCGCCACGGGATCGAGATCCTGGCGCGATGGCAACTTGCCGCAACGGCGCAAACTCTTCCAATAACGAAAGATGTCCTCATGGGAGCGTAAGGCCGCTAACATTTCGGAAGCTAATCCAGCCATCAGTATAAGTTCGTCTGCCCCTTCGCCAAATCAGGTTTCACTTGGGAAGCCAAGAAAACAACATTTCGCGTTTACAACTCAAAAATGGAACAAGACGCGAACACTTAAATCAAGTCTGTAAAAAACAGTCCCGGCCCGCGAATCACCCAAATTCACCTTCTCTTAACTGGTGATTCCTTGGCAAGCAAAAAAGGGTTAACGCTACCTTACAGAGTCAAATTGGCCACAGTAAATAATACCGGTCACGTCATAAAAAAACGAGTTGAATCAAAAAATTGGAGCGTGGAAAAGTAAAAGAACCCCACCACCATTGCTACGCAATGGTCCCCCTCCCCGACAAGCGGGGAGGTACGGGAATAAAGTGCCCCTCCCCACTTGTCGGCAGAGGGACCGCATCAGGCAAACAAAAAGCCCCGGTCTTGCGACCGAGGCTTTTTATAAAACGTAACCGGAAAAGGCTTAAACCTTGACGGCGCGCGGCTTGCGGGTCACCTGACGGCCACCCTGGCCCAGGCCCATCTGCTTGGCCAAATCCGAACGGGCCTTGGCGTAGTTCGGGGCGACCATCGGGTAATCCTTCGGCAGGTTCCACTTGGCACGGTAATCTTCCGGGCTCATGCCGTACTTGGTGCGAAGGTGGCGCTTCAGCGACTTGAACTTGCGGCCGTCTTCAAGGCAGACAATATAGTCGGAAGAAATCGACTTCTTGACCGAAACAGCCGGCTCCTTCGGTGCTTCGATCTTGGTTTCTTCACCGGACGAAATGGAGTTCAATGCAGCATAGACGCTCTGAATCAGCGAAGGCAATTCGCTGGCCGGCACCGAATTATTACCGACAAAGGCGGAAACGATGTCCGCCGTCATGTCCAAGGTATCAGTCTTGCTTTCCATTCATTCATCCTTTGAAATATGTGCGCTTTACCTAAGCCACTGCTTTGCAATATTCAAGCCTCCATTCCAAAAAAAAGCGAAGCTGTGCAGTTAAGGCCGCATAATTACTTGCCGGAAACCTGAAAAAGGCCTTTTGAATGTTATAGAGGGCAATACAGCTCGCCCAATAAACGAATCAGCTCTTGCTTTGGCCGAACTCTTGGGGCCTGCGCTCAAGCAGCGACAGCGATAGCGCAAAAAAATGTGGCCATGCTGGCTTAAGTCTTTAGATCCTGTGCGAAAGCCAGCATGGCCGCGCGCTGGGGCACGCTGAGCGTTTCCAGATCAACGTCTTCGCCACTGGAGATCGCGCGCAGCATGACGTGGGTCAGGGCCGATGACAGCGCCCAGTTCCAGTAACGCAGCACCGTCTGGGCGCGATCAACTGCCAGGATATCATAGGTGATCAGAACCTCGGCAAGATGCGGGTGCATCTGGCCTTCGGCATTACGTAACGGCCGGCGCAGGGCCTTCCACAGCGCCCGCAGCGCCTTTTTCGACAGGCCGGTGGCCTTGCACAGGACAGCCAGACCTTCGCCGCCGCGATCGCGCATCAGCTTGGCGCCGGTCGAGGGCTTGATGCCCGCCATGTAGGAGATTTCCTCGGCCATATGGCGCGTCATGCCCAGTTTCGCAGCCTCGGCGATAGCGGCTTCCAATGAGCTGTACGGGCTTTTCTCAAGCGCCTCGCGGTTACGCTGGCGGCGCTCGATAAACTGCAGAGCCTTGCGCGCCAGCGGGTCCTGCCATTTTTCGGTGGCCATCATGGCGAAGACGTCGCCCGCCATATCCTGCATGATTTCGCGGTTGACGCCGAACCGGGTCAGGATCAGGCGACGCACATCGGTTTCGGCCCACCAGAACAGCACATAGGCCGATGACGGGCGCAATTCGGGCCGACGCATGATCAGCGGTATAAGCTGCGGATGGTTCTGGCTCATGGCCACGGCGGCTTCCAGCGCCGGCTGCGATAACCTGGCGCGCAGGTTCTTCAGCAGGGCTTCTATGATCGACACGTCCTCGGTATCGACGAGACATTCGCACAGGATGCTGTCCAGTTCCTTGCGCGTAGCCAGGATCAGATGGTGTTGGCGATTGCCGAAGCGGGCGCAGTAATGCAGGTCGGCCGTGGTCAGGGATTCGCATTCCTCGATCAGCGGGCGGGCCACCTCGGCATCGTCAGTGATCAGCATGCGAATCAGCGAATTGGGAATTTCCGCCAGGATGCTGACGCGCTTCGCCACGCGGATACGATCGGCCAACGCTGATTCGCGCAGCATCTCGACCAGCAAATCCGCCGTGACGGCGCGTTCAAAGGCATTGATTCGGCTTTCCGGCAGGCAAACCACGTCGGCGAGACGGCGCAGCAGCACATGGCGCGCCTTGAAATCCGGCTGGGGTGTTTCGGCGATGATACCGTCGAAAATCCTGTCCAGCTCAGCGGATCCGGAGCCTCCAACGCCTTCGCCCGCCACACCGGCTTCCGCCTCGGCAAAGGCGTCTTGATGGATGCGGGGTGAGAGCAAGGCGTTCGACATGACGGCATCATGGCCGCCATCCGTTAATCTTTTGTATAACAACCGGCCGTGCGATGAAAAGTAAGAAACCCCACCACCGCTGCGCAAGAGCTTGCGGTCCCCCTCCCCATCAGAGATGGGGAGGTATAAGGGGTTCATATCTTACCCACCCCAATTTACTGGGGTGATGGGCTATCTAACTTACTTAAAGCCCGTCAAACAAAGCCGTACTTAAATAGCGTTCCGCGAACGACGGAATGATCGCCACGATCGTCTTGCCGGCGTATTCCGGTTGATTGGCCAGGCGGAAGGCCACTTCGAGCGCCGCGCCGGAGGAGATACCCACCGGCAGCCCTTCGACACGGGCCGACTTGCGCGCCATGGCAAACGCCGCGTCGTTCGACACGGTTTCGATGCCATCGATGATGCCGCGGTCGAGAATCCCGGGAATGAAGCCGGCGCCGATACCCTGAATCTTGTGCGGGCCGGGCTCACCACCCGACAGAAATCGGCGAGGCTTCCGGCTCGATGGCGATCATCTTCACCGCAGGGTTCTTCTTTTTCAGCGTATGGCCGATGCCGCTGATCGAACCGCCGGTGCCGACGCCCGACACGACCACGTCGACCGCGCCATCGGTATCGTTCCAGATTTCCTCGGCGGTCGAGATTTCATGGATATAGGGGTTGGCTTCGTTCTCGAACTGCTGCGGGATGACCGCTTCCGGCGTTTCCGCCAGCAGCTCCTGCGCGCGGTTGACCGCGCCGCGCATACCCTTTTCAGCGGGCGTGAGTTCGAGCTTGGCGCCCAAAAGCAGCAGCATCTTGCGCCGCTCGATCGACATCGATTCCGGCATGACGAGGGTGATCTTGTAGCCCTTGGCGGCGGCCACGAAGGCCAGGGCGATGCCGGTATTGCCCGAGGTCGGCTCGATAATCGTGCCGCCCGGCTTCAGCTTGCCAGACTTTTCCAGCGCCTCGATCATGGAGATGCCGATGCGATCTTTCACCGAGGCCATGGGGTTGAAGAATTCGAGCTTGGCCAGCACGGTGGCTTTCGCGCCATATTCAGCCGACAGGCGCGGCAGGCGGATCAGGGGCGTATCGCCCATGGTGTCGAGAATCGAATCAAAGATCTTGCCGCGACCTTTGCGGGCAAGCGGGTTGGTTGCATCAGCCATGGGGGAGTCTCCGATTAGGCTTTTTGTTATAAATGACGGTTTCTAAGGGGTCGAACCTGCGCGCGTGCGCTCTGGTTAACCTCTCGTTAAGACTTATAAAAACATCTTAGCGCTTCCTGGCTTCCCCGTTAAGGCAAATCACCTCACAGTTCGGGTGAGACACGCTAAACTGAAGCCGATACCGACGAGACGGGATAAGATGATGAGCATGGATGATCTGTCAACACCGAACCTTACGCGTTCTGACAGCGAAGCGACAGCGCAAACCAGCGCACCCGTCGAGACAGATGTGGATACCGCACCCGCGGCGGCCAACATCAGTTCGCACGATCTGGCCACGCAACTGGTCGCCAAGCTCTGTCACGATTTCATCTCGCCGGCCGGCGCCATCATGTCGGGCCTCGATCTGCTCGAAGACCCCTCCGCCCAGGACATGAAGCAGGAGGCGCTTAACCTGATCGCCGCCTCGGCCAAGAAGATGGTCACTCTGGTCCATTTCGCCCGCGTCGCTTTCGGCGCCGCCACCAGCTCGGAAGCCTTCAGCGGCAGCCAACTGGAGAAAATCCTCGGCGACATGTATTCGACCATGCGCGCCGAACTCGACTTCGCCATCGACCCGCAGATGCTGTTCGACAAGCCGGCCTCGCGCGCCCTGCTCAATCTGGGGCTGCTGGCGGGCAATTCGCTGCCGACGGGCGGCAAGGCGAAGCTGGAAGCGGTCAAGTCCGACGACGGAATGACCATCACCGCCGAGTTGCGCGGCCCGCGCGCGCGCCTCAAGGCCGAAGCCATCGAGGGCCTGACCGGCCTGCCGCTGGGCGACGGTCTTAATGGCCAGTGGATTCAGCCGCACTGGCTCTATAGCGTGGTCCACGAAGCCGGCGGCACGCTCGACTACACGGCCGATGTCGATTCGCTGTCGTTCAAGATCTTCCTGCCGGCCTGATCAGGCCAGGGCGCGATTCACATCGATTTCTAACGACCACCATCCTACGCTGTAACAGCCAGGCTCGGGGGAGCATCATGATGCTTCTGACGGAACCTGCATTTGCGAAACGCGCCAAAACAGCCAGATGAGCCGGAAGCACAGGCGCCGCAACCGGCGGCTGACGCTTCGCCAGCATCCCTTTGGCAGCGCGCGAAGACGGCGATCACGGCCTGTTGGCTGACTTTTATAGCGGGTACCAAACGCCTCAGTGATGCCCTATGGAGACGTCTGCGTCACCTTCCCGGCTGGATTTCAGGGCGTGCTCGCCGCCGTCGTGCTGGTTCTGGGGGTCATCACCCTATTCCTGGCGCAGCCAAACTGGAACTGGGCGCGGCCCATGGTTTCGTCCATCGCGTCAGGGCGCCTGCACCGCCCGGTGCATATCGATGGCAATCTGCGCGTTCATCTGTTCAGCTTCACCCCCAGCGCCACGGTCGGCGGCCTCCGTATCGGCCAGCCGGAGTGGGGCGCCAGCGCCGGTCTGAAAGGCAATCTCGCTGAAATCGACACGGTGGCGGTGACCGCTGAACTGATGCCGGTCTTTATCGGCCGCATCGTGCTGCCGCGACTGCAGATCGACCGGCCCAACCTCATCCTCTATTCGGACAAGACCGGCCGCGCCAACTGGAACTTCAGCGACGGCAAGGCCAAAAGCCAGCCGGCCAGGCTGCCGCCGATCAAGGATTTCATCATCAATGACGGCAAGCTGACCGTCACCCACGCGAAGAGCCGGTTCAACTTCGCGGGCACGATCAATGCCCATGAAAAGGCGTCAGGCGGACGCCAGGCCTTCGATCTGACCGGCGACGGTAAGCTGAACGGCCGCGCCTTTGATCTGAGCGCCACCGGCGGCCCGCTGCTCAATGTGCGCACCCACGTGCCCTACCCGTTCGACATGATCGTGCGCGCCGGCGATACCCGCGTCACGGCGAAAGGCCGCGTGCTGCATCCCTTCAATCTCGGTCAGATTGACGGCGCCATGACGGTCAGCGGCCGCAATCTGGCGGACCTCTACGACCTGACCGGCCTGACCCTGCCCAATACTCCGGCCTACAAGATCGCCGCCCAGGTGACGCGCAATGCGCTGATCTACGACGTCAAGGCTATCAAGGGCTACGTCGGCGGCAGCGATCTCGAAGGCACGATGAAGGTCGATACCCGCACCGAAGGCCGCCCCTATCTGACTGGCGATCTGCGTTCGCGCCGGCTCGATTTCAAGGATCTCGGCTCGCTGTTCGGTGCCACCGCTGCTAATACGCCGCAAAAGGCCGAGCTTTCCGCCGCTCCGACCGCGGCCACTGTGGCGCGCCGCCTGCTGCCCGACGCCACGCTCGATATCGAGCGCGTGCGCAATATGGACGCCAAGGTGCGTTATCGCGCTATGTCGGTTAAGACCCATGGCGACATGCCGTTGCGTGAGGTCAGCCTGGGGGTTACTCTCGACCATGGCCTGCTGATCCTCGACCCGATCGATTTCAGCTTCCCGCGTGGCCGCCTGCAGGGCACGGCGCGGATCGATGCCCGCAAGGACGTCCAGGTCAACACCATCGATATGCGCCTGACGGGTCTGGCGGTGCAGGACTTCCTGCCAACGGTCGGCGGATCTAAGCCACTCGAAGGCATTCTCAATGCGCGGGTGCGCGCCACCGGCACCGGCAACTCGGTCCACAAGGCGGCCTCAACCGCCGACGGCCAGATGACGCTGGTCATGCCCGGCGGCACGATCCGCCAGACCTTCGCCGAACTGATGGGCGTCAATGCCACCAAGGGCGCGTTCATGCTGCTGTCGAAAGACAGAGACGAGACCGACGTGCGCTGCGCCATTGCCGATTTCCGTGTGCAGAATGGCGTCATGCAGGGCCAAAACATCGTGTTTGATACCGGCGTCGTGCGGGTGAAGGGCTCAGGCCGCATCAATCTGCAGGATGAGAGCCTGAAACTGGCCTTCAAGGGCAAGCCGAAAAAGTTCCGCCTGATCCGTGTCAATGTACCGATCGTGGTGGGTGGCCATCTGTCGGCGCCGAAAATTGGCGTCGATCCCGGCGCGGCCGTGGTGCAGGGCGGGCTGGCCGTGGCGCTCAATACGATCTTGCCGTTCGTCAATCTCGATTACGCCAAGAACGCCAACTGCGCCGATGTGATGTCGGATGCCCGCGAACAGGGCGCACCGACGACGCTGAAACCGGCGGCGAAAAAAACCAATCCGCTGCCGGTGGGCCGTCAGTAATCTTGAATTGCCAGATCAAGTAAGGAAAGCGCGAAGCGTAGAGGGTTGGCTTTTGCCGCAAATCAGTTCTTGCCCCTGCGTGGCGCATATCCAGCCGGAAAACACATAGATCCGTTTTCATCCCTGCCGCATCGCTTGCGAGGTGGATCCGTGCCTTATCCGTATTCCCTCTTTCCTTTCTGACAACTGCCCCCTCATCCACCTCCCGCATTAATTGCAAAATTCAGACTTTGGTAAGGTTTTAGCAACGGCCCCTTAACCAAAGCCGTTCAGTATGCCTCTGGACAGGTCCTGCCCGGAATCCCAATTCTGCTGCGGACCCTTAGTACAACGGGGTATATTGTGGACGACTTAATTTCCGAATTCCTGACCGAAACCGCCGAAAGCCTTGAGGTCGTCGATAGCGAACTGGTCAAGTTTGAAGCCAATCCGAATGAACGGAAGACGCTCGATAATATTTTCCGCCTCGTCCACACTGTAAAAGGCACCTGCGGCTTCTTAGGGCTGTCGCGCCTTGAAGCTGTGGCCCACGCCGGCGAAACCCTGCTCGGTCGTTTCCGCGATGGTAAGCTCGACGTGACCCCCGTCGCCGTGACCCTCGTCCTGCATTCGATCGACCGCATCAAGGTCATCCTGGCTGGTCTGGAAGCCACCGGTAACGAACCCGATGGCGATGATCACGACCTGATTGCCCAACTGGAAGCCATGGCCGAGGGCCAGGCCGTCGATCTGTCGACCGTGAAAGCCGTCGAAGTGCCCGATCGCCCGATCAATGGCGAAATCGAACCCGCTGTCTTTAATGGCCCCGCACTCGGTGCTGGCGCTTTGGGCGTTGGCGATATCGACCCCGCCACCGGCCGCGCCCTGCGCCCCGGCGAAGTCGCCGAAGCCGATCTGGAAGCCGCCTTCGCCGCCGCCGATGGCCCCGATGACGCCCCGACAACCTTGCAAGCCGGCGATATCGACCCCGCCACCGGTCGCGCCCTGCGCCCCGGTGAGGTCTCCGAAGCCGATCTCGAAGCCGCCTTCGCCGCCGCCGAATCGCCGGACTGGATGAATGAGGCGACGCCCGACGTGGACGTCAGCAAGCCGGTGGCCCCGAGCGCACCGCCCGTTACCGCCGCGAAACCCGTCGTCCCCACGCCCCCTGCCAAAGCACCGGAGCCGATGGCCGGCCTCGGCGGCGAAGATGCCCAAGGCATCGCCACCACCCAGTCCATCCGCGTGTCCGTCGATGTGCTCGAAGGCCTGATGACGCTCGTCTCGGAAATGGTGCTGACCCGCAACCAACTCCTGCAGATCAGCCGCACCCGTGAAGATTCCGCCTTCGCCACCCCGCTGCAACGCCTGTCCACCCTGACCGGCGAACTGCAGGACAGCGTGATGAAGACCCGCATGCAGCCGATCGGCGCCGCATGGAAGAAGTTGCCCCGCCTGGTGCGCGACCTCTCTTACGAACTGGGCAAGAAGATCGACCTCGTCATGGAAGGCGAAGGCACCGAACTCGACCGTCAAGTGCTCGAACTGATCCGCGATCCGCTGACCCACATGGTGCGCAACTCGGCCGACCACGGCCTCGAAGGCACCCAGGAGCGCATCGACCTCGGCAAGCCCGCCACCGGAACCGTCAAGCTGTCGGCCTTCCACGAAGGCGGCTATATCGTCATCCGCATTTCCGACAACGGTCGCGGCCTCAATACGCCGCGCATCCGCGAAAAGCTGCTCGAAAAGGGTCTGGTGACCCGCAACGAGTTGGACACCCTGAGCGACCAGCAGGTTCAGCGCTATATCTTCGCGCCGGGCTTCTCGACGGCGGCGGCGGTCACCAACCTGTCCGGCCGCGGCGTCGGCATGGACGTGGTGCGCACCAATATCGAACAGATCGGCGGCCAGATCGACCTTTTGTCGGTGCCGGGCTCCGGCACCACCTTCACCATCAAGATCCCGCTGACCCTGGCCATCGTCTCGGCCCTCATCGTCGGCGCCGGCGGCCAGAAATTCGCCGTGCCGCAAACCTCGGTGATGGAACTGGTTCGCACCGGCCAGAACGCCGAGCACAAGATTGAAAAGATCAACGACGCCCTCGTCCTGCGTCTGCGCAACAAGCTTCTGCCGCTGGTTCAGCTTGGGCCAACGCTCCAACTCGAAGCCGCCAAGGATGAAGACGCCACCTTCGTCATGGTCATCCAGGTCGGTGAGCGCCGTTACGGCCTCGTTGTCAACGATGTGCTCGATACTGAGGAAATCGTCGTCAAGCCGCTGGCCAGCATCCTGCGCGATGTCAATGTCTTCTCAGGCGCCACCATCCTGGGCGATGGCTCGGTCGTGCTGATCCTCGATCCGAACGCCATGAGTGAGCGCGCCGGCAATATGCTGGAAGAAAAAGCCTCGGAAGACGCCGAAGATGCCACCGCCTTCGCCGGCAGCGAAAAGGTCGCCATGCTGCTCTTCAGGGCGGGCTCCGGCGCGCCGAAGGCGGTCGAGCTGGCCCACATCACACGCCTCGAACACGTCGAATCTGACAAGATCGAGATGATGGAAGGCCGCGCGGCCCTGCAATATCGCGGCAAACTCATGCCGATCCTCACCGTCAGCAGCGACTATACAGGCCTGCTGTCGTCTTCGCGGGAAGAAGCCCATGTCCAGCCCCTGCTCGTCTTTACTGGCGAAGGTTACGCCATGGGGCTGGCGGTCGATGAAATCGTCGATGTCGTCGAAGACCACATGACCATCGAACTGTCGGCCGATCGTCCGGGCGTTCGCGGCACCGCCATTATCTCGGGCCGGGCCTGCGAAATCCTCGATGTCGACTATTACCACCTGCGTGGCCTGGCCGAACACCAGCGCCACCCCGTTTCCCATGTTTCCAGTGAAAGGGCTGTCGCATGAGCCTGAAAGATTACGTAACGCTCCGCGTCGGCGGCCAGCTCTTCGGTGTTGACGCCGCCCGCGTCCACGATGTCTTTCATCCGCGCGGCCTGACGCCCGTGCCTTTGTCGCGCTCCGAAATCGCCGGCGTGCTGAACTTGCGCGGCCGCATCGTCACCGCCGTCTGTGCCCGCCGCCGCCTCGGTCTGCCGCCGCGTGAAGAAGGTGCGCCTGAACCTCTGGCCATCGGACTCGAAGTGCATGGCGACAGTTACGGCCTCGTCATCGACTCGGTCGATGAGGTGCTGAAACTCGACGATGAGAAGTTCCACGCCCCTCCCGGAAATCTTCCGCCACGCTGGGCAGAAATAATCGTCGGCGTTTATCAATTAGAAAAGGAACTTCTGATAGTGTTGGATCCACACACACTCTTGGACGCCGCCCATCTTAAAGCGGCCTAAACTTTCAGAAGTATAAGGGAAATCAGGATGAAAACCTGTCTCGTCGTCGATGATAGCCGCGTTATCCGTAAAGTCGCCAGACGCATTCTGGAAAACCTCCAGTTTGAGGTGGCCGAGGCCAATGACGGCGCCGAAGCGTTGAAATCCTGCAAGGAAAACATGCCGGCCGCCATCTTGCTCGACTGGAACATGCCGGTCATGGACGGCATCACCTTCCTGCGCGCCCTGCGCAAGGAAGACGGTGGCAAGGCCCCGATCGTGGTGTTCTGCACCACCGAAAACGATCTGGCCCACATCACCGAAGCCCTGACCGAAGGCGCCTCGGAATACATCATGAAGCCCTTCGACGGCGAAATCCTCGAAGCCAAGTTCTCCGAAGTTGGCCTGCTGTAATCGCAAGCCAAACGACGGCTATGGCCGTGCACGATCATACCTCCGGAAGCCATCGGGGCTTTCGGCAAGGCCAAAGGCCGCCGCGCTCTTTCCTGTTCAGGGAATGATGCGTGTAAGCCCCGCGGCATTTGAGCTTAAAAGATGTCCCTGACCTCCAACACCGCCGCATCCCTGCGGCCCCTGAAAATCATGATCGTCGACAATTCCGCGGTCGTGCGGGGGCTGATCTCGCGCTGGCTTGAGCACGAGCCCGACATGGTGCTCGCGGGCCTCGCTATTGACGGCGCCAAGGGCGTCGAAAAGGTCAAGGAAGTCCAGCCGGACGTGCTGATCCTCGACATCGAAATGCCGAACATGGGCGGGCTTGAAGCCCTGCCGAAACTGCTCGCCGCCAAGCCCGGCCTCAAGGTTCTGATGGCCTCGACGCTGACGACGCGCGGCGCCAATGTCACCATCCGCGCCCTCGAACTGGGGGCCGCCGACTATGTACCCAAGCCGGATTCAAGCCGGATCGGCGGCGCTGACGGCTTCCGTACCGAACTGCTCACCAAGATCCGCGCCCTGTGCGGCCGCACACGCTCCTGGCCTATGCCAGGTGCCGCGCCAGCAAACCCGGCACCAGCCAGTCCGACGCAGGGTGCTCCCGGTGCAGGTTCCTCGACAGCCGGCCCGGGTGCTCTGGCGCGCACGCCTTTATCGCCCGCACGATCCGCACCACCGCCCCCCGCCGCGCCCATCCTGCGTCCGCGCAGCACAGGCCCCAAGCGCATCGACGCCCTTTTTGTCGGCGCCTCGACCGGCGGCCCGCCCGCTCTGCGCACCTTCCTGCTGGGCCTGGGGCCCGACTGGAAGCTGCCGATCTTCATCGTGCAGCACATGCCCGCCACCTTTACCGCCATCCTGGCCGAGCACCTCGATAAGGCGCTGCCGATGACGGTGCTGGAAGCCAAGGACGGCATGCCGGTCACCTCGCGCCACGTCTATATCGCCCCCGGCGACTTCCACATGACCGTCAAAGGCCCGCTCGGCCTGCCCACGATCAAGCTCGATCAGGGCCCTCAGGTCAACTGGTGCCGCCCGGCGGTCGATCCCCTGTTCCAGTCCGCCGCCGCCCTCTATGGCAATCACGCGCTCGCCGTCGTCCTGACCGGCATGGGCCATGATGGCCGTGACGGCGCCAGCGCCCTGGTGGCCGCCAATGCCTCTGTGTTGGTGCAGGACGAAGCGTCCAGCGTCGTCTGGGGCATGCCCGGCGCCGTAGCCGAAGCCGGCCTCGCTGAAATCATTAAACCTATCGATGGCCTGTCTGCGGCCTGTAAAGTATTTGCCCGTGGAGAACGGCCCCAATGAACCCCGAAGACATCGAACACCTCGCCGCCACGCTGAAAGCCCGCTCGGGCCTCATTCTCGGCTCGGACAAGACCTACCTGATCGAAAGCCGTCTGTCGCCCGTGGCGCGACGCGAAGGCTTCGCCAATGTCTCGGCCCTGCTCAGCGCCCTGCGCACCAAGCGCGATGAGAAGCTGATGGCCAGCGTCACCGACGCCATGACCACCAACGAGACCTTCTTCTTCCGCGACAAGGCGCCGTTTGATCAGTTCAAGAGCGATATCCTGCCGGCACTGGCCAAGGCCCGCCTGTCGGGCGATCTCAAGGTCTGGTGCGCCGCCTGTTCCACCGGCCAGGAGCCCTATTCTCTGGCCATGCTTATGGACGAGGCCAAGCCCCAGTTCCCGCGCATCAATCTCGATATTCTGGCGACTGACATTTCCGACCGTTGTCTGGAAAAGGCCCAGGCCGGCCTCTACACCCAGTTCGAGGTCCAGCGCGGCCTGCCGATCACCATGATGGTCAAGCATTTTGAGAAGGTCGACGAGATGTGGCGCATCTCGCCAAAGCTGCGCTCGAGCATCCGTTTCAAGAAACTGAACCTGCTCGAAGACCTGCGCAGCGTCGGCCGTCAGGATGTCATCTATTGCCGCAACGTCCTGATCTATTTCGATATCGAGACCAAGAAGCGCGTGCTCGAACAGATGGCCACCCTGCTGGCCGATGACGGCTGCCTGTTTCTGGGTGCCGCCGAGACCGTGCTGGGCATCACCGATGCCTTCAAGCCCATGCCCGGTATGCGCGGCCTCTATATCAAGAACGCCGCCTCCGCCCAGACCGGTGCGCGCCGAACCGCTTAAGGCAGACTTGGCCCTTATGACTTTAACCCCGTCGGTCCCTGACCGGCGGGGTTTTCGTTTACGGATCAACCCTCACGCTTTTTTCGTTTCCAGGTCATCCAAAAGCGGTAACAGTGGACATTAAGGCCAAGGTTCACTCTTAAAAAGGCGTCGCCTCATGTCTCCCGCGCAACAGCAGGCCGCTTCGCTGGCCTGGCAACATGCCCATCCCTTGCTGATGGTGCTTATCTCCACGGCCATCACCCTGATCGTGGTCACCCTGATCGTGCTGATCCGCTGGCTGGTCAGCCAGTCGGCCTGGCGCTATCACCCCGACGGTGCCAGCGGCTTCATCAAGGATGAGTTTGTCCGTTGGGGCGCGATCCTTGTGCCCTATCTGGCGCTCTCCATCGGCTTTAAAGTCTTCGTCTACGACCTGCATCCGGAATACAACAAGCCGGAGATTTGGATGGGCTTCGCGGTGGTCGCCATCGCCTTTCGTCTGTTTTTGCGCCGCCTGCCCTTCGTAAAAGCGATGGGGCGCCATATCGATGCCGCCAAGGCCCAGGCCAAGGCAGAGGCCAAGGTGACGCGCGCCGCCCGATAGGGTAACATTCTGCGTGAAGCCTTTCCACGCGCGGGCAGCCACCCCACATATGCCGGGCTTTCTGTGAGAGGAACCTCCCCAAATGAAAATACGCACCCTGGGCCAGTCCGGCCTTGACGTTTCCGCTATCGGCCTCGGCTGCATGGGCATGAGCTGGGCCTACGGCCCTTCCGACCGCGACGCCTGCCTGAAACTGCTGCGCGACGCCGTCGATCTTGGCGTCACCTTCTTCGATACGGCCGAGGTCTATGGCCCCTACGTCAATGAAGAACTGGTTGGCGAAGCGCTCAAGCCGGTGCGCAATCAGGTGGTGATCGCCACCAAATTCGGCTTCGCCATGGGCCAGCAACCCGGCAGCCTGACCGGCGTCAATTCGCGCCCGGACCATATCCGCGAGGTCGTCGATGCCTCGCTGAAACGCCTGCGCACCGATCATATCGACCTGCTTTACCAACACCGCGTCGATCCTAACGTACCGATCGAAGACGTGGCCGGCACGGTCGGCGACCTGATCCAGGCCGGCAAGGTCAGGCATTTCGGCCTGTCGGAAGCCTCGGCCGCCACCATCCGCAAGGCCCACGCCGTGCAGCCGGTCGCCGCCGTGCAGAGCGAATATTCGCTATGGACGCGCGATCCGGAAACGCAGATCCTGCCGACACTCGAAGAGCTTGGCATCGGTTTCGTGCCCTACTCGCCGCTCGGCCGCGGCTTCCTGACGGGCGCGCTGAAAGATGCCGCCCTTGATCCCGGCGATTACCGCAACACCAGCCCGCGCTTTACAGGCGACGCCAAGGCGCAGAACACCCGCACCGTCGATGCCCTCACCGATCTGGCGAAGGCGAAGGGCGTCACGCCGGCGCAACTGGCCCTGGCCTGGCTGCTGGCGCAAAAACCCTGGATCGTGCCAATTCCCGGCACGCGTCATCTGGATCGCCTCATGGAAAATATCGCCTCGGCGAACGTGACCTTAAGCGCAACCGACCTGTCAGAGATCGAAGCGGTGATCGGCGAAACCGGCTTTGCCGGCGCACGCTACACCGAGGCCGGCATGGCCATGCTGAACCGATAGGCTCAAAAGCTATCCGCCACAAAAAATCCCCCGGACGCGAGTCCGGGGGATTTTTTCGCCCGCGATCAGGACGAGGGCACATCCCGATCCATGGATATTGGGTTAGTTGCCGCCCTGAGCCACGGCATCGAGTGCATCGCCATTGGCGTTGAGCACCGGCAGGGTGTTGGCGGCGAAGGTCTTCACGGTTTCATCCGTACCGCTGGCGGCATAGGACTTGAAAACGCTCTCGGCCTTGTCGTTCACTTCGCCCTGGGCCGCGACATACTTGGCGTCGAAGTCGGCACCCTTGGCGGCCTTCAGCTCACCCAGCTTGGTCTGGTACTCAGGGGTGTAGTTCTGGTCGAAGTGCATGTCGGTCGTGGCACCCTGAATGGCGGCGACCATGCCGTCACGGGTCTTGAGGCCGTTGTCGAGCACAGTCTTGGCGGTCGCCTTCACTTCGGCGCTTTCGCCTTGCGTGGCGGCGAGCTGTGCCGCGGCGATGCTGAATTCATTGGCCATGTAGGCTTCGCGGATGAAGTCCTTGGCGGCACCGCTATCGGTGGCCATGGCCGGCGCGGCAGCCGGGGCCATCGCGGTTGTTGCCTGATCGATCGGCGGGGTGGCCGGCACGGCGTCAGGCGCCGTGGTCGTGGCGGTTACCGGCGGCACGGTAGGGTTGGCGGGCGCGGTTGCGTCCTGGGCCGAAGCGCTCAGGGCGGTGGCGGCCATGATGGCGACAACAGCGCCGGTGATCTTATAGGAAAGTTTAGTTTTCATAACGTCCATCCTCTTTCTGAATATAAGCCCCCGATTGAGTGGGTGCGGTCTGAGGTGAATGACAATAATGACACGGTTGGCCAGAAATACGGCTGTTTAAGCAGGATCAGGTATGAGGGCGTTGCTCAAAAAATAAGAATATCATCAGAATAGAGTGACAGGTCTCAAATCTTGTCTTGATAGTGGCAAAGGACCGGCCTTTTGGCGACCCGAAACACTTCCACATCTATAGAATTTCGAGAACCCGTTCTGGCGGACGCGCCAGCAGCGTGCCCTTGTCGCTGACAACGATGGGACGTTCGACAAGAAGCGGATGCTTGACCATGGCGGTCAGGAGGTGCGCCTCGCTGACGGCAGGATCGGTCAGGCCCAGCGCTTCCGCCGGCGTGCCTTTGATGCGCAGGAGGTCGCGCGGCTTCAGTTTCATGGCGTTAAAAAGTGCCACGAGCTGATCCTTCGTCCAGCCGGCCTGAACGTAATCGATCACCACCGGCTCGATGCCGTGAGCGCGAATAAGGGCCAGCACCTTGCGCGACGTGGCGCACTGCGGACGATGATAGAGGGTGACGGTCAAGCTCAGACCTTCGCCACCGGACGGTTCTTGAAATAGGCGTGCAGCGATGTGGCGGCCTCGGCATTGCTCTCGGTGACGTCTTCGAGCAGGAAGCCCATCAGGTCGGCATAGTGGGCGAAATTGGCGCGATAGATGATCGAACGACCGTCACGATAGGCGGTGAGCAGGCCGGCGCCGGTCAGGATGCTGAGGTGGGTCGAGGCTGTGTTGGCCGGTATGCCATTGCTGGCCGCGATCTTGCCCGCCGCCATACCATCGGGCCCGGCCTGGACGATCGTGCGGAAAACATTCAGACGGCCGGGATGGGCCAGGGCAAACAGATTAACCACCGCATCTTCGCTGATCATAATTCGGCCTTTTGGAAACGCCAACGCCCGTAGAACTATATAAAGAGCGCAACTGACTGGGGAGGGGCTTTCCTATTACGGAACTAAGGAAACATAAAGGCAGGCTCCGGCCTTGCCCACAAAATTCCCCGTGATCGCAACATTTTAAGGCGATTTAAAAAAATGGCGCGCCGCCGTGGGGCTGGCAGCGCGCCGTAGGTTCAGGGAGGACGGGTTTCATTCCGAGATGCGATGGCTTCAACGCATCTCGGCAAGGGCAAGAGCCCGCTGCGCCCATTCTTTCAGGAAAAATGGTGCGCGTGAGCCATGGGGGACGCCCAGTCCAGCGCTTGAGCTAAATCAAGCGGCGAAGCGTAAGGTCTCTCCGCCCATGCGTTCGAGGCGCTGCGTGATACCGGCGCTTTCCAGCATCTCGATCGGCAAATTGGCCATGGCGTCGAGGCGCGCCGCCAAGTGATTGAAAATATCGGAATAGGCGGCAGCAATGGCGCCGGACGAGCCCATCATGTCGGACGGATCGGGCATGTGCCAATCGATCATGACCGGCTGACCGAGAAACTGCGGCATACGACGCTGTCCCTCCTGACGGGTGCGGCGATCGGGCGACAGGCGGATAATGAAATCATAGCCGGGATCCTCTGCGCCGATCACGGCCGGCATCGCCTTGGCGGACAGGCGATCGGCCTGATAGTTGATCTTGTTCAGCAGCGCCAGCGCATAAGGACTGATGTCCGGCGCCGGATCGAAACCGGCCGAGCGCGCTTCAAAACGGCCGGCGCCCAGTCGGTTGAGCAGCGCCTCGGCGAGGATGGAACGCGCGGCATTATGCGCGCTAAGGAAGAGAACGTTGAATGTGCGAAAACCTGTCGTCATAGCCAGCCCCTGCGCAGGAAACGGCCAGCGACATGCTGGCGGCTTCGATACGAGATCAGGCTACCACCTATTGTTTATTCTTGAATTTACGAAATGGGTGAATGAATTGATAATAAAAACTGACCCCGTCTGGCGGGCGCATGAAAAGCGCACAAAAAAGCCTGCCGAGAGAGGTCGGCAGGCTTTTTCGATACTCGTAAAGACGCGGCGCGCGGATTAGGCGGCGACCGTCGAACCTTGTTCGTGCGGATCGCGCAGCACATAGCCACGGCCCCAGACGGTTTCGATGTAGTGGTTGCCATCGGCGGCCACGGCCAGCTTCTTGCGCAGCTTGCAGATGAACACGTCGATGATCTTCAGTTCGGGCTCGTCCATACCGCCGTAGAGGTGGTTGAGGAACATTTCCTTGGTGAGCGTCGTGCCCTTGCGCAGGCTCAGAAGCTCAAGCATTTCGTATTCCTTGCCGGTCAGGTGGACGCGGTTGCCGGAAACTTCAACGGTCTTGGCATCCAGGTTGACGACGATGTCGCCGGTGCGGATAACCGATTGGGCGTGGCCCTTGGAACGACGGACAACGGCGTGAATGCGCGCGATCAGTTCGTCCTTGTGGAAAGGCTTGGTCATGTAGTCGTCGGCGCCGGAGCCGAGCGTCTTGACCTTGGTGTCGATTTCCGACGTACCCGACAGGATCATGATCGGGGTGTTGATCTTGCCGACGCGCAACTGGCGCAGCACTTCCAGACCGGACATGTCCGGCAGGCTCAGGTCGAGCAGGATCAGGTCGTAATCGTAGATCTTGCCGAGATCGATACCCTCTTCGCCGAGATCGGTCGTATAGACGTTAAAGCCTTCCGACTTCAGCATCAGCTCGATGCTTTGCGCTGTCGCGCTGTCATCTTCAATCAATAGTACGCGCATATAAGCCCCTCCCGGCTTGTGGGTAACGAAAGAGCGGCCGCGATATGCGGACACCGTTAACCTTCATGCTAAACAGGAAATCCCTTAAGATTCGTTAAGCTTAACAACTCAGTTTAAAACTAAGTCTAAAGGACTAGGGTGATTTGCGAATCGGGCACAAGAGTTCGCGAGTCAACAATTCTCTTTATGCACAGGATTTTCACCGTCCTTTTTGGTGAGTGAGTCATTTGAATCACACACTGAGAGGAAATCCGGGCACGAAAGAGTCCGGAAAATAAAAATGCGGTATTGAGGCGGCTGTGAAGCTCACGCCCGCATCGCACATTGCGCGGACTCACACGGGATTAAACGGTCTCGGCCATGCTGTGGAGGATATCGGCATAGCGCAGATCGTTCTTTTCCGACGCCAGGGCCGCCTTGACCAGTCGCATCCGCGCTTCCTTGGGTTCCAGCGCGCCGGTTTCGACCCGTTCGATGATGCGCGTCAGATAGACCGAAAGATCGGATGAATCGTGGCGGGCGGCGCCTTCAAAGTAGCGTGTAAGGCCTTCGCGTGCCTGCTCACGATCCAGAATGCCGCTGCGAAACATCTCCAGCACGCGGCCAATATTGATATCCAATACCTGTGACGCCGCATCTTTCATAAAGAACATGGTCAGGACTCCTCAAAAACCCCGCCTCGGACAGGGATTATAGCATGAGAGGCCACTAACCGCCTGATCAATATTTTGGGAACACAGAAGAGATAGGGCCATCACCTGAATTTGGCGTCTATGTTTTCACTATGATGGAAGATCAGCGTGATTTTGATGCCCTCATCTATCGGTTCGTAGAAAATAATATGCTGATTATGCTGGTGACGGCGAAATTCATGAAATTGCCGGCCGATTGATGGTGACTGAACCAGCCGTTCGAATGTTTCGTGGAGGGACATATAATAGGCATCCGCTTGCCGCTCTCCGAAATTAAGAAGCGAATATTCGTATATGTCGATCAATTTGGCCTGAGCCTGCTCAGAAAGCTTATAGACGGCCATCGGCTTTCAGACGCTCTTTAACCTCGCGCATGATGTCCGGAAGCGTTCTGTCACTCACCCCACTGGCACTGGCCGCTCGCAACTCTGCCAGCAATTGATCCTCGTTCATCAAACGCTCCTGATCGCGGCGCACCAGATCTCGGATATATTCGCTCTCATTATGATAATCGCCGCCTTCAACACGCGATTTGATAAAGCCGCGCATCTTGTCGGACAGGGATACACTCATCGACGGCATGGCAACCTCACACGTTTATTTTATGATCAAATAATATTAGATCACATACTCAAAGCCCGCAAGCCGCAGTTTTGCAGGAACGCCCACGTCTCATCATAGAAGCTTTTGGGGCGGGTCGGATCGGCGTCATCGCCCGGGGGCACGAAGATCACCATGCCCTGCCGTGCGCGGGTCAGCAGGACGCGATAGGCGTTTTTCAGATAGAGCCGGCGCATATCGGCACTCACCTTCTGCCACTTCGTGCCCTTGAAATTCCACGCCTGCCATTCACCATCGATAAAGCGCCAGTCGGCGTCCCAACAGATACCGGTGAAATCCAGTTCCAGACCCTGCACGTCGAATTCGCTGGCGACCTCTTCCATATAGAAGGACGAGCGCACATCACTGCGATCATTCAGAAACCAGTTGGGCGGATCGATCGCCGCCTTGATATAGATACCCTCCGGCCGCAAGCGCTGTGCACCCGATGACGCCACCAGACCATAACGCTCAGACCCGCGCGCCTGATGGCGCAGCCAGGCCTTAGCGACCGCCAGATCCCGCGTCAGAAAGATGGGGTAGCTTTCGAGCTTTTCGTGCGCCTGACACGCCGCGGTCGCATCGCCGTTGAGCAGGTGAGAGATAAAGTCCGACAGGGTTTCGGCGCGGAAGGAGCGCATCGAAACACCGAGATGCAGATCCTCGTGCAGACGGACCTGCTCGGTGGCGATAAAACGCTTCGCCTCGCGGTTCAGGTCGTAATCTGGCTGGACGATCTGCGCCGAGGCATAGACCTGCCAGTGCGGGAAACGATCACGGATCGCCGCCATCCATTCGGACAAGCCCGCCTCGCCGGTATTGATTTCCTGGCCACCGCCGATCAGGCACACCACCGTGCACCAGTCGGCGTGACGATCCATGACGCTGAGCAGGAATTCCGGCTCGGACATGTCGAAATCGGCGACACCGCGTTTCGACTGCATGAACTTCGACGCCTGATGTTTCGTCCAGGCGCGCTGGGCCTCGTCAAACACCACCACATGATCAGACGGAACATCATTATTGCGAGCATAATCATCTCTGAATGTATGAATGTTTTGAACGAAAGCATTCACCTTTCGGCTTACATTTGATTTTGTTCCCTTTTTAGGGTCGTGCTGATCACGAGTAAGCGCCTCTCTCAAAACGGCCACAAGCGGGCCGTTCCCCGATAGAAACGTGGCATGTTCATCTTTAGTTTTGTCGCTTCTCAATGTCGCAACATGAAGTCCCGCCAGTGTTTTTCCCGCACCCGGCACACCTGTGACAAAACAAACTGCTTTTCTATGTTCCAGCTTTGCCGTCGCAATAACTTGGCTAAGTTTAGTCTGTGTCCGCCCCATGTTGATTGCGCCAGCATCATTGCGTGCAATATCTTCAACTTCATGCCGAGCAAAAAGAGCACACGAAGCTTCGATGATCGTTGGCGTTGGCCGATAACCGCTGGCCGCCCACGCGCCGGCATCGAACGGTGTCTTGTGATGAGCCGCGATCATGCGGATCACCGCGCCAAGATCGGTCACCGCCAGACAGAGGGGGGCTGCCACCTGATCGAGCGCCAGTTCCAGTTGGATATCGCGCGAGGCCGCCGCCTTCGTCGCCACCAGAATCGGCACGATCGACAGGTCATGACTGCCCTGATGGAAGTTCTTGAGATCGAGCGTGTAATCTTCCACCTGCTCGATAGCATGACGATCGAAGGTGGCGCTGCCGACCTTGAACTCGATAACGAAAATACAGTCGCCAATCACCACCACGGCATCGGCGCGCTTGCCCATGCGCGGAATGGAAAACTCGAAATAGAGGGTAAAATCCGGTGCGTCTTTCAGGGCCCCGCGCAGGATATTGATCTGCTGCAACCACGCGCCTTTTTGGTTCTCTTCAAGATCATGGCGATGGCGCAAGGTCAGTTCACCGATGATATGCGCATCCGTGTCACTGAAAAATTTCGGCCGCTCAGCGGTATAATAGGCGCGCATTCCATCCCCCTGCGCATTTAGACCAGGTGCAATGCAGGCGGTCAAGTCGTGTAGAAAGCAAGATACCCCACCACCAACGCGCTGACGCGCTTCGGTCCCCCTCCCCGGCAAAGCCGGGTAGGTACAAGATCATTATACCTCCCAAAAAGCGAAGCGTTCGCAAAATGGTGCTGGGGTTTCTTGCTTTCTTAGCGTGCCCGTTAACCTTTCTTAAGCTCTCATTTACCATACTCGCCGCCATGCAAGATCTCGTCGACATGGTGAAAAATATCGAACCCTTGCGCGTTTACGGGCGCGTGGCGGTGGTCAACGGCCTGTTGATCGAGGCCAAGGGTGGCCTAAGCTACATGCAGGTCGGGGCGCGCTGCGAGATCATACGCCGCCACGATACCCCCCTGCCCGTCGAAGTCGTTGGGTTCCGCGAAGACCGCGCGCTAATGATGCCGTTCGGGCCGGTCGAAGGCGTCACCCCCGGCGCGGAAATCCGCATTTCCGCCGAAGGCGCCAAGGTCTACCCCACCACCGCCTGGCTCGGCCGCATTGTTGATAGTTTCGGTCAGGCCATTGATGAATTCGGCCCCCTGCCACAAGGCAAGGAAGGCTATCTGCTCAAGGCCGCCCCACCGTCGGCGCACAAGCGCGCGCGTGTCGGTGAGCGGCTTAATCTCGGTGTCCGCGCCATGGACGTTTTCACCACCTGTTGCCGCGGCCAGCGTCTCGGCGTCTTCGCCGGCTCCGGCGTCGGCAAGTCGGTGCTGCTGTCGATGCTGGCTAGAGAGGCCACCTGCGATGCCGTCGTGGTCGGGCTGATCGGCGAACGCGGCCGCGAAGTGCGCGAATTTATTGAAGAAACACTCGGACCTGAAGGCCTGAAACGCGCCATCGTCGTGGTCGCCACCTCGGATGAGCCGGCGCTGAAACGCCGTCAGGCCGCCTATATGACGCTGGCCTTATCGGAATTCCTGCGCGATCAGGGGCTGGAAGTGCTGTGCCTGATGGATTCGGTGACGCGCTTCGCCATGGCCCAGCGCGAGATCGGCCTGGCCACGGGCGAGCCGCCGACGACCAAGGGCTATACCCCGACCTGCTTCGCTGAATTGCCGAAACTGCTCGAACGCGCCGGCCCCGGCCCGGTGCGCGAAGACGGCACGCAAGGCGGGCCGATCACCGGCCTCTTCACTGTGCTGGTCGATGGCGACGATCATAACGAACCGATCGCCGATGCCGTGCGCGGCATTCTGGACGGCCATATCGTCATGAGCCGGAGCATCGCCGAACGCGGTCGCTTCCCCGCCATTGACGTGCTGAAATCGATCAGCCGGACCATGCCCGAATGCCAGTCGATACCCGAACGCGAGGTCGTCAGACAGGCGCGCAAGGTGATGGCCAGCTACTCGAACATGGAAGAATTGATTCGCATTGGCGCCTATCGTTCCGGCGCCGATCCCGATGTCGACCGCGCCATTATCCTCAGCCCTGATATCGAACAATTTTTGCGTCAGAATAAGGATGAATACACCCCTCTTGACGAGTCCTTTACCCTTTTGGCAGAGATTCTCGGTGGGGCTTAAAATCTATAGGCCACAGTATAAAATGGGCTCCGAAAGCCAAGGCTTTCGGCAAGGGCAAGTGCCCGCCCGAGCTGATGCGAGGAAGCTCGCGCGGCGTTTGAGCGCAAAGGATAAATCATGACCAAATGGGCAAAATCACTAATCCGTCTGTCCACCTTCGAGGTCGAAACCCTGCAAAAGCGCCTGGCCGAAGTGGTCACCCGCCGCACCCACGCCGAAATGAAGCTGGCCACGCTCGATGCTGAATACGAGCTGGAATGTGTGCGCGCCTCGCAAGATCCGATGATGTCGCAGAGCCTGACCGCCTATAAGCGCGGGTTCCAGATGCGCCGCGAGGCCGTGGTGAGCGATCTCGACCTGATCGTGCAGGAAGAAGAAGGCGTGCGCGATTCACTCGGCATGGCCTTTGAAGACCTCAAGAAATTCGAACACGTCGCCGAGGTGACCCACCTCAAGCGCGTCGCCAATGACAAGCGTCTGGAAGACGCGGCGCTCGACGAAGCGGCGCTGCGCATGAAGCGTCCGGCTTAAACATGCATCGTCGCGGATTGCTGGCGGGTGGTGCGGCCCTGGCCCTGAGCCAGAGCCTGCCCGCCGATGCCGAAGCGGCCTATGGCGATATTCCGCCGCTCAAATCCGTTACCCCCTATCCCCTCGGCGTCGCCACCAGCGCCACCAAGGTCTCCGATCCCGCATGGTCGGCCCTGGCGGCGCGACAATTCTCGCGCCTGACGGCGGAATGGGAAATGAAGATGGAGTACGTCCTGCAAGCGGACGGCTCTCTGAAGCTTGATCGCGCCGATAAAATGGTTGGTTTTGCCCGCCGCAACGGCATGACCGTGCATGGCCACACCCTGATCTGGTATGCACAGGACGGCGAATATTTCCAAAAACTGAGCGCCAAGCCTGACGCCTTTCTCAACGCCTATGTCGATTATATCGCCGGCGTGATGGGGCGCTACAGGGGCGTGATTCCGAGCTGGGATGTGGTCAATGAGCCCATCTGGAACGACGGCCGCGGTTTGCGTCCGTGTCTGTGGCAAAAGGTGTTGGGCGACGATTATATCGGTCTGGCGTTGGAAGCGGCGCACCGCGCCGATCCTCAGGCCCTTTTGTTTATCAACGACTACAATCTCGAACTGACGCCGAAAAAGCGCGTCACCTTCCTGAAGCTGATCGAGACCCTGCTGAAGAACGGCGCCCCGCTGCACGGCGTCGGCACCCAGACCCACATCGACGCCGGAATCACGCCGGGTTTGATCAGGAGCGCGATCGCCGATATCGCTTCACTCGGTTTGAAAGTGCATATTTCCGAGCTGGATATCTCCTTGCGCGAAGATCATCCGACGCCGGTGGCGCAACCGCGCATCGATCAGGTGCGGACGCTGAATGAACTGCTGGAGGCCTATCACGATGTGCCGGCCAACCAGCGTTACGGCCTGACGATATGGGCCTTGCGCGATTCCGATTCCTGGCTGAATACGCCGCAGGGCGGGAAGTCGCTGATCCCGGACGAACCGGTGCTGTTTGATCGCTTAGGACGCCCGAAACCGCTGGCGCAGGCTTTTGTGAACGCAGTGAAGTAAGCCTGATCCTCCCTTGCGAAGCGGGGGAGGTGTCGCCGCGTAGCCGGCGACGGAGGGGGCTTCTTTGCTGACTTGGGGGTCGCCCCCTCCGTCAGCGACACCAGCCCTTCGGGCCTCGCCCTGAAGAAATGGGCGCTGATACCTCCCCCGAACGCTTCGCTACAGGGGAGGATAAAGACTTAAAACTCACGCTTTTCAAAACGCGGACGGAAGAACGGGTCTTCAAGCAGGTTCTTTTCCGGATCGCTGACGGTCGGCGCAGGCGCATCGGCCACCGGTGGTGCCGCTTCCGGAGCCGCCGCCTCAGCCGTTTCCGGCGCCGCATAGGCGCGCGGCTCGGGCTGGACGAGCTTTTCCTGATACTGGCGCAGATGGCGCAGATCGTCGGCGATGCTCATGACCGCCAGATAGAATTCGCAGAACCCCCGCCACAAAAGCACACCGACCAGAATCGAGAGCATACCGACGATGAAAAACGGCAGGGCCAGCAGCACGCCCCAGGGCAGACCTTCCTTGATCACCGTGCCGACCGTGATACCGGCCACGGCGAAGGCGGCGATGATGAGCAGGCCCAGGCCGACCCAGTAGACGATATGGACGATGGGCTTGGTGACCAGACGTTCGAAGGTGAGCAGGTCGCCCCAGATTTCCTTGGGGCGCGTGGTGCCGAATACCTGTCTGATGATACGCTTCATGCCACTTCCCCGAAAAAACTCGCCCGATGGACGAATTTCGCGCTCCGTGCCCTAGCTAAAAGGCGTTTAGGTCTGTGTTGTCAAGTGCTTCTTGGCAGGTGTGGTTAAGAGCAAGCTGCTACACCTGCCCCACGGTCTTGAGCTTCACCTTCGGGTGGATTTCGTTCTGGCTCATCACCACCGTGTTGGCGCGGAAGCGTTCGATGATCGAGCGCACGAACGGGCGGATATTGGGCGAGGTCAAAAGCACCGCCACCTCGCCGTTCATCGACACGCGCTCAAAGGTATCGCGCACACCACGGATGAACTCCTGCAAGGCCGATGGCGCCATGGTGAGTTGGCGATCCTCACCCTGCCCCACCAGAGATGACGAGAAGGCGCTTTCCCAGTCATGCGACAGGGTGACGATCGGCAAGCTTCCATCATCCGAGCGGTTTTGCCAGCACAGTTGCCGCGCCAACCGCGAGCGAACGTGCTCGACCATCTGGGTAATCGACTTGGTGTGTCCGGCCGCTTCACCGAGGGCTTCAAGGATCGCCGCCAGATCGCGGATCGACACGCGCTCCTTCAGCAGGGCCTGCAGCACGCGTTGCAGTGTGGCGGTCGAGACCACCTGCGGGATCAAATCATCGACCAGCTTCTTCTCATCGGACGGCAGGTCGCGCAGCAGCTTCGATAGTTCCGAATAGCTGAGCAGGTCGGCCATATTATCCTTGAGGATTTCGGTCAGGTGGGTGGTGATGACCGTGGCCGGATCGACGATGGTGTAGCCGAGGAAGGTGGCCTCTTCGCGCAGGGCGTTGTCGATCCAGGTGGCCGGCAGACCAAACGCCGGCTCCTTCATGTGCTCGCCCGGCAGCTCAACCTGACGGCCGGTCGGGTCCATGGCCATCAGCGAACCAATGCGGACCTCGCCCTCACCGGCTTCCATTTCCTTGATGCGGACGGCATAGCCCTGATTATTGAGGCGCATGTTGTCGAGGATGCGCACCGACGGCATGATGAAGCCGTACTCCTGCGCCAGCGTGCGACGCAGCGCCTTGATCTGGTCGGTCAGCTTGCGGCCGTCGAGATCGTTGATCAGGCCAAGCAGACCGAGGCCCAGCTCGATCTTGACGTCATCAATGGCGAGCGCCGCCGAGATTGGCTCATCGACCGGCTCGACCGGCGTCATGGCGGCGACCTGCGCGGGCGTGGGCGGCGGCGGGGCGCGGCCGATCTTCCAGGCCAGGGCGCCCGCAGCCAGCGAAATGACGGCGAAGGGGATGATCGGCATGCCGGGCACCAGACCGAGCACACCGGCGGCGGCCGAGACCATGCCTAGCGCGACCGGATTGGTGGCCAGTTGCGCCACCAGCGCCTTGTCGGCCGAACCATCGACGCCGGCCTTCGACACCAGAAAACCGGCGGCCATCGAGATGATCAGGGCGGGTATCTGCGTCACCAGACCGTCGCCGACCGTCAGTTCGATATATTTGCTGGCGGCTTCACCAATCGGAAGCTGGTGGCTGAACATGCCGATCAGGATACCGCCGACGATATTGATCGCCGTGATGACGAGACCAGCCACGGCATCGCCGCGCACGAACTTCGAGGCACCGTCCATGGCGCCGAAGAAGCCCGATTCCTGTTCGACCTCCTTGCGGCGCTTTTTGGCTTCGTCCTGATCAATCAGGCCGGACGACAGGTCGGCGTCGATGGCCATCTGCTTGCCCGGCATCGAATCGAGGGTGAAGCGCGCCGCCACTTCGGCGATACGGCCCGAACCCTTGGTGATGACCACGAAGTTGATCAGGATGAAGATGGCGAACAGCACCAGCCCGATGATGAAATTACCCTGCATCAGCAGATTGCCGAAGGCCTTGATGGTGGCGCCGGCGGCGGCCTCGCCTTCGTGACCGTGGTTGAGGATCAGGCGCGTTGAGGCCACGTTCAGCGACAGGCGGAACATGGTGGTAACGAGTAGAACGGTCGGGAAGGCCGAGAATTCGAGCGGCTTCTTGATCAGCAGGGCGGTCATCAGGATCAGGATGGCGGTCATGATTGACAGCGACAGCAGGATATCAAGCAGGATGCTGGGGATCGGGATGATCAGGAAGACGATGATCAGGATGACGCCAAGCGCCATCACCACTTCACCGCGCTTCAGCCAGCCAAAGATCTCACTGGCCTTGAAGGGAATAGGAATCGCTGCCGCTGCAGTGGCCAAGAGAGGCTCCGGATACTAAAACGCACTGCCGTCTGGGCATAGCTCCGCCCGCCGGAACTAGGCAAAAATTACCCTCTGTCTGGTGAAGAAGTGGTTAATAGGTGTGTTAAGAGTTGAGGGCCGGGGAGTATAAAACAATCTTATACCTCCCCAACGTGTTGGGGAGGGGGACCGCACGATGCGCGTCAGCGCGAGATGCGGTGGTGGAGGGCTTACTTTGCACCTGCTGCCACAAAATGCCACATCCTGCCTGTAAACAAGTGCTGCCCTTACGTGAACCCCATCATGACCATTGCCCATCTGCATTATCCCTCGCCTGTCGGCCGGCTCAAGCTGGTGGCCCGCCAACACGGTCTGATGGCCATTCTATGGGAAAACGACGACCCGAAGCGCGTGCGTCTCGGAGAGACTGTGGAAGATGTCAACCACACGATCCTGCGGGAAACCGCGCAGCAACTGGATGACTATTTCGCCGGCCGTCGCACGAGCTTTTCCCTGCCGCTGGCCTTCAACGGGACCGACTTCCAGAAACAGGTCTGGCTGGCACTGCTGGCGATCCCGTTCGGCGAAACCCGCACCTATGGCCAACTGGCGGCGCAACTCGGCAGACCCTCCGCCTCGCGCGCGGTCGGGGCCGCCAACGGCAAGAACCCGATCTCGATCATCGCGCCCTGCCACCGCGTTATCGGCGGCAACGGCAAGCTGACGGGCTTCGCCGGCGGCCTTGAAGCCAAGGCTTATTTGCTGGGACTGGAAGGCCACAGCAACTTCCTCTTCCCCACTGCGTAGGGAGGAGGAAAAAGAGCAATTCTGTCCATATGCACTCGCCCGGCGCAACCTGGATCAGTATAGTCCTTAAGCCGGCTTGACGCCATCGACCAGCAGGACGCGATAGTCAGCGCCCAGATGGCGGTGCTGCATCGCCGCCTGATAGGCCGGAGAGTTGTGCCATTTGCGGGCATGATCCATATCGTCGAATTCCAGGATAACGATGCCGTCGGCCTCGGGGCCTTCCAGTGCCACCTTATCCCCGTAAAAAGCCAACGGACGCGGCGGATGGTCGCCACGCGCCTTTTTGGCCATCTCGGCATAGATGGCCATTTCTTCGGGGTTGGTGATCCGGTCGCGGATCAAGATGACATAGGCGGTCATTTCAGGTCTCTCCTGTTGAACTCTTTTGCGCGCGCCGCCAGCCAGCATACCAGCGCACAGCCTCTTCCGGCGCGCCACACCGGCCTTCGATCTGCCGGCGGCGGCGCATCGCCCCGCACTGGCGCCAGGTGACAGCCACCGCGCCCAACGCCCGCGCCTGATCACGCCGTGTCAACGGCACATCGTAATGATCGCCCTGATACCATTCGCGCTTCATGCCGATGCGAGCCGCCAGGGCGTGCAACTCAGCGTCGGTATCGGCGATCATATGCGACATCTGCATACCGCGAAACTGGCCGATCGCGTACCTGTACATGTCATCGATAAAAACGGTCATGCCTGCCAAGATAGGTGTCTTTGCGTTTATTGCCATAACACCTTGTCAGAAACCTGAGGGCGGCATAGCCTCACCTGACTTTGTGTGTGGAAGGGGATGAATATGACAATAAAATATGGTGTGGCGACGCTTGCTCTGATGATGGCGCTCGCGGGGAGCGCGTCCGCGAAGGATCTCGTGATCCACGCCGGCACCCTGCTCGATGGCGTCTCGGCCACGCCGCAGAAGCAGGTGTCGATCCTGATCCACGATGACCGCATCACCGGCGTCAAGGCAGGCTACATAACCCCCGCCGGCGCCGAGGTCATAGACATGACGACGCAGACCGTCATGCCCGGCTTTATCGACTGCCACGTCCACATCGCCGCTAACCTGCCTAGCCGCACCAACGCAACCGAATACGCCTTCACCCATTCCGAAATTGACCGCGCCTTTGATGGCGCGCTCTACAGCCGCCAGATGCTGCAGCAGGGCTTCACCAGTGCGCGCGATGTCGGCGGCGGCGATGACACGGTGGCGGTGCGGAACGCCATCGACGCCGGCAAGATTTCCGGTCCGCGCCTGTGGGTGGCCCTGGAACCGCTCGGCCCCACCGCCGGTCATGGCGATGGTCGCAGCGGGCTTGATCCGGCGCTCAGCCATCCCGGCTGGGATAATGGCATCGTAGATACGGTCGATCAAGCGCGCATCCGCGTGCGCGAACACAAGCGCCGCGGCGCCGACCTCATCAAGATCATGCCGTCGGGCGGCATCGCCTCGACCGGTGACGATCCGCGCCAGCAACTGATGACCGATGATGAAATGCGCACCGTGGTCACCACGGCGCACGCACTGGGCATGAAGGTGGCGGCCCACATCTATCCGGCCGGCGCCATTGAAGCCGCCGTCGATGCCGGGGTGGATTCGGTCGAGCACGGCTCCTTCGCCACCGACCAGACCTTTGCCAAGATGAAGGCGCATGGCACATATCTCGTGCCGACCCTGACCGTGTTCGAGGTGTTCTACCGCGTGGCGCACGATCATCCGGAACTGCTGACGCCGGGCACGGCGGAAAAGGAACTGGCCAACGATCTGTTGCCCAAGCAGAACTTTCCACGCGCCCTGAAATCGGGCGTGAAGATCGCCTACGGCACCGACCTCGGCGAGGGCGATCACAGTATGGAATTCGGCCTGATGATCGGCGAAGGCATGAAGCCGGTCGATGCCCTTTTCGCCGCCACGCGCAACGCCGCCGACCTGATCGGCAGCCCCGATATCGGCACGATCCAAACCGGGCGCTATGCCGATATCGTCGCCAGCAAAGGCGATCCGCTGGCCGATCCGGCGCAGTTTGCGCAGGTCGATTTCGTCATGAAGGGCGGCGTGGTCTATCGTCAGGCCGGCGCGGCGACGGTGGGGCCATAGTGCACTTGCGTCTTCCTTACGCGCTGGCAGCGCTGGTCGTTTTCGTCACCGAAATCGGCATCGCGCTGTATGTGCATGACGCGGTGATCCGTCCCTATATCGGCGACAGCCTCGCGGTCGTTCTGGTTTACTTAAGTTTGCGCGCGGTGACGCCGATGTCGGTGTTTCAGGCTCTGTCCGGCGCGCTGGTGTTCGCCTTCGCCATCGAATTCGGCCAGATGTTCCATCTGATCGACCGGCTTGGCCTGCGCGGCAACCGCATCGCCGGTTTTATCCTTGGCGGCTATTTCGATATGAAGGATCTGGCGGCCTATGTGGCGGGGGCTGTAGCGGCCTTGCTGGTTGAAAGCTTGCGCAAACAACGGACAACCTCGTGACGTTCTTTCCGCGTTATATAGCACCAATCGCTTTATGGGCCGCCGCGGCGATTGCGGCTTTTGTGGCCTATAATCCACCGCCCATGGTCGCCGTCGAGATACCCGTGGAATTGATTCAGGGGCTAACTCACACCGTCGATTTCACGGCCGCCTATGATACTCAATATGACGTCGCCGTGGAAATGGACCAGAAGCAAGCCAAGCGACTGTTTCCTTGCACCACCGACCCAAGCCGGTTTACAGCAGGCCCGTGCGAGGAAGTCTTTCCGGTTGACCTTAACCTCAAACTTTCAGCCGATCGCCTCGATGTCTCGGATTTGCTCACGCCAGCCGGCACAGGAGCCGGCGGAAGTTACGGCGGTAATGACACCTATATGCGCGTAGTGGCTTCTGTGTCGCTCCAGCCAGGCAGACACTATCGTCTGACGTGGACGTCTTTAAAGGATGGCTCGGTCCTGTCTCGTGCACACCCGAAGCTTGTCATCAATTCCACCACGCGCATCAGTAAAACCAACGCGATAAAATGGCTGATGTTTATGGCGCTGGCTATCGTGCTTGTCATTACAGGTGTGGTCTTGGCGACTATTCTTTATATCAGGCGTCGCAGGACTAAAGGATAAGGACCTCCACCCTCCCCTGTTTCGCAGGGGAGGATCAATTGGCTTACGCCGCCGACGCCCCGCTCTGCGGGGCGGGGACCATCACGCCGGCGTCGCCATATTCTTTTAGCTTGTTGCGCAGGGTGCGGATCGAGATGCCAAGGATATTGGCGGCGTGCGTGCGGTTGCCAAAGCAATGGCTCAGCGTATCGAGGATCAGCTTTTGCTCGACCTCGGCGACCGTGGAGCCAACAAAGGTGCGCGCGGCCAATTCCGCCGCCAGCGAGATGCGCCCGACATAGTCCGAACCGATCGGGGCCACCGGATTGAGCGGCTGGCCATCGGGCAAACGAATGGCTTCGGCGTCGATTTCAGCCCCCGACGATAGCAGCACGGCGCGGTGCATGGCATTTTCCAGCTCACGCACATTGCCCGGCCACGGATGGGCCTGCAAGCGGCGCTTGGCTTCAAGCGAGATCGGCTTCAGCGCGATGGCGTTGGCCTCGGAGTATTTCTTGGCGAAGTGCTCGGACAGCGCCAGAATATCAGCCGGGCGTTCGCGCAAGGGCGGCAGGGCCAGGTTGATGACGTTGAGGCGATAGAGCAGATCCTCGCGGAAGGCGCCTTCCTTGACAGCCTGAACCAGATTGCGGTTGGAGGTGGCCAGCACGCGGATATTGACCGGCACGGGGCGCGCGCCGCCGACGCGATCGATGACGCGTTCCTGCAGGGCGCGCAGCAGCTTGGCTTGCAGGCGGGTGTCCATTTCCG
This sequence comes from Asticcacaulis sp. MM231, assembly GCF_964186625.1. Lineage (NCBI taxonomy): Bacteria > Pseudomonadati > Pseudomonadota > Alphaproteobacteria > Caulobacterales > Caulobacteraceae > Asticcacaulis > Asticcacaulis sp. MM231. The sequence goes on from NZ_OZ075108.1 coordinate 3,258,319, forward strand.
AGATTTCATCGAGCAGCAGCGTGCCGCCATCGGCCTCTTCAAACTTGCCGATGCGGCGCGCCATAGCGCCGGTGAAAGCGCCCTTCTCATGGCCGAACAGTTCGGATTCGAGCAGGTTATCGGGGATGGCGGCGCAGTTGACCGAAATGAACGGCTTTTGCGCGCGCTTCGATTTTTCGTGAAGGTAGCGCGCCATCACTTCCTTACCGACGCCGCTCTCACCGGTGATCAGGATGGAGGCATCGGAGGCCGCCACCTGATCGGCCAGTTTCAGCACCGCCTGCATCGACGGATCGACCGTGACGAGCGGGCGCGAGTCATCGGAAACAGCAGCCAGGACGGCGGCGATCAGCTCGGCATCGGGCGGCAGGGGGATGAATTCCTTGGCACCCTGATTGATGGCGAAGGCGGCCTTGCGTGGATCGGGATTGACGCCGCAGGCGACGACCGTGACGAAGATATGCTCGCGCTCGTTGGCCTCGATCAGCGATTTGATATCGAGTTCGTAATCCACCATCAAAAGATCGGCGCCCTGGCCTTTCAGAAGTGCTGCGGTGGCGGCGGTGCAGGTCTCGACATGCGCCACCTTGGCGCCGGTTTCCATCGCCATCTTGACCGCGACCGAGAGCTGCCCGCTCAATTTTCCAACAACGAGTAATCTCATCTGACTAGTTCCCTGCGTCTTCGGACTTGATGATTTCCGTCATGGTCACACCCAGACGATCATCGACCACCACCACTTCGCCGCGCGCGACAAGGCGGTTGTTCACATAAATATCAATGGCTTCCCCAACCTTACGGTCGAGTTCGAGCACGCTGCCCTGCCCCATTTTCAGCAACTGCGACACCGACATGTAGCTCTTGCCCAGCACCGCCGATATATTGACCGGGACATCAAATACGGGGGCGAGATCGGCGGCGGACTTATCGCCCTCGTCCTCGGCCGTATGCGCCGGCATATTCTCGCCGAAATCTTCCAAACCTAAATCATGCTCGGCCATCTGTTGGCCTCCTTACCTGCGTCTTGACGCAAAAATTGTGGGGCGCGAAGCGTCTGTCTAATGCCCGTCATGGTCACGGGCGCGGGAATTGTGGAAGACCTCGGCGTCCATCGCCTCGGCCAGGGCTTGTTCGAGCACATCAAAAACGTGCTGCGGATTGTAGTCGGCGCGGCCATCGCTCCACACCACCTCGAAGGCGCCCGTGGGCATCGACGGGTTGTCGCGGAACTGAATGGCGCCGGTGAAGCCGGCCATCATGGCGGCTTCCTGAGCGGCGGCTTTGAGCTCGTCGCTCGGGTTGCTGACGTGGAGCACCAGCCGCGTCGTCTGTTCGATTTCCTGACCGAGCGCATCGAGCGCGGCCATCAAGGGGGCCTGCGGGAAAAGCTCCAGCGCCTCGGCGGCGATCTTCTGCGCGCAGACCAGCGCCAGTTTGACCCCGGCTTCCTTGTTGGCGTGGATCGAGTTGGTCAGGGCGCCGAGCCCTTGCTGCGCGGCGTCGGCCAGGGTTTGCAGGGCGGCGGACTGCGCCATCTGGGCGCGCGCCATGGCTGAGTTCTCACCGGCGGCATGGGCGGCCTTGCGGACCTCCTCGACCTCTTCGGGGGTGAAGAACTTTTTGGCTGCCGGCGCGGGTCTGGAGACGATGTTGCCAGCGTCGCCAAAGACGGTGCCGAACTCGAAGCGCTTGTGAACGGTTTGGGTCATGCGCAGGCTCCTGAAAGCAAGTAAGAAACCCCACCACCGCATCTAGCGCTGACGCGCGTCGTGCGGACCATGAGCGAAGCGCCTGGTGGTGGGGTATCTTGCTTACCAAAACCCTTAATAAATAAGCTCATCATCGCCTCCTTGACCGGCCAGCATGATTTCGCCCTTGGCGGCCAGATCCTTGGCGACCTGCACCATGGCCATCTGCGCCGTATCGACATCCTTGAGGCGCACCGGCCCCATCGAATCCATATCGTCACGCATGATCTTGGCGGCGCGTTCCGACATATTGGACATGAACATATCGCGCAGGGCGTCCGAAGAGCCCTTGAGCGCCAGCGCCAGTTGATCCTTTTCGACCGCGCGCAGCAGGGTCTGGACCCCGCCCGGATCGAGCTTGTTCAAGTCCTCGAAGACGAACATCAGGGCGCGGATGCGTTCGGCGGATTCGCGGTTGCGCTCTTCCAGCGCCGCCACAAAGCGGCTCTCGGTCTGGCGGTCGAAATTGTTGAAGATTTCGGCCATCAGTTCGTGCGAGTTCGCGCTTGGAGGTGCGCGCCAGGTTCGACATGAATTCGACGCGCAGGGTCTGCTCGATCTTGTCGAGGATTTCGCGCTGAACCGGCTCCATACGCAACATGCGCTGCACGCATTCGAGCGCGAAATCTTCCGGCAGGGACGACAGCACACGCGCGGCGTGATCGGCCTTGATCTTGGACAGGACGACGGCGACGGTCTGCGGGTATTCATTCTTCAGGTAGTTGGCCAGCACCGCCTCGTTGACGTTACCGAGCTTGTCCCACATGGTGCGGCCGGCGGGGCCGCGGATTTCTTCCATCAGGGCCTCGACCTTGTCGGCCGGCAGGAAATTGCCGAGCAGGCGCTGGGTCTGCTCGAACGAGCCCATGATGGTGCCGGAATTACTCATACCGGACACAAACTCAACCAGCAGGTCTTCCACCACGTTCGACGAGACCGTGCCGAGCGCCGACATGGCCTGGGAAATTTCCTTGATCTCTTCCTCATCCAGCGCCTGCCAGAGCTGGAGGTGATCCTCGCCCAGGGCCAGCAGCACCACAGCGGCTTTTTCTACCCCGCTGAGGCGCTTCGGATCGTCGATGATGTTTTTACCCTTGGCCATTTAGCTATCGTGCAACCAGCTACGCAGGATCGACACCAACTCTTCGGGGTGGCGATCGACAAATTCAGACACCTTTTTGACCGAGGACGCCTTCACCTGGCCCTCGATGCGGGCGATATCGATACCCGACGTCTCGGCCACCGATGGCACCATGCCACCACCGCCGCCGGCGATCTGCGGGAAATTACCATCCGGCCCCGCCACACCGGGCATAGCCCCGGCGCCGGCTATGGCCACGCCGCCCGGACCGGTCACCATGCCGCCATTGGCCGCCACCAGATAGTTGGGCGTGCCGTTGATGAACTTGACCAGTGGACGCGCCACGAGGAAGATGACGAGGAGCGCCACGAGCAGGAGCACGCCGACTTCGGCAGCGCGCATGATGTCGTTCTTGTCAAAATCGAACATCGACGCCTTGGCCTCGGTGCCGGCGACATCGAGCGTGCCATGATTGAAGCGAATATTGGCCACCTGTACCTGATCGCCGCGCGGCTCATCGTAACCCATAGCCGCCTTGACCAGGGTCTCGATCTTCTGCATGTCCTCGGCCGAACGCGGCGCATAGGCCGGCGGCGCCTTGCCGTCCTTGGAGGGCGTCAGCACGCCATCGACCACCACGGCCACGGCCAGTTTCTTGACCTCGCCGGGGGCGGTGACCGAGGTCGTCTTGGTCGTCGAGATTTCAAAATTGGTGATTTCCGAGGTCGTCTTGCTCGAATTGCCGGCGGTGCTGATAGACGGCGCCTGCTGGGTGCCGTTGGGTATGTTGGCGGTCGCCGTCGTGGCGCCGGCCGAATTGGGATCGGACGTTTGCTCATTACCTTCGTCGGTGCGGCTGGAGCGCACGACCTGGCCGTCCGGATTGTATTCGACCTGCTCTTTCGTTGTCGAGGTCTGATCGAGAGCGGCGGTGACGGTGACGCGGGCGGCACCTTGCCCCACAACGCCTTCGACGATATCGGTGATGCGCTTGCGCAGGGTATCCTCGACCTCGCTCTTGCGCGCCGAGCCCATGCCGTTCAGGCTGTCTTCGCCCTCACCACCCGCCGCCAGCAGGTGGTTGCGGTCATCGACCAGGGTAACGCTGTCAGGCTTCAGATTGGGCACGGCGCTGGCCACCAGATTACGGATGGCACGGATCTGATCGGGGCCAAGATCGGAACCGGACAGGCCCACCACCACCGAAGCCGTCGGCGACTGGGCGGTATCGCTGAACAGGGCGCGATCGGGCATGACCAGATGGACGCGCGTCGAGGAAATACCCTTGAGCGAACTGATGGTTCGGGCCAGTTCGCCTTCGAGGGCCCGCTTGTTGTTGAGATTCTGCACGGATTCGGTCTGCCCCAGCACCGGCGCGGTGTCGAATAGCTCGTAACCGACCGAACCGCTGGTCACCAGCCCCTTGCCGGACACCAGGAGGCGGGTGGAAGCCACCTTGTCGCGGTCGACCATGATGGTCGAGCCATCGCCCTTGACCTCATACTTGATGCCGGCCTGGTCGAGCGCCTGGGTGACTTCCGAGGCCTCCTTCAGGTCGAGATTGGCATAGAGCAGGGATTGCGGCTGGGCCGAGATATTCAGGATAATGGCCGCCATCACGGCCGCCGCGCCAGCGGCGGCGCCCAGAATAGCGGTCAGCCGGCCGACGCCAAACTTCTGTAAACCTGCAAAAAATGAATCCACGCGCCGACGCCCCATCACCTTAACGGCGGGCGGCGCGCCTTGTTCCGACGCGCCACCTGCCTCACTAGGCAGTAATTTCCCAGTGCGGGGTTAATTTGACATTAATGGGTGAGGTAAAATGTGGCCTTTTTATCCACAGACGGTGCGCAACCGCCTTGTTTTACTGAGATTCACAGTAGCAGAATTTATTAACGGACGCAAGTTTTACGCTTGAGAGGCGAAGGCGATGCCCGCACTTTTTCCCGCAACGCGTGAATTGCGCCACGGTATTGAGGCCGCGCGGCTAAAATGCGCGGGTACTGGCGATAAAACCGCCGCCCAATACACGACCGTCATCGGCAACATCATACAGCACGCAGGCCTGGCCCGGTGCCACGCCCTCTTCGGCACCGTCAAACTCGACCTCGATGCGGTCATCAGCAGCGACCAGACGCGCCAGTACCGGCGGGCGTGTCGAGCGCACACGCGCCAGCACCGGCTTGTGCGCGCGGGCGGCATCAAGCAACTCGCTTTCATCACCCAGCCAGTTGGTTTCTTTCAGGGTCAAGGCGCGGGTCAAGAGGGCCTCGCGCGGGCCGACGATGACTTCGCGGGCGTCGGCGTCGATGCGGGTGACGAACAGGGGCTCACCGACAGCGATATTAAGGCCGCGGCGCTGGCCGATGGTGTAGCCGGTGATGCCGTCATGGTGGCCCAGCACCCGGCCATCGATATGACGGATATCGCCCTTTTCGCGCCCTTGCGGTCGCAGGCGGTCGATCAGGGTGGTGTACTTGCCTTCCGGCACGAAGCAGATGTCCTGGCTATCCGGCTTGTGGGCGATTTTCAGCCCCAACTGCACGGCGATATCGCGGACCTGTGGCTTCGGTATCCCAGCCAGCGGAAAACGCAGAAAATCGAGCTGCGCCCTTGTGGTGGCGAAGAGGAAATAGCTCTGGTCGCGGGATTGATCGGCGGCGCGGCGTAACTGCCCCTCTTCGGAGCGCTCGACATAGTGCCCGGTGGCCATGGCCTCTGCGCCAAGATCGCGGGCGACATCAAGCAGGTCATGGAACTTAACGCTTTGATTGCAGCGGATGCACGGCACCGGGGTTTCACCGCGCAGATAGCTGTCGGCAAATTCCTCGATCACCGAGTTGCGGAAACGGCTTTCATAATCGAGCACATAATGGGCAATACCGATCTTTTCGGCCGCCATGCGGGCGTCGTGGATATCCTGGCCGGCACAGCAGGCGCCGGTCTTTTTCAGCGCCGCGCCGTGATCGTAAAGCTGGAGCGTGACACCGATGACCTCATAGCCGGCCTGATGCAGCAGGGCGGCAACCACGGTGGAATCGACCCCGCCCGACATGGCGGCGACCACGCGTGCGCCTTGCGGCAGCCCCACGCTCTTGCGGGTGGCTTCGATGGCGGCATCAAGATCGGCCGATTGGATAAGGGGAACTGCGCAGACGGTCATGGGCGCGTAAATAGGGCAAAACCGAGTAAATTGCTAGGGTATGGAACGCGTTTTCTTCCTCCCCTGTAACCCCGCGCTCGGGGAAGGTGCCTCTTCTGACTTTAGGGTTGCTCCCTCCGTCTCGACACGCCGCGCCTAAAGGCGCCGCTTGCTCGCTACCTCCCCCGATACATCAGGGGAGGATGAAGGGGCGTTACTGCCGGTAGCCCCAGGTGAGCATCCAGCGGTCGATGGCGCTGAGCGAAGTCAGATCCTTGCCCTTGTCGTATTCGAGCGCGAAGACGTAGTGGCTCTTCGGCGTCGGGTAATAGGCAGCGCGCGAGATCAGGCGGGTGGCGGTGGCGCCTTCATGGCTCAGGTCATCGCGGCGGCTGTATTGCAGGTTGAGGCCAAAGCCGGGCTTATCCTTGCCGCGGTTGAGGCGGACATCCCAACTCGCGTCGAAACCCAGGCGGGCATATTGCGGCAGATCGAGCAGGGCCAGCTTGGCGCCGGGATCGCTGACATCGACATAATCGCTGACCAACGTCATATTGGCCGTCTGGCAGAGTACACATTCAACCGATGCATTGCCGGGGAAGGTGCGTTCGGTCCAGGCCTTGAGCGGTAGACCAAGCGAAGCCTCGAAGCGGGTCAGGGAGGACTGCAGGCGGTCGTCGGTCTCGTAGGCCGCGGTCAGGCCGCCAATATAGGCCTCCTTGCCATCGTTGCGGGCGAAGCGGAAATGGCCACGCAGGCCGACGTCGAGATTGTTGACCTCATTGCCGATATTGAGACTCGAAATACGCTCGTAGCCGACAAAGGGACGGATATCACCGAAACCTTGGGTGGCCACCTTCTGATCGCCCCAAGTCAGGACGGCCGGTGCGGCGATGACCCCCTTGGCCGAGATGACCGGCGCGTTGTCGGAGGCATTATCAACGTAGGACAGTCGAGCCGGGTCGCGACTGGTGTAGTCGTCCTTCTCTGTCTCGTTGACGGTCGAGGCAATGCGCCAGTGTGAAACGACGCGGCGCAGGCCGGTCTTCTCCTTGCGTACGATCTCTGGAACGACCTTAGGATCAGCGGGCGCCGTGGCGATAACGGGCGGCGGCGGTGGCGGCGTCAGGCATTGCAGGACGTAGGTATCGCGTGACAGGTCAAAGAAGGCGGCGACCTGTTCGGGGCGGGTGGCGGGCTCCGGACCCTGACCGGCCCAGCTCAGGCGCAGGCGACCGTCATCGCGCGTCGACAGCATGGCGGTAACAGCGCGGTTGAGCGCCGCCAGGCTGCCGTCGGTTTGGCAGGCTTCATCGGCGCAGGCCTTCGCCACGCGCTGCGCCAGCGGCACGGGCGGGGCGCTGAAATCTGCGACGTCCATGACGATCGGATAACGCGCCAGAAGCTGGGTAATAGCGTTTTGCCGTGGCAGACGCCGGGCATCACCGTCGCCTTCGCACGCGACGGTATCCAGCCCCGAAAGACCGGCGGGCGACGACGTGGTGGCTGCGCTGGCGGCAACCACAAAACTGGCCAAAAGACTGATCAAGGGCAGAGCTCCTCCCATAAGCGGGCCTGAACCAAGCCCTTCATGGATGCGCCAGTAACAACAGCGCTATATCCCCCATAACAGCCGCAGATGAACGGCTGATGACTTAGCATAGCAAGCACGCAAGACGGATAAAACCCAAATAAGGAATAAAAACAGGGTTACGCTTTCAGCGCAGGCATGTACTTGCCGATCAGGTGTTCAAGCTGGGCGGGGTTGAACGGCTTGGACATGTAGTCATCCATACCCGCCGCCAGGCATTTTTCGCGGTCCCCGACCAGCGCATTGGCCGTCACGCCGATGATCGGTATGTGCCCGCCCGGGCCAGACGCCTCCCCCTCACGGATCAGGCGCGTCGCTTCATAGCCGTCCATTTCCGGCATCTGCACATCCATCAGTACCAGATCAAACCCGCCGGCACGGAAAGCCTCAACCGCCGCCTTGCCGGTGCGGGCCACGATAACGTCATAGCCCTGCTCCTCCAGCATGGCCTGGGCCACGATGATATTGCCCTCGTAATCCTCGGCCAGCAGAATATGGCCGCGCGCATCCGTTCTCGGGGCTGCGATCGGTTCGATCTCCGGCGGCAGGTCGTCGTGCGCGGCGTTCTCGACCGGCAAGGTGACGGTAAACCGGCTGCCCAGCCCTTCACGGCTGGAAACGGCAAGGGTGCCGCCCATCAGTTCTGTCAGTTGCTTTGTGATGGCCAGACCAAGCCCGGTGCCGCCGAAACGGCGCGATATGCTGGGATCGGCCTGGATGAACTTGTCGAAGATGCGCTCGGTCTGTGCGTGGCTCATGCCGATGCCGGAATCCACCACATCGATGACCACCTGGCGGCCAGCGCCTGGCAGGGCTTCGGCCTTGACCAGAATATTGACAAAGCCCTCGTCGGTGAACTTGACGGCGTTGCTGACCAGATTGGTGATGATCTGTTGCAGGCGCACGGCATCGCCCATGATGTTCAGTTCGGTGCGGGCGGCGCATTTGATATTGAGCATCAGGTTCTTTTCGGCCGCGCGCACGCTCATGATCGAGCCGACCTCGGAGACTATATCGGCGATATTGAGCGCATGCAATTCGAGCACAAGTTCGTGGCTTTCGATCTTGGCGACATCGAGCAGATCATTGATCAGATTGAGCAGCGAGTTCGGACGACAGACGCAACACGCTGAGCAGTTTTTTCTGACGCTCATCGAGCGGCGATCCGCGATCGAGCAGGCTGACAATTCCCGTGATGGCGTTCATCGGCGTGCGCAGTTCGTGACTCATATTGGCGAGGAATTCGCTCTTGGCCACATTGGCCTGCTCGGCCGTCAGGCGTTCGCCTTCAAGCACGACCTGCACGATGTTCTGCGCCGTCTCGGTGTCCTCGCGCGTCCATGGCCGGGAGCGGTTCCTGACGGTTTCCTTCCACAACTCGAACGAACTGCGCGGCATCAGGCGGTAGCCGGCCTTGGTCTGCTCGGGCACTTTTTCAGGCGTTCCGGCCCAGTTGACCTGCTGGCGCACGCTGGTGCGGAACCAGATCATATAGTCGCTCTTAGTGTGGCTGACCGGCGCGGCCAGCAAACCACCCGTCAGGCCCTCAAGCCCTTCGACGCCGGAGAAGGTCATGTCGCTTTCCTGAGTGCTGAAAATACCGGAGCTATGCTCTGACAACCAGGCGATCAGACGCTTTATCGTCTTTTCAGGGGGCGTAATGCCAAAGCTCAGGGTCCGTTTTCGCGTCATCACCGCCAGCCCCTGAGAATCCATGGCGCTCAGCGCCAGACCCTGACGGCCCGACAAAAGTTCGGCCAGATTGAAGTTGGCCTTTAAACCGGCCGACAGGCGCTCGACAATCAGATTACGCTTTTCCTGTTCGTCCTTGTCGCGCAGGCCTTCGAGGGAGGACAACTGCGCCGAAAAGATATGGCCCATGATCTCGGAGACCATACGGACGCGATAGGGTACATGGTAGCCGACATTGTGGTGGCAGGCGACCAGCCCCCACAGCTTGCCATCCTGAATAATGGAAATCGACATCGAGGCGTGAACGCCCATATTGACGAGATACTGGACGTGGATGGGTGAGACGCTGCGCAGCACGCTCAGGGACATGTCAAGCGGCTTGTCCGTATCCGGGTGACACGGCGGCATGATCGGTACCGGCGCGTATTTCACATCGGCGATCTGGCGGATATAGTTGGTGGTGTAAAGTTTGCGCGCCTGTTCAGGGATGTCGGACGCCGGAAAATGCAGGCCGCGATACGACGGCATGTATTCCGCTTTATTTTCACCGACCACCTCACCGTTCCAGTTCTCATCGAACCGGTACAGCTTGACGCGATCGAAGCCGGTGATGTCGCGGATTTTGGCCGTCACAAAATCGAACAGGTCCGGCAGGGTGGTGGCGTTGCGCAGGCCGACCGCGAAGTCACGCAGTTCGTCGTAAAAGAAATCGCGGACAAGAGATTTCTTGTCGTCGATGATCTCAAGTTCCACCACGACATTCTCGTCAACTCGGTGCGCGACGGCGTCAAACCAGTGGTCATCTATACGGATAATGGTCGAGCGCATTGGCATGAGGCCGCGTTCGACCACGATGAAACGGATCTGCTCTGCCTGTTCGGCGCCGATGATGTCCGCCAGCGTCTTGCCGAGCACACCTTCAAAGGTCTGTTGCGGCAACCATTGCCCGACATTGTCACTGACCTGAATGATGCGATGATCGGCACCCTCGAGAACGAACAGCATGCCGTAGGGCTGAATCGAGCCAGGTATGTGGATAGGCTCTTTGGCGCATGCTTTGAGCGCCTCTTCCAGCTCCGTCTCTGTCAGTTCCTGCCTCGGTTCAAGCTTCATGAGCGATCTCAATCGGCCATGGCATAAGCAGGGTCATAGCGTCGCAAAAATAGCAAATATTTTCAAAAGACTGTTGGGCAGCGGTTACCACCTCGGCTTCATCAAGACCCAAGGTCTCCAACGTGGCAACGAACTGTTTCCACTGCGCGCCGTTGTCGTGATAACCGGCGAAGAACCATTGGTCGAGATGGGGTATCAGCGCCAGTTGCCGTTCGAGATGCTTGCTGATGACGTGGCCGCCCAGGGTCGAGCCCTGCTTGGTATAAAGATAGCCGGCCAGTTTCGACGGCGTATCGAGCGGCGCATAATGGAAATCGAAGCGGTCACTCCAGCTTTCCAGACCCTGCTGGGCCCTATCACTGGCCAGCCACGTCAGCACAGGCGCATTGGGCGCGTAATCTGGCCAGTCGGCCAGGCACGCCGCCTCGGCATGGGTATAGTAGGCGTCGAAAGCCAGAACGATGCGGTGAAAGTCCGCCAGCGTGATCGGGTTTGACAGCCCTATAAGAAGCGGATGCTGGTGGAGCGCCTCGTGCTGCCGGCGCGTGTGGTGGCGAAGGACGTCAAGCAGGGGCATAGAGTAAGAAAGAACCGTCGAAAATTATGCTGCCCGTACAGTTAGCCGTAATAGATATAAATTATAAATGTGGGTTTGTGGGACAAGGCACCGGCTTTGCCCCGTCTATTTCAGCAGGTTGAGCAGGCTTGATGACGACAGGTTCGACAACACCTGCGCCGATGCCTGCACCGCCACCTGGGCCTGCTGCATGTCGGTATAGGCCTTGGACATATCGGCGGCCGTGCGGCTCTCGACCAGATTGCTGAGCGAACTGGCCTGCCCCTTCAGCGACGTCTGGGTGTTCTCGACACGCGTCTGCATGGTGCCGTTGAGCGAGCTTTGCTGCAGGATATCGTCATAGGCGGCCGAGAACTCCTGCGATTTGGTCGACAGGAACTCCTTTTGCGCATCGGTCAGGCTGGCGCCAAAGGGACCGGTGGCCGGATCGTCATTATAGTTCTGAATCTCCTTGAAGATCGTCATCACCTTGGTTCCGAGATCCGAGGCCAGCATCCCGGTCTGGATGTTGGTATTGGCGTCGATCTGCGAACTTTTCTTGACCGTGCCATTGGTGAAGGCATCGCTGACCGAGGTCAGGCCGCCCAGTTCCGCCAGGCTCTTGGTCGTCACGGGCGCGCCATTATCGCTGCCGCCGGCGAAGAGGAACTGGCCGTTATGCTGGAAGTTGAGGCCCGAAAGCGTGGCTGCAAAGGAGCCCTGCATATCGACCATGATGGTGGTGCCGTCGGCATTGGCCAGGGCGCTCATGAGCTGATCCTTGGCACCGGTGATGGCATCACCGGTGGTGGTGAGCGCGATATTCTGGCTGTCGAGGCGGTCGCTGACCGTCTGGGTGACGTCGATATAGGCGTTGGTGCGCGACAAAGAGGATTGGTAGGACGCGATGATCTCGGAGGTCCGGCCATAGCCCATCAGGTCGGTGGCGACCTTCTGGCTGGAGACCTGATCATTGGCCGTGTTCTGACGCTCCTGCGCCAGCATCAGGTTGCTCAGGGCGTTGGACCAGGTTGCAGATGTCGAAATGCGCATGGATACAGACCTTCTAGACCATGTTCAGCAGGATGTCATACATGTCCTTGGCCGCCTGTACGAGGCGACCCGCGGCGCTGTAAGCCTGCTGGTAGGTGGTGAGATTGACAAGTTCTTCGTCGAGATTGACACCCTGATAGGCGTCGCGGCGCGAGCCGGCTTCGGAAAGGAGGGCAGCATTGCTCTCCTTGTTTGTCTTGGCGTTGGCCGCGAGATTGCCGACCTGGCCGGCGAGATCAGAGGCATAGCGCTCAAGCGTCGATAGCCCCCCCGAATTAAGGCCCGCCGAATTAAAGGTGGTGGCCTTGCTGCCCACCGCCGCCATGGCCAGGGCCCCCTTGCCATCGCCCGCATTGAGCGCGTTAAGGCCGGAGGCGGCGCTCAGGTCGACCTGCGCCAGCGCCATCTTTTTCGGATCCTTGTTGATCCGGTCGGCAATTGACAGGCTGCTGGCGATCGAGCCGGCGCTGTCGCCCAGGCCAAAGAATTTGCTGAAGGACGCACCGGTGCCGTTGCGCGAGGTATCGTCCGAATTCACCGACAGAGTATTGGCAGGATTGCCGAAACCCTTAAAGCTCAAGGTCCCGCTGCTATCGAGCGAGAAGGTGCCGTAGCGGCCAAGCCCAGTGGAGGTGTCGTTGAGCGAGGTCACCATGCTGGTCATGTCGCCGCCGGTCATGCTGACATTGACCGTGGTGACCGTGGCGCCAGCCGCCGATTTCAGCGTGAACCCAACCGTGCCGGAAGTAAAGCCGCTGGTATCACCTGCGGACAGGCCGGTCTTGTAGGTGGTCGGGTTCGGCGAGGTGATGATGTCGTTCAGACCGAAAAACTGCGAGAAGCCTTGGCCAAACTTGCTTGACGGCGTGGTACCGGTCGTAGTGTCGGTGGCGGAATCGACGATGGCGATACCATCATTGCCGCTGGTACCATCGGCTGTCAGCGTCATCACGCCATCGGTGTAATCGAGCTGAGCGCCGATCAGCCCGCCATTGATATCGCTGACGAAGCTGGATGCGCTGAAACCAATCGCGCCGCCGCCATCGACGGCATAGCTGCCATTGCCGCTGCCATCGGCGTCGAAGGTGATCTTCATCGTGTGGGCGATATTGCCGGCGCTATCGAGCGTGACGATGTTGGTCTCGCCGGTGAAGCCCTTGATGGCTTCGCCTTCGGTCAGGCTGGTATTCTTGCCGGTCAGGCTGGCGGGGGCCGGCACGGCGCTTGAGGCATTGTGAGCGGCGTTGATCTGGGCCGCAAACTGCGTGACGTATTCATTGAGCTGGGCATTGACCGCCACCGATGTCTTGTCGCGGATATCGAGCAGCCCCTTGATCTCGCCGGAGGTCAGACTGTCGGTCAGGTCACGCGTTTCGCCGGTGACGCCGGTGACGCTGATGGGGCCAAAGGTCGTGCTGGCGTTGACTCCCGTGGTCGGCTTGTAGCTCAACGTGGCGTAGTTTGTGTCATCGGCCAGCAACAGGCCCGACTGAGTGCGGACGGTGACGCCGCCGTTGGTATTTTGCGTCACATTGACATCGACCAGTTTGGAAAGCTGGTCGATATAGGAAAGCTGGGTGGTTTGCGCGCCAGTGGCATCATCGCCGGTGACGGTGGCCGTCGAGATGGCGGCGTTGAGCTCGCTGATGCTCTTGAGCAGGTCGTTGACCGAATTGACGTCCGAACCAATACGGGCGTCGGCGTCGCCACGCACGGTCTGGATTTTCTGAGAAATGCGGTCGCCTTCGGACAGAAAGCTCGACAGGTAGCTCAGGGCCTGCTGACGGCTCGCGCTGGAGGTCGGGTCTTCGCCGAGCTGGGCGAACGACGACAAGGTAGAACTGGCCTGGTTGAACAAATTGTTGCTGTCGGTGATGTCGCCAAACTGCGCCTGGATCTGATCAACCAGTTCATAGCTGACATCGGAGCGGGCCGAGGCCGAGGTGGCCTTCAGCGCTGCAGCCTGCAGATATTTGTCGGCGGCCAGGGTGACCTGATCGGAGCGCACCCCCATGCCGACGCCGGCGGTGACGATGCTCGACTGGTGCGCGACCTTACGGATATACCCCGGTGTATTGACGTTCGACATGTTGTCGGAGACGACACGCAACTGATCCTGCGCGGTCATCAGGCCCGAAACGCCGATATTCATGATCGAGGTTAGTGACATGGAACGGTTTCCACTTCTGCCTGTGCGCGCGCATTCTGCCGCTTATCCGGCAAAGCCTGCAGGCAACCCGGCAAAAATGACCGGGTTATCTGACGGGGCGATTTTAAAAAACATATGTTTTTCATAAAGTTAGCGTTTTGCTCATGGCGGGGTTGGTCGTAACTTAGCGTAACAGTTTCAAGTCGCGTGCCAGATAGTTCGCGCACGCATGCGCCTGAGCACACGCACACAGGCGCGCGAAGACGTCTACCCGGTCAAAACCGCCACCAAAGCGCCGTCAGACTAGGCAAATTTCGCCCGGAAAGCCGGTAAAAAGGTAATTTCACCACCGGCTTAACCACCTTAAAGTTAGATAATTCAGTTGGTTATGAATTGGCCCGTGGATTGCATGGGCTATCCGGATCAGATGCGCAAAATGCGTTGACCTCGTTTGTGACCTGCCCGCCGCAAGATGCAACGGGCCGATCGGTTGGTTTTTCGCGGATACGCATGTCCCTCGACCTCACCTCTCTGTTGACGACAGCCACCGGCACGGCCGCGGGTCAAGGGATGGCCCTGGCCGGTGGCGCCGCTACGTCGGATGGCCAGAGCGCTGAGACGGGTACGGTTTCGTTCGAGAGCCTGCTGACGGCGCTGACCGGCGATGCACCGGTTCAGGATACGTCCTTAGCGCAGGCTGTGGATCCGCAGGTAACGACCGCGCAGAGCGATGCCGCCGCCACTCTGATGGCCGCGCAGACGACAGCCCTGACAACCGAAACCGTGCAGGCGGATGTTACCCAGTTCCCGGTCGCGGTTAAGACTGAAACTCTGGCCCAGCCCACTGAGGATCAGATGCAGACCCCGGTTCTGGTGACGGTTTTGGCAGACATACAGACTCAGCCTGCGGTCGAGGCCGGGGCGTCCGCGGTCCAGCCGCGAGCCCCTGCCGTTGATGCGTCCGCCGCGACCGTGGCTGCACCTGCCGCCCAGTCCGCGCAGGATGCGCTGTCAGAAACTTTGGCGGTCGCTCCGGTGGTGCCCCTCAAAGCCGAAACGTACGAAGCCCCGAAAGCGGTTGAGACGCAAGTCGCTGCATGGGTTGAAACCCCTGCCGCCAAGACGCCAAGCCCTGAGGTCGATGTGCCTGCGGCACCGATCGTGGTTGCAACCCCCATAGCCCAACCGCAAGCCGTTGCGATTGAAGCCGCTACGGTCATTGTGGAAGCGACCGTAACGCCGGTTGTCGGCCAGCAAGCGACTGCCAACCCGGTCAAGACGACGAAGGTCAGCGATGACACGACAGCAGACAGCAAAGTTATCACCGACAAGACTTCAAATGAGACCGTCGCGTCGGAGCTAATGGCCAGTCTGCTTGCTCAGGCTCCGAAAGCGCCTGTAGCCACGCCTGCTGCTCCGGTGCCGACCGCTCCTCCGCAAGCTAACACACCGACACCTGTCGCGCCGCAAATGCCGCAGGATCAGGCCAGGCCGCCGGTTGATGATCAAGGTGCACCGCAAGCCAGAATGTCGGCCGATGCCGCGGCGCCGGCTCAACCCACCACGGCCAAGGCCGCCGATTTCGCAAGCCTGTTGAGGGCAACCGACCCTAAAGCAGCAGCCGCATCCGCGAAAACGCCGGAAACCCAGACACAACAGGTTCAGACACAACAGGTTCAGGCCACCGTGACGGAAACGATGGCGCCGCCAGTCCGCAGCGTTCAAGCGCCGGTGCCGGTCAAGGCCTCTGTTGAACCGCAAACGGCCAGTGCCAGTGTCCCGGCAGAGAGCGCCATCGTCGTCGCCCCCGTCGTCACTTCGGAGGCATCCTCAGCTTTCACCCTGATCTCGGCGCAGACGCAAGGCCAATCGACCTATAGCGCCAGCCCGGCCGCCGCGACGGTCGCTACTCAAACCGCCCTTTCTCAAACGGCGGTCGATAACCTCAACGCGCTCAGTGTGCAGATCAACAAGCGTCATGCCGAAGGCGCCACCAAGTTCACCATGGAACTGCACCCGGCCGATCTTGGCCGTGTCGATGTGGCTCTGACCATCGCCAAGGATGGCAAGCTGACGGCGCATATGAGCTTCGATAGCGCCGTCACCGCCGAAACCTTCAGCGCCCATGAATCCGACCTGCGCAAACAACTGAGCGCAACGGGTCTGGCTCTGGCCGACGACGCCCTGACTTTCACCTCACGCGCCAAACCTGAGGCGATCGTGGTCGCCGCGCAAAGCCAGAATTCGACTGGGAACCAGAACCCAGGTGGTCAATCGACGCCGCAGGATGCGCGCACCCAGGACAGCCTGTCACAACAAAATTCCAACTCGCAGCAGAATTCGCAGCAACAACAGCAGGCCCTGTTCAACGACCAGCAGGGCCAGAACCGCCACAATGCCCAACAGGCAGCGCGTGCCCTCGCCCAGGCCGAGCAGATCGCCCCGGACAGCGACATGGACGCCACGCTCGATGCGGCCATGGCCAGCCTGAATTACCGCCAACCCGATGCGCGCCTCGCGCTCAACCTGATCGTCTAGGAAATCCGACATGGTTACGACCGTAAGCAACACAGCCAGTACGACCACCAGTTCCTCGACCGCCGCCAGCGCGTCGTCGGTGACCAGCGACTACACCACCTTTCTCAACCTGCTGACGGCGCAGATCAAGAACCAGGATCCGCTGTCACCGATGGACACCACCGAGTGGACCAATCAGCTCGTGCAGTATTCCTCGGTTGAGCAGGAAATAAAGAGCAACCAGTATCTCGAGGCGCTCACCAATCAGAGCACCCAGAGCAATATGAATGCCGCCGTCAGCTATATTGGCAAGACCGTCACCGCCGATCAGGACGTGGCTGCGCTCAAGGACGGCACGGCTGAATGGCAATATGCGCTGGGCGCCACCGCCACCAAGGCGACGATGACCATTTCAGACTCAGACGGGACGGTTGTCTGGAGCGGCGATGCCCCCGACATGACCTCGGGCAGCCATGCCTTCACCTGGGATGGCAAGGACAGCAACGGCAATAGTCTGGCCGATGGCGAATACACCCTCAGTATCAAAGCCAGCAATGCGGCCGGAGATGTCGAAGCTGCAGCCGGGATCACAGGAATCGTCACCTCAGCCTCCAATTCCGATGGCACCATTCTTCTTAAGGTCGGCAACACCTCGGTCGATCTGACCGCCGTCACCTCCGTATCTTAAAATTCCCACTCTTTTTTCTTTCACGTTTAACGCCGCACGTATCAGGAGTTTCACACCATGAGTATCAACAGCGCCATGCAATCGGGCGTCACCGCCCTGGCCGCGAACTCGACCGCTCTCGCCACCATCTCGAACAACATCGCCAACTCCAACACCACCGGCTACAAGCGCATCCTGACCAACTTCACCGATCTGGTGTCGGGTTCGGCCAGCAAGTCGTCGTTCTCGTCAGGCGGCGTTGTGGCGGTCAATCGCCAGACCACGACCAATCAGGGCGAACTTAACAACAACACCTCGGGCTACAGCCTCGGCATCGACGGGCAAGGTTTCTTCGTGGTGTCGGATTCGGCGGAAGACCTGACCTCTGGCAGCTCGCTTCTGTTCACGCGCGACGGTTCGTTTACGACCGACACCAAGGGCAACCTCGTCAACGCCGGCGGTTTCTATCTCGAAGGCTGGCCGGCCGATTCGAGCGGTAATATCAACACCTCGGCCACCGACATCAACATGCTGGCGCCCATCAACGTGGCCGCGCTCTCCAAGGCCATTGAAGCCACCACCAAGGTGACCTTCAAGGCCAACCTGAACGCTGAAACCAAGGTTTCCGATCTGGTCGCCAACTATGACCCGACTGACGCAGCCTACGCCATGTCGACTTATGACGCCGCCACCGGCACCGGCACCAAGCCCAATTCGACCATATCGAGCACGATTTCGGATTCGCTGGGTCAGCAGCATAATATCACAATCTCGCTCATCAAGAAGGGTATCAGCACCACGGCGCCGACCGTGGGTGAAACCGAATGGGCTTACGAAATCTCGTCCAAGGACATTATCAGCGGCGGCACACCAGACCTGCACCAGATTTCGACCGGCTCACTGTTTTTCAAACAGGACGGCTCGCTCGACATCGGCGACGCGGCCAACAGTGTCGCCTCACCCTCGACCGGCGGCCTGATGGACCCGACCCTGAATGTGGTCGGCGCCTCGGGCGATACCGCCGCCACCGTGCGCTGGGCTGACAGCGTCGGTGCTCAGGCCCTGCCCTCGCTGACCTTCGGCTATGATGTCAACAGCGTCACCAACAATGCCAGCTCGCTGACCCAGATCACAGGGGATTCCACCACTGACACGGTCAAGGCCAACGGTACGGAATTCGGCACCCTCGCCAAGGTCGAGATCGGTAAGGACGGCATCGTCAAGGCGATCTACAATAACGGCAACTCGCGCACCCTGGCGCAGGTGGCCCTGGCCACCTTCCTGAACGCCAACGGCCTGACGCCTGTCACCGGCAACGCTTACGCGGTGTCGACAAAATCAGGCGCCTTCCTGCTCAAGACGCCCGGCCAGACCGGCTCCGGCACTTTGGAAGCTGATACGCTTGAAGCCTCCACCGTTGATCTGGCGCAGGAATTCACCGGCCTCATTACCACCCAGCGCGCCTATTCGGCAGCCTCGAAGATTGTCACAACGGCAGATGAAATGCTGCAGGAACTTCTGGCCATAAAGCGTTAGTAAGATGAGACTAGCCAATTAACTAAGTATTTGTTGGTTATCTTCATTTTATACTTACAAATAACAGAATTATTAATTCAGGCTGAACTTGAAAGCGAAAAGCTAACGCATACTAAACAAAGCATTAACGATACCTTAGCGCCAATTTTACCATATATTTACTATGGCAATTAAGCTGATGTTTAAGGAAGGCGTGTAGGATGCTGGTATGTGATGGTAACAAAGGCAAAACGCCATGCTTCAAGAGCAACGCCGCGATAACAAAGGCGAAAAATACGTGATTGGTCCTACCGGGGCAAAACTGACACTCAACGACCTGCCGCCAGCCGGCACGGAACGTTGGGTCATACGCCGCAAGGCAGAGGTGGTGGCAGCCGTGCGCGGCGGTCTCCTGACCTTTGACGATGCGTGCGAGCGCTACAACATTACCTCGGAAGAGTTCCTGGGTTGGCAAAAGGCCATTGAGAATCATGGCATGGCCGGCCTGCGCACCACGAGAATCCAGTCTTACCGCTAAGCCAGTCTTACTGAGGGCGGAGCCGGATACCAAATACATGAGCGGCCACGCCTGAGAGATCAGGCGTGGCCGCTGGTGCTTTTGCTCAATACAGAAACGCCTCCCCCTTTTTATAGGGGAAGCGTGGGAATCTGGCTCAATCCACCTCTTCAGCAATAAACCGGCGCTTGCCAAGTTCAGCCAGAGATATGGCGTCCGGGTTCTGCTGCACGCCAAGTTCGCCCATCTGCACGCGCTGTTCACAGTGCGCACAGTGCGTCACCGGCGACAGGCTGTGGCCACAGGTATGGATCGTCTCGTAAATCGCGCGCTCCTCGCCATAGACATGCTTCTGGCCCCAGTCCTGCATGAAGAGGATCATCGGGCGCAGTTCGCGGCCCTTGTCGGTCAGCAGATATTCATAGCGGCGCGGACGCTCGCAATAGAGGCTTTGCTCAAAGACGCCGTGCGCCACCAGGTGCTTGAGCCGCGCGGCCAACACATTGCGCGCCAACCCCAGCGCTTCCTGCCATTGCTCGAAGCGGCAAAGCCCCGAGAAGGCGTCGCGGATAATCAGGAGCGTCCAGGGCTCACCGATAATATCCAAACTCGCCGCAAGGGCGCACTTTTCTTTACTATAGTCTGCTGATCGGCCCATCGTCGTAACACTCTTATTTTATGTCGAAGCGGTCTTTGACCGCCATTATTTCCCGCAGGCTACGCAAAAAGATTTTAACAAGATATGCACAGTGCAAGATATTGCAAAAGTTTAATGCGGCACGTCAATACCCAAACGCGTCCCAGCAAGGAAGCCGCTGTCATGGCGTATA
This sequence comes from Asticcacaulis sp. MM231, assembly GCF_964186625.1. Classification (NCBI taxonomy): domain Bacteria; kingdom Pseudomonadati; phylum Pseudomonadota; class Alphaproteobacteria; order Caulobacterales; family Caulobacteraceae; genus Asticcacaulis; species Asticcacaulis sp. MM231. Next base: position 3,278,490 of record NZ_OZ075108.1, read on the forward strand.
AAATGTTCAGAAAGTCTTACGAAAAAGGCTTAACGGTTGAGGGCGTAAAGCGCCGAGAAGGCGTGCGCCATTGCCGCCTCGTCACTACGCACGAAATCCTGTTCGAAATGATCGCCCTGCCAGTGCAGGAGGAGACCGGTAGCGCCATCCAGCCCCAGCATCAGACTGTCATGCGCAGCATTGATTCCGGCCGTGGCGCAATCGGAGGTGAAGGTGCCACATTCGGCCTGATAGCGGCCGGCCTTGACCACGCGCAGATCCGGCGCAGTAGCGCCGCCATCGAAGGCGGTGACGCGGATATCCTGCGTGCCGCTAACCCTATTGAGGTGAATATGGACAGCAATGCGACCGGTATCGGCTTCGCTTACCAGATAAAGGTCGTCACGGCGGCCATCACCATCGAAATCGCCGTCGCGCGAGAGGGTATGATCGGTCACGGAGGGCCGGCTGAGATCAGGCGTCAGGGTCGAGGCCTTCGCCAGGGTCGAAATCGCCACGCCCCCCAGCGCGATCAGCGCCGTCAGCACACCCAGAACATAAGCCCGTACCATCATCATCCTACCCTTATATTGGCTTGAAGGGCGAGGTTGTGTCCTTTCAGGACATCCTGGCACCTTTTGCGCACTCTTCACGCAAGGCCGATGCCAGCATTGCCACAGGTGGGCGATTATGACAATAATATTTTGTTAACTATTTAGGTGATTGTAATGTCGGGGAAAAGTCATAGGCGCCCCCCTCGTCAGCCGGTAGACGCATAACGCTTTCCGGGCCATATAAAAGCCAGGACAGGTCTGGCGCAGCCGGATGCGGACGATCGCCAGCCGTGCTGGTACAGCCCGTTTGCAGTAGGGCGATAAGGGCTTGTGGCCCAAGGCTCAGTAAAACCATCTGCGACTCCACAATTTACATTAATTGAGAATAATTCGCATTATCGAAATAGCAAGCGCCATTTCGTCACAATCGTTTGATGGGCTGCGGGCGGCAGAAAGAACCAGAGCAAAACCCGCAGAAGCGTGGCGTCGGGCTTGTCATTTTGCAAAGGGTGTGCAAATTCTTATTCATGACCGATGAAGACGTTAAAACCGCGAACATGCCCCACGCCACAGACCTGCACGTCGGCGACGTTGTCAGAAAGCGCCGCAAGGAACTGAAATTCAGCCAGGCCGAACTGGCGAAGGCCGTCGGGCTGACCTTTCAGCAAATTCAAAAATACGAACGCGGCTCGAATCGCATTTCGGCGTCAAAACTCTATGAGATCGCGCACTTTCTCAACATACCCATCGCTTATTTCTTCGATGGCTTATCCGCTGAAGAAGAAATTCGCGCGCCCTTTAAGGAAGGCAATACCGATGCTTTCCTCGCCAGCATCGAAGGACAGTCTTTGGCCAATGCCTTCGTGAAACTGACGCCCGCCAAGCGCAAGGGCGTTATGGCCCTGGTCCGCGCCATAGTGGCCGACGAGCGGCCCCCCTCTTAAAATCGTACCTCTGGCCTATTCCCGATATTTTCGTTACCCTTGGAAACGGGTCGCAGATCTTGAGGGGAAACAATAATGATACCGGTGAGTTTGCTGAGCGTCGAACTGTTATCAGAACGACAGAAAGAAATTCTGCGCCTGGTGGCGAAGCACTATCAGGCCAAAGAAATCGCGCGAATTCTCAATATCAGCGAGCATACGGTCAAGACCCACACCGACGAAGCGCGCCGGCGCCTCGACGTGCCGACAAGCCGTCAGGCGGCCCGGCTTTTGGCGGAATATGAAGGGGTTGCCGGCCTCCCCCTTGACGAGCCTCCCCCCGCAACGGGGATGCCGTCATCGCCATCAGAGCGGGCAGTGTGGGCGCATGAACAAGCCATTTCTCCCCCGCGACCAATACATGACGATCAGCTTTCAGGAACTGGAAACAGTCTGGGAAATGCTGGCGGCTCACAACAAGAACGACGACATCAGGGATTCGGTGGAAACCGTACGCCTGTTGAGCAAATCGTGCAGCCCCATGAAGGCGCTGCATACCTTGCTGGTAACAACAGCCTGGCTGGCGGACGATGGGATGGGTTCACAGGACGGCTGAAGACACTCAGCCTGCCGCAGTGGCTCGGCCTGATCGTCCTCGTCAGCATACTTTTCCCGCTGATGCTGGGCATGCTGGTCCAGGCCGCTACGAACGCGCTGAGTGTCTTCCAGACTTTACACGCTTCCGCCGGGTAACCGTCCCCCGTCGAGCGTTCATCGGCCACGCGTTCGGCTAGGGGATATGAACATGAAAAGAATCGAAATGGTGCGCCACGGCGCCCAACAGCTTACTGTTGCCGAAAATGCAGTTGAAACGGCGCTTGTCGAGGTTTCCACCCTGCTGAGCCAGCTTGGCCGGATGCGTCTGGACTCCAATCTGTCCCCGGTATTAGGTCAGGAAGCGATTGCCACCCTGGTTGAGTCTGTTACCCTGTTATCCAACGCACGCGGCAAGATGGTGGACGCGCATGAACACCTGAATGGCGTGAAAACCCAGATCGGCTGCGGCGCCATCGCGGCCGGCACGCTCGACAAGGGCGAAGACAAACCCGTCCCGCACGTTTCTGTTGTGGGAGGCACAAGGACAGCGGCTTAAGGTATGACCCTAAATCAGGCATGGCAAATCAGCGGCGTCGTTATCGCTATTGTTTGTTGTGCCTGGGCGTGGCGTTGCGGCGGTCCTGCGGAACGTCGCGGCGCCATCTATATTTTGACCGCCTGGCTTTTGTCGGTCATTTTCCAGTCGCATCAAGCCAGCGGCCCCGGCGTGTGGGTCAACATCATCGACATTCTGCTGCTGGCCGCCCTCGTTCATCTCTCCGTGCAATCGCGCAAGCCCTGGACGCTTTTTGCCGCCGCCTGTCAGCTCGACACCATCGCCTCACATATGTCGCAGGTCTTTTCAGGGTTCAGCCAGTGGGCCTATGTGGTCATTCTGGGCATCTGGGGGGGCTATGGCCTGCTGATCTGCCTGGCGATCGGCACCTACAATCATCAGCGAGAAACGCGGCGCATGAGGGACACGGTGGAAAAGCCCCCTACGGCGTCAGCTTGATAACCCCCACCAGAGCCGGCTCGACCGTCTCTGCGCGCGGATTGCCCTGATCATCGAGATGGCTCCACTGGCTCTTGGCGACGAACACAAAGAAGTCATCGGCCACAAGCCCTTGTGACGGCTGGGCCAGCAGCTTTTCCGAGCGCAGCAGCGTCTCGACCAATTCCGCCTGCGTCCAGTCCGCCGACATATGGATGCGCAGCACACGGTTGGGCTTGAAGCCATTCTGGATGGCGATCAGGTCATGGCCATAGCGCGCGATCGACGACAGACCGAGCAGATTGCCGTCGGCCGGCGCCAGCAGGCGCGTCATGCTGCCGGCCTTGAGGTCGACGCGGTAAAGCCCGGAGGTGAAATCGCTGACGATCAAAAGCGACCCGTCCTCATTTTCGGCCAGGCCTTGCGGTGAATCCATATAGCCTTCGGGCACCAGCACTTCGAGCGTTTCGCCATAGCGGGTCAGGCGCAGAACCTCGCCGTGGTTGTTGTCGATAACGTAGAGATCGTCCTTGCCCGCCAGCAGGTGCCCGAACTCGCGCGCCACCTTGGCGTCCGTCATCGTGGTGATCACCGCGCCATCGGCCGGATTAATGGCGACGATCTTCGACGTCACCGGCTTGGAAGCGTCATACCCTTCGGTCTGGCGGCTTTGCGCCGTGGAGGCCCACAGCTTGCCATCATGCAGTCCCAGACCAAAGGCGGCAATGCCCGGCCCTAATTTGATAACCTCGCGTTCGCCGCCCGGCTCTTCGGCCAGGATATTGCCGCCGCGGATGCCGCTGACATAGACCACCTGCGCATTGTGCGGCTCAAAGGCCAGCGCCTCGGCGATGACGAAATCCGGCAGGGCCGCCGCCACGCGGATAGCGCCAAACGGCGCCTCATTGGCCTGAAGCTGGTCCTCCAGCGCGCTGTCCCAGAGGGTGGTGAAATCGCTGTTTTTGGCCAGATCGAGCACATTGCCGCGCTTGAGATAATCGATCAGCACCGCCTTGGCGTCATCGGTGCGCTTTTGCTGCATATAGACCTGCGCCTGCAACAGCGCGATCGACGGAGAATCCGGCAGGATAGCGCGCGCCTTGTCGAAGGTTTCGAGCGCCTTCGCGGCATCGCCCTGCTGCAGGGCGGTCATGCCGTCACCGCGCAGGGTGCGGAACTGGCCGAGATCGGAGGCCGGATCGACCGTCTGGGCATGCGCACCAGAGGCGAGCCAGAGCCCCGCCAGCGCAAGCTTCACGACATGACGCATTACTTTCCTCCGGCCGTTTTTGTCTCTTTTGGTGCGTCCTTATCGAGCACCAGGCTGATCGGCACCGCCGTGGTCTGGCGGACGCTGCGCATGATGATACGCGATTCAACGCCGGACACCAGATCGGAGGCCAGCAGCTTGTCGCGCAGGAAATCGTCATAGGCGTGCATGTCACGCGTCATCACGCGCAACATATAGTCCTCGTGGCCGGTGACGGTCTGGCAACTGACGACCTCGGGCCAATTTTCCAGCCGCGCCTCGAAGGCCTCCAGATTGGCGCGCGACGGCAGGGAGAGTTTCACCGAGACATACACCTCGAAACCAAGGCCCAGCCGGTCGGGATCGAGCACGGTGACACGCTTGAGGATAACCCCTAGGTCTTCCAGCCGCTTGATGCGACGCCAGCAGGGCGAAGGCGACAGCCCCACGCGCTCGGCCAGATCGGCCACGGAAAGGGAGGCGTCTTCCTGGATCAGGTTCAGAATACGCGCATCGAGCTCATCGATCAGATCAGACAAAACTTACCCTCGGAACGCCAGAAATTACACCGCGCGGCCAGTAGTGACAACATTTTGTGAAAATTCCATCCCTATCTGCAAATTTCTCCGTCGAGTGCGCTTTTTGAGGCGAAATCGTCGGTGCGCGGGGTGTTAAAACAGCGTTTCGTGGATAGCTCAGGAGAAATTGCGCAATTTTCTCCGCCGAGGCTTGAACCCCGCCGGCTTATTGGCTATAGGCGTGCGCTCCGCGACACGCTTGCGGATCGCGCCACGCTTTTCAAGCGCCGGCGCCACGACAAGGCCCTGGTTTGGTTGGGTAGCTCAGTTGGTTAGAGCGGTGGATTCATAACCCACAGGTCGGCGGTTCGGATCCGCCTCCAACCACCAGGTTTCTTGCGAGTTCCGTTCACCATCGGCTTGCTGGAACACACTCCGATTTGTTAAGCGAAGAGCCATATTGCCCGCCGATGACTCCACCCCTTCCCTGCTGACCATCCGAAACGCCCATGTGGTGCGCGGCCAGCACACCCTGCTCGATGGGCTCAGCCTGACGCTCAACGCCTGTCAGCACACCGCTATTCTCGGCCCCAACGGTTCGGGCAAGTCCACCCTCGTCAAGCTGATCACGCGCCAGCTTTATCCGCTGGCCGGCGGCTACGTGTCGCTGTTCGGCCACGCGCGCTGGAACGTCACCGACCTGCGCAGCCTGATGGGCATTGTCTCGTCCTCGATGCAGCTCGATTTCGACGCCCATCCGCCGCTGGAGGTCTTCGATTGTGTCGTCTCCGGCTTCTTCGCGGCGCGTGGGCTATGGAAGCAGCACGCGGTCAGCGACGACATGCGCGTTCGCAGTCAGGAAGCGCTGGAACAGACCGGCGCCAGCCATCTGATCGGCCGCGACATGTCGAGCTTATCGACCGGCGAGGCCCGGCGCGTGCTGATCGCGCGGGCCCTGGTGCACCGACCCAAGGCGCTGCTGCTCGATGAACCGTGCGCCGGACTCGATCCGGCGGCGCGGCGTGTCTTTCTGGAAGGTTTGCGCAGACTAGCTCAAGGCGGAACGACGCTTATTCTGGTCACCCACCATATCGAGGAAATCCTGCCGGAGATCGGTCATATCGTCATGCTGCGCGATGGCCGCGTGCTGCATGAGGGCGACAAATCCGCCCTGCTCGATAGCGCTCACCTGACCGAGCTTTTCGGCATGCCGGTCGAGGTCGAGCCGCGCGGGGCGTGGTTTGGCGCGAGCGTGGATTAAAGCATCTTATCCTCCCCTGCGAAGCGGGGGAGGATAAGCTATAGCTTAGCCCGCTTGCCCGACAAGCTGGCCCTTATTATCCAGCGTCACCGGATTTTCGTTGGTGCGGATAGCGAAGCCCTCACCGCCGCCCATGCGTGACAAGGATTGGCCTGCCTGACCGGCATTGCCACCGTCGCCACCGGGCGTACCGCGCTGACCGCCCTTGCCGCCGCCGCCGGGGGTGCCGTAATAGCCGCGATTGCCGGCCACGATGATGCCGCCGTCGCCCTGCAAGGCGCTGCCGCCTTCGCCGCCCTTGCCATTGGGAAAACCACCGCCCCCGCCCGAACCGATGCCATCCGCGCCCGCCCCGCCGCCGCCGCCGGCCTTGATCGAGCCCTTTGGTTGTATGGCGATGGCCAAGGGCGCGCGGACATAGACCGCATCGCCGCCACGACCACCATCACGCACCAGCGGGGTGTCGCCACCATCGGCACCATTGCCGCCACCACCATAGACATGGCCCTTGACCACGAGGGCGATAAAGGCGTTCTCCGGCCATTCGCCGGTATCAATCGCTGTGCCGCCGCCCTGTTTGCCTATCACGTTCTTGCCCTTGGGCACGACGAAGGCATAGCTGACGGCCGAATGGCCATCGTAGCCCGCCTTATCGGCCAGAGCGCGCAGATTGGCGGCTTCGGTGACCTGAAGAACAATCACCGGCGCGTCATCCGCTGCCGCGCTGGCGGGCGCAGGAACATCCTGAGCCATGACAGACAGTGGCACAGTCAGCACAACGGTGAGCAAGGCGGTACACAATAGCTTTTTCATCAACCCCTCCATGTATATGGTATACAAATAACAGTCTCAGATGGTAGCGACAAGCGACAATTTCAAAGCTGAAACAGAACGCTTGACTTTAATTGTTATTTAAATTTATATACACCTAGGATAAAGAACTTAACCTCTTATCGGGGCATAGCACATGTCGAAACCCTTTATACCTCTGCACACACTGAGCCTCCTCACCAAGATCGCCGTCGGCGTGCTCACCTTCACCCTGATCGTCGGCCAGAGCGCCACCATCACGGCCATGGTGCTTGAGTTGAACAGCCCGTCTTATAAATTCTCGATAATCCCGGCCTTCTGGGTGGGCCTGATGGCGCCGGGCTTTTACCTGTGCGCGCTGTGGGCGGCCTCGAACGTCTTTACCCGCATGGACAAGGGTGATGCTTTCGGCGAGGCCACGGTCAAGGGGCTGAAAGAGGTGGGGAGCAACCTGATCTGGGGCGCTGCGGCGGCCATCTTCATCGCTCCCACCCTGAACCTACTGATCGAGACCGATTTTCAGCGCCTGACAGGGCTGAAATATGACTTTGAGATCGAGAGCCTGACCATAGGCCTGATCGGTTTCACGCTTTATCTGCTGGCCCAGCAAGGCCAGAGCCTTAAATCGGAACTCGACCAGATCGTTTAGGAGACAATCATGACACGCTTTATGAAACACGTCTCGTCCGCCTTTATCGCCTTTGGCTATCTTGCCGCGACCATGATCTTCAAGATGAACGAAATTCTGGACGCCAAGCCCGACATCTATCCCAATCTTTTCGATCTTTTCCTGCCAAGACCCATCCTGCTGGTTTATGGCGTAGCCCCCCTGCTCATCGCCATCGCCATCTATCAGCTCTACGTCTTCACCCTGGCCGGACGCGATCCGCTGACCGGCAATTTCACGCCGGAGGGTTTGCGGCACTTGGGCCTGTCCGGCCTGTTTCTTTCCGCCGGCGGCATCATGTTCATGGGGTTCGAGACGATTCTGAGCCAGCTTGTCGGCGCCGAAATCCTGCCGTTCAATTCGGGCACCGGCCTGCCCTTCATGATCATCGGCTTCGCCTTGGCCACCATGTCGCGCAACGGCGGCGTGCTTGCGTCCAAGGCCAAAAAACTTCGCTCTGAACTGGATGACATCGTTTAATGCCCATTCGCGTCACACTGGATGTCATGCTGGCCAAAAGAAAGGTGCGCGCCAAGGATCTGGCGGCGCGCATCGGCCTGTCCGAAACCCAGCTCAGCCTTTTGCGCACCGGTAAGGTGAAAGGGATGCGTTTCGAGACACTCTCGAAGATTTGCCTGATTTTAGAGTGCCGGCCGGCCGATATTATGGAATATGATCCGGACGATAACGATCTCAATACGGGTGAAGACTGATGCGTATAGCCATAACCACCGGCCTGGCATTGCTGCTGGCCACCTCCGCCGGCGCCGAAACGGTGCGGCTGATGAGCTACAATATCCGCGTTGATGTCGAAGGCGATAATCCGCGCTGGGCCGAGCGCCGCGATCCGCTGGCCAGGCAAATTGCCTTTACAGGGCCGGATGTCTTCGGCGTGCAGGAAGCGACGCAACCCGCCGTGGCTGACCTTGCCAGCCGCCTGCCGGCATACGGCCATTACGGCATCGGCCGCGACGACGGCAAGGACGGAGAAACCACCACCCTGTTCTACAACAGCGCCCGCTTTACCCTGGTGAAGGCCCAGACCCAGTGGTGCTCGAAAACACCGGACGTGCCTGGCAAGGACGCCGATGCCGCCCTGCCGCGCACCTTTACGCGCCTGATCCTGCGTGAGCGCAAAAGCGGCCGCCTGCTCGATATCCGCAACGCCCATTTCGATCATATCGGCGTTGTGGCGCGGGAAAACTGCGCCCGCCAGATCGAGGCCCTGCCGCGCTGGCCGGGTGCGAGCGTGATGGTGATGGGGGATTTCAACTCTGGCACCGACAGCGCCCCCTATAAGCTGCTGAGCGATGACACAGGCCTGAACCTGAAGGACGCCCGCAAAGGCGCTGCCATCGATTTTGGCCCCACCGGCACCTTCAACGGTTTCGATATTCGCCAGACCGACGGGGACGCCATCGACCATATCTTTGTCGATCGCGCCCTCAAGGTGACGCGCTTCGCCGTGCTGACCGACAGCTTTGGCGGTCGGGTGATCTCGGATCACTTCCCCATCGTCGCCGATGTCGAACTGAAAAAGAAATAGGCGCCCCTGCTCCGGTCAGAAGCGCCCATCATCTATCTCTGTATCGAAAGACTAGCGACGGTCGCCGCGGATCAGCAGCGCGCCGAGCACGAAGCCGACGCCGAGCGCGATCAGAGTCGAGGGGATCGGGTTTTCCTCGATCTTGTGCTTGGCCTGGCCACTATAGCGCTTCACGTCGTCGCTGGCGTGATCGGCGAAACCGCGCAGCTTGGCCTCGGCCTCCTTGGCGCGTTCGGACAGGACGTGGGTGGCGTGCTCGACCTCATGACGGATCATGTCGGAGATGGTCTCAACGTCCTCCTCGTCGAACGATTTGACCTTGTCGGCGGCAGCCTTGGCTTTGGAAGATAACATCAGAAGCTCCTCAGATTGTGCATGGGTGTTAAGGCATACTATAACCAATATGGTGATGAATCCGTGTGGTTTACGCGCCGAATTGTAATTTTTTCATGAGGGCCCGCCCTTGACTCCGCAGCACCCCGGCACTACTTCAAGAGCGCTGTTGGCACTCACACGGTGAGACTGCTAACAAGGCAATCAATCTAACGAAATGGAGACATCCCATGAGCTTTCGCCCGTTAGGCGACCGCGTTCTGGTCAAGAGAGTTGAAGAAGAAGCCAAGACCAAGGGTGGCATCATCATCCCCGACACCGCCAAGGAAAAGCCGCAAGAAGGCGAAGTCGTCTCGGTCGGCCCCGGTGCACGCAATGACAAGGGCGAGCAAGTCGCTCTCGACGTCAAGGCCGGCGACCGCATCCTGTTCGGCAAGTGGGGCGGCACGGAAGTCAAGATCGACGGCGAAGACCTGTTGATCCTGAAGGAATCCGACGTTCTGGGCGTCATCACGAAGTAATTGACGCCCCACCTTTACCTCCCCGCTTGCCGGGGAGGGGGACCGCACGACGCCGCGAAGCGGCTAGATGTGGTGGTGGGGTATGTTGCTTCGGGTCAAGCACCCATCTCTAAAACCTTTCCAATTAACGCCAAAAGATAGGACTACATATCATGGCTGCCAAACAAGTTCTGTTCGGTTCCGACGCGCGCGAAAAAATGCTGCGCGGCGTGAACATCCTCGCCAACGCTGTAAAAGTGACCCTCGGCCCCAAGGGCCGCAACGTCGTGCTCGACAAGTCCTTCGGCGCCCCGCGCTCGACCAAGGACGGCGTCTCCGTCGCCAAGGAAATCGAACTGGAAGACAAGTTCGAAAACATGGGCGCGCAGATGATCCGCGAAGTCGCCTCCAAGACCAACGACAAGGCCGGTGACGGCACCACCACCGCCACTGTGCTGGCGCAAGCCATCGTGCAAGAAGGCCTCAAGTCGGTTGCCGCCGGCATGAACCCGATGGACCTGAAGCGCGGCATCGACAAGGCCGTCCAGATCGTCGTCGCCGAAATCAAGGCATCGTCGAAGAAGGTCACCACCAACGCTGAAATCGCCCAGGTCGGCACCATCTCCGCCAACGGCGACGCCGAAGTCGGCGAAATGATCGCCAAGGCCATGGAAAAGGTCGGCAATGAAGGCGTCATCACGGTTGAAGAAGCCAAGACCGCCGAAACCGAACTCGACGTCGTCGAAGGCATGCAGTTCGACCGCGGCTACCTGTCGCCTTACTTCATCACCAACCCCGACAAGATGGAAGTGGTTCTCGAAGACCCTTACATCCTGGTGTTCGACAAGAAGATCTCGTCGCTCCAGCCCATGCTGCCGATCTTAGAGGCCGTTGTGCAATCGGGCCGTCCGCTGCTGATCATCGCTGAAGACGTGGAAGGCGAAGCGCTTGCCACCCTCGTCGTCAACCGCCTGCGTGGCGGCCTGCGCGTTGCCGCCGTCAAGGCGCCTGGCTTCGGCGATCGCCGCAAGGCCATGCTGGAAGACATCGCCGTCCTGACCAAGGGCGAAGTGATCTCCGAAGACCTCGGCATCAAGCTGGAAACCGTTTCGCTCGACCAGCTCGGCCGCGCCAAGAAGGTGACCATCACCAAGGAAAACACCACCATCGTTGATGGCGTTGGCGAAAAGTCCGATATCGAAGCCCGAATCGGTCAGATCAAGAAGCAGATCGAAGAAACCACCTCCGACTACGACAAGGAAAAGCTGCAAGAACGTCTGGCCAAGCTGGCCGGTGGCGTTGCCGTTATCCGCGTCGGTGGCTCCACCGAAGTGGAAGTCAAGGAAAAGAAGGACCGCGTCGACGACGCGCTGAACGCCACGCGTGCAGCCGTTGAAGAAGGCATCGTTCCGGGCGGCGGCACGGCGCTCCTGAAGGCCTCGAAGGCCCTCAAGGGCATCGAAGGCGCCAATGCGGATCAAACCGCCGGCATCAACATCATCCGTCGCGCGATTCAAGCGCCGCTGCGCCAGATCGCCGAGAACTCCGGTGTTGAAGGCTCGGTGGTTGTCAACGCCATCCTGGCCAATGACAGCGCCACCTTCGGCTTCAACGCCCAGACCGAACAGTATGTCGATCTGGTCGCCGACGGCGTTATCGATCCGGCCAAGGTTGTCCGCACGGCTCTGCAAGACGCCGCTTCGGTCGCTGGCATCCTGATCACCACGGAAGCCGCTGTCGCCGAAGCCCCTAAGAAGGACGCTGGCGCTCAAGCCCCGCAAATGGGTGGCGGCATGGGCGGTATGGGCGGTATGGATTTCTAATCCATCCCCTCAGCCTTCTGCTGAAAATGGAAAGAGCGGGTCTTGCGACCCGCTCTTTTTTATGGTGCATATCCTAATGCGCTGCGTGATAGTCTATTGCGAACGTCGCCGCCTCTTGCGCCTGACGGTGAAGGTCGTCGCAATGAAAAAATGCCTTCTGTTGTGCCTTTGGGTCTTTTTTGCTCCGTCGGCAGAGGCGAAACCCCAATCATCAGCGAAGCCGATCAAAGCGTTACGTCCTCTGACCAACTCAGAAATCAAGGCCCGACTATCTGATGTCTATGCTGGCCCTAAATGTTGCGATATGGAAGAACAGTTCCATAGCGATAGCGCCTATGAACTTTACGGCATTGGGCTCTTTCGCGGACATTATGTCATTCGCAAAGGCATGGTTTGTGTAACGACAGAAATGCATCCTGAAAAATGCCGGCGGCTGTTCTCTGATCGCTGGGGAAATACCTATATTGCTGCGCCTGCTGGTGACCCCAAAGAGACAATGGCCGATCCGTTTGAAATCCGCCCTTTCAAACGCTAAAGTCCACATCCTTATACCTCCCCGACTTGTCGGGGAGGGGGACCATGAGCGCAGCGAAACGTAGTTTCGCGCAGCGAATGGTGGTGGGGTATCTGGCTTTCTTCCCTGTAGGCAGGGCAAGTCCATCATGTGCATTTTAAAGTCAGAAACCCCACCACCCCGCCGCAAGCGCGGCTCGGTCCCCCTCCCCATCGAAGATGGGGAGGTATAAGCGGAGTGTTCGCTGCGACCTCCCGACAAAAGTTAGGCGAATTATTTTAGGCGCTTTGCCCGCTCCAAAGCCATCAGGCGGATACCATCAGCGACGCCCTCTATGTCGCGGTAAACCTCAGCCGCGGGTAGCCGATAGACTTCCAGACCTTCGCGGCGCAGGTCAGCATCGCGTTTTGCATCTTTTGCGATGCGCGCGTCCTCACTGTGAAATCCGCCATCGACCTCGATCACCAGTCGTGCCTTGAAGCAGTAGAAGTCGAGAATATAGGGCCCAAACGCATGTTGGCGCTTGAAGACCAGACCGTCGTCCAGACGCCGTTCCAGTCGCTCCCAAAGAAGCCATTCCGGTCCGGTCAGAGCTTTGCGCATCTGGCGGGCAAGCGCGATTTTGCGTTTTGGTGCGTCGGCCATGGGTATGAGAGTAAGATACCCCACCCCCACCGCGCAAGAGCGCGTCGGTCACCCACAACGGCCGCCCGTCAGGCATAAAAAAAGCCTCCGTTTCCGGAGGCTTTTTGTTACGCGATAATATTACCCTTGGTCGCTTCCGACCGCTTCTTGAGCAGGGTATCGAACGCCCCCCAGACGCCCTCTTCGCCGGTCCATTGCCCCTTGGTGGCGGCCTTGGAATATTCGGTGGCGCGGGCCTCGAAGAAGTTGGCGTGCTCAACGCCCGACAGCAGAACCTGCAGCCACGGCAGCGGGTTTTCCTTCACGCCGCCATAGACTTCCGGCAGTTCCAGTTGGCGCAGACGCCAGTCGGCGATGTAGCGGATATAGGCCTTGATATCTTCCGGGGTCATGCCCTGGACCGGCCCCTGCTCAAAGGCCAGGTCGATGAACTTGTCCTCCATCGTCACCACGGTCTTGCAGCAATCGATGATGTCGTCGGCCACCGACTTGGTGACGGCGCGCGTTTCGCGGTTGAAGGTATGGTAGAGCTTGATGATGCCCTCGCAGTGCAGGCTTTCGTCACGAACCGACCACGACACGATCTGGCCCATGCCCTTCATCTTGTTGAAGCGCGGGAAGTTCATCAGCATAGCGAAGGAGGCGAACAGTTGCAGGCCTTCGGTGAAGCCGCCGAACATGGCAAGCGTGCGGCAGACATCGGCTTCGGTCTCGACGCCGAAGGTGCCCATATAGTCGTGCTTGTCGCGCATGGCCTGATAATCCATGAACGCGCCGAACTCGCTTTCCGGCATGCCGATGGTTTCCAGCAGCAGCGCATAGGCGGCGATGTGCACGGTTTCCATATTGGTGAAGGCCGACAGCATCATCTTGACTTCGGTCGGCTTGAAGACGTGGCTGTAACGTTCCAGGTAGTTGTCCTGGACCTCGATATCCGACTGGGTGAAGAAGCGGAAAATCTGCGTCAGCAGGTTGCGCTCGGAATCGCTGAGCTTGGTCGCCCAGTCCTTGCAATCCTCGCCGAGCGGCACTTCTTCGGGGATCCAGTGGACCTGCTGCTGCTTGCGCCAGAACTCAAAGGCCCACGGATAGCGGAACGGCTTGTAGGAATGGCTCGGGGTCAGGAGACCTGCGGAGGACTTGGACAAAATCAGTGAGCTCATAAAAATTCCCAAATCGTTACTAAAGCCAAGAGACAGGCCTATATCACCACAAATTGTGGTTAAGGCCAGATTAACATCTACATATGGTATGTGGTTTTTGGGGATAATTTTCAATCCCGACATTTTGCCGCACCGCGACGCCTTAGTGACACTAGCACGGCGGACATCGGCGCGCAGCCGCAAAAGTTAACAATTAACAATTGGTGATCGGGTCACACCTGTTCCAGCGACACGTCCTCGGCGCCGCGCAGACGGGCCATGTCGGTGATCGGCGGCGCACCAAAGAGCCTGGCATATTCGCGGCTGAACTGCGATGGGCTTTCATAACCCACCGTATAGGAAGCGCTTTCGGCCTTGAGATGACCGGAGAGCATCAGCCGGCGCGCCTCGACCAGCCGTAACTGCTTCTGGTATTGCAGCGGGCTCAGGCTGGTGACCTGCTTGAAATGCTGGTGGAAGGTGGAAGGGCTCATGCGCGCCTGTTCGGCCAGGGCCGGCACGCTGAGGGGCCTGGCGAAATCTTCGCGCAAGGTGCGCAGCACGTCGGCGATGCGGTTCATGGGCGAGCCGTTGACCGCCATCTGGCGCACGGCCTCGCCCTGATCGCCATTGAGCAGCAGGTAGTGGATCTCGCGGATGACCAGCGGCGCCAGGGCCGGGATATCTTCCGGCGTATCGAGCAGCCGCACCAGCCGGTGCACGCTCTCCAGCAGGCGCGGATCGGTGCCGCTGGTGAAGATGCCGCGCCCGGAAGACCGCGCCGGCGCCACGGCCAGCCGGCTGAGCGGCAACAGATCGCACAGCAGGGCGCGATCGAGACTGAGCTTGAAGCCGAGATAGGGCTTGGCGGCCGTGGCGTCGATCACCGCGCCGCACAGGGGCAGGTCGACCGAGACGACCATGTGCTGGCCGGCGCCATAGGTATAGATCTCGTCACCCAGCATGACGCGTTTGTTGCCCTGCACGATGATGCCGAGCGCCGGATCGGCGATATTGCCGACCATATGGTGCGAGGTCGAGTTTTGTGTGAAGGCCATGCCGGGCACAGGCGTGTCAAAATGGCCATCACCACCGCGCGCGCCGGCGTAACAGGCAATGACGTCGCCAAGCTGGCGGCAGGTGTCGGCGACGGCAAGTGACGGATGGAGAGCAGGCAAGGCAACACCTTTGAGGATCATAAGCCCCTATCATAGCGGCCGCATGGGCATAGGCGCAAGGCCACATTCCGGAGGATCAGGCAAGAAGGTCCGAGATTTGGGTATGGCGGCAAGGCCTTTCGTCCGACATATTGGTGACTGCGCAAAGGAGGCCCCGCATGACACACCTCACCCCTTATATCACGGGCAAGGCCCTTCCCGACAACAGAGCGGCCGCCTTGTGCCTGCCGCTCAGCGCTGCGCTTGGCCATGTGCTGCGGCTCTATTTCACCCGCCTGATCGAGTCGGACGGTGGCTTTGATGATCTCAACGCCCATCTGACCGGCCTGGACAGCCAGTTTGAGGCCTGTTTCCGGCGGGCGCAGGATAAGGGACACCTGTCGGCAACGCACGATGCGCAGGCGCTCAGCCAGTTGACCACGGCGCTGATCACCAATCTCGACCTGCGACGTCGCGGCGGCGCATCGGATGCGGACCTGCACCGCATTGCCGAAGCCACGATCGCTTTCCTGCTGGATGGCGCGTGATATTCAGAGGGGCGCTGCATCAGGACTATTGGCTGGCGCTGCTTTGCGCTGCGCTGGCCGCAACCTCTTCCCAATAGTGTTCTGTTTCGAGTTCGCAGTGCATTTCCGGCGCTCGCTGATGCGCTTCACGGATAGGGCCAATATAGGCATGGCAGTCCACGACCTTGCCTGGCACCCCGCTGCCAATCACCGTCACCACAACCCAGGTCTCGCCTTCGATGGTCTGGGACAGCTTTTTCGTGTCGATCTTGCCCGCGTACATATGTATGCGGCGCGAGGTGGGCGCATAATCCCACCTTTCACGCCCCAGATAGATACGGTGAAGCGTGTCGGCTCCGCTGACAAAGGCCGGCTTGGCATGACCATAATAATAGGCATCAACATACCAGCCCTCAGAGCTTTTCAGCGCCGCCTCAGCCTTAGGCGAGGTCTTGAGGATCAGATCGTAGGCATAGGGCCCGTCCTTGGGCTTCGGATTGTGAATGGCTTCGATCAGGTCGCATTGCGTCAGGCCGAGCACGATCGGCGCTAGCCCCAGATACTTGATAAGATTGATAAGTTTCATGGCTTCCCCCCATTTTATACGGTAATTTAACATAAGAGTTGCCGCGTGGCAATTCTTACATAATGTTCTTTATTTGTTCTATATTGAGATTACGGTGGAGCCATGCCCGCGCCACCGCCCAACACCCGCACAAAAAACTCCGAAGGCCTGCCCGACCTGCCGCGAAAAGGGCGCGGCGCCGTCTCCAACCGGCCGAGCCACCGTTTTGAAAACCCCGACCGTTACGACATAGACGACGGCTGGAGCGATCACGAACGCGCCGAATGGGCCAAGGCCCGCCGCGATACCCTTCTGGGTATCGATACGGTGCGGCGGATCATCAGCCGCAATACCTCGCCCGATGTCGGTTTCAACACCTCGATCAACCCTTACAAGGGCTGCGAACACGGCTGCATCTATTGCTTTGCCCGTCCGACACATGCCTATCTTGACCTGTCGCCCGGCATGGATTTCGAGACGCGCATCTTCCGCAAGCCCGACGCCGCCCGCCAGTTGCGCATCGAGCTTTCCGAGCGCAATTACAAGCCCGCCCCTCTGGCGCTCGGCATCAATACCGACGCCTACCAGCCGACCGAACGCAGCGAGAAACTGACGCGCAGTCTTCTGGAAGTGCTCTATGAGTTCCGCCATCCGGTCCACATCGTTACCAAGTCGGCCCTGATCCAGCGCGATCTCGATATTCTGGCGCCGATGGCGGCCCTGCGGCTGTTCAAGGCGTCGATCTCAATCACCACCCTGGACCGCGACCTCGCCCGCGTGATGGAGCCGCGTGCCGCCACGCCGGGCAAACGCCTGGATACGGTCCGGGCGCTGAGCGCTGCCGGCATCCCGGTCAGCGTCATGGTGGCGCCGATTATCCCCGGCCTGACCTGTCATGAGATCGAAAAAATATTGAAGGCCTCGGCCGAGGCCGGCGCGCGCTCGGCCGGCCATGTGCTGATCCGGCTGCCGCACGAGGTGCAGGTTTTGTTCGAGGAATGGCTGCGCAGCCATTTCCCCGACCGCGCCGACAAGGTGCTCAACCATATCCGCCAGTGTCGCGGCGGCAAGCTCTACAACGCCGCTTTCAACACCCGTATGACCGGCACCGGCCCGATCGCCGACCTGATCCACCGGCGCTTCGCAGCGGCGGTCCGGCGCTATGGTCTCGACGGCCCGCGCACGCCTTCGGACTTTTCGCAATTTCGCGGCGGCGATCCGCAGATGAGTTTGTTTTGAAAGAATTGAGGAAAGAGGGGAACACGGATGACACGGATAAGGCACGGATATCTTTTTGCGTGACACCGGCCCACGCAGCGCCTGATTTTAGCACGTTTTCTACGATGAAGAGGTTCCCATTCGATCGCAAACCCTTGTCGCAAAAGCGAATATCCGTGTTCATCCGTGTCGCATCGCTATCGATGCGCATCCGTGCCTTATCCGTGTTCCCGCTTAGCCTTCCTATTCTGACCTAACTGCCGCTATACCTGCATGGGCATGAGCCCAGAAAGTTTTTGCCCCCGCTAACTTGCACGCCGAAATCCCCCGGCGCATAGTCAGGAAAGGGGCATACCACTACAGGACTTCCGGATTGACACCTGCCGAACCCAGTGATGACCGCCTCCCCGAAACGACCCGCCGTATCCTGCCCTGGCTCGTCGCCGTTGCCTTCTTCATGGAAGCGCTCGACACCACCATTCTAAACACCGGCGTGCCGACCATCGCCAAGTCGCTAGATGTCACCGCACTCAGTATGAAGGCCGTGCTCTCCAGCTATACTCTAAGCCTTGCTGTCTTCATTCCGATCAGCGGCTGGATGGCCGATCGCTTCGGCACGCGCCGCGTCTTCGCCGGCGCCATTGCCCTGTTCACCCTGGGATCGCTTTTGTGCGGACTATCGACCAACATTCACATGCTGGTGGCCTGCCGCATCCTGCAGGGCATGGGCGGCGCCATGATGACGCCCGTCGGTCGGCTCGTCATGGTGCGCACCTTTGCCAAGTCCGATCTGGTGCGCGCCATGAGCTTCGTCGCCGTGCCCGCCCTGATAGCGCCGATGCTGGGGCCGCTGGTCGGCGGCCTGATCGTTGACTACCTGCACTGGCGGGTCATCTTCTTCGTCAATATTCCGGTCGGCATCCTGGGCTTTCTGCTCGTCTGTTTCAACATGCCGGACTACCGCGAAAAAGCCGCGCGTCCGCTGGATGTGCTGGGCCTCATCCTGTTCAGTTCTGGCGTGGCGCTCTTGTCCTATGTGCTGGAAATCTTCGGTGAACATCGCCTCGGCACCGGCGGCATAGTGGGGCTTCTGGCCATCTCGCTGCTTTTGATCCTCGGCTACGGCCTTCATGCTGCCAGCACCGCCTTTCCGCTTCTGAACCTGACCCTTTTCCGCATCCGCACCTTCGCTATCAGCGTCTGCGGCAGTTTCATCACCCGGCTGGGCATCGGCGGCGCACCCTTCCTTGCCCCTGCTCTATCAGGTCGGTCTCGGCCTGACGCCGGTGCAGTCGGGCCTGCTGATCATGCCGCAGGCGCTCGCCTCCATGAGCACGAAATTCCTGCTGCCGCGCGTGCTGGAACGCTTCGGTTACCGCAATGTGCTGATCTGCAACACCCTGGCGCTCGGCGGCATGCTGATGCTGTTCGGCACCATCAGCCGCGCCACGCCGATCTGGCTGATCATCGTACAGGCGCTGTGTTATGGCGTACTGACGTCGCTGCAATTCACCAGCATGAACACCTTGGCCTATGCCGATGTGCCGCGCGACCAATCGAGCGGCGCCAGCACCATCACCAGCACCTCGCAGCAGCTTTCGGTCAGCTTTGGTGTGGCGGCGGCGGGGCTGACAACGGTGTTTTTCCTGCCGACGGAAGCTACCGCCCCGCCGGCTCTGATCATCGACGGGCTGCACAAGGCCTTCTTCGTACTCGGCGGCTTCACCATTCTGTCGGCGCTCGTCTTCAGTCGCTTGAAAACGAGCGACGGTGGTGACGAGGCCGGAGAAAAAGACCTGCATATCGAAGAGGCAAAGAGCTAAAAGCTTTATACGCACCGACAGCGTAAAGCTTCAGCTTTGAGGAGAGTGCTAGCCGGCTAGCGGCGCGGGTAAATTTATACCCGCTAGTGACGACTGCGACGCAATCGTCCAAAGATGGCGCTTTACCAGGGCTTAAAATGTTTGGAGAGCTTTAGCCCCTGCTTCTGATAGTTCGAGCCTAACTGGCCATAGAGCTTATCAGGCCGGGCGGTCAGGGGTTCATAGACCAGCCGCGCCACGGTCTGGCCGTCTTCAAGCAGGAAGGGCGTTTCGTGGCAGCGCACTTCGAGCACGCCTTTGGAGCCGGTGCCGGCGGCCTCGGCCGTGCCGAAACCGGGATCGAAGAAACCGGCGTAGTGGACGCGGAACTCACCGACGCCCGGATCGATCGGCAGCATTTCCGCTGCCTCCATGGCCGGAATTTCAACGTCGGTCTTGGAGGCCAGGATATAGAATTCACCCGGATCGAGCAGCAGTTCGCCGCCCGCCTGATAGAGCGGTTCCCAGAATTTCTTCGGGTCGTGGCCATCGATATGATCGAGATCGATGATACCGGCGTGGCGGCGGGCACGGAAGCCGACCAGATCGCCGGTCAGGTCAACACCGCAATCGGTCGTGTAAAGCTTTGGCGATACGCCGCGTTTGAGGCGCAACTGATTGAGGCGGGTGCCGGAACGCGCCAGCACCGAGAAGGTTTGTGGGGCGATTTCGATATAGAGCGGGCCGGAATAGCCCTCGGCCACATCATCGAAGGCCACGCCGTAATCGGTTAGCAGGCGCACAAAGACATCGACACGGCCGGTCGAGGATTTCGGGTTGGCGCGGGCGCTGATACCGGCCGGCAGATTAAGGGATTCCTTCAGTTCGGCGATATAGACGCAGCCGGATTCAAACACCGCGCCGCGCGTCAGGTCCATCTCATGCATCTGCACGTCGCGCAGACGATCGGCGACCGTGCGGCTACGCGGCAGATAGGAGGCGCGCACGCGCCAGGCGCGGTCACCCAGGCGCAGATCGATGCTGGCCGGCTGGATCTGGTTGTCATCGAGCGCCGAGGTGCTCAGCACCGCGCCTTGGTCGACAAGCGCCGCCAGGCTCTGCATAGGCAGGATACCCTGGGGTTCGGACAGTTCAGTCGGGACGGGCTTCAGCGACATGGGCGCGGTATTCTCTTTTCTTGATCGGGCTCACCATTTAAGAGAGCTTATCAGAATCAGCAAGTTTTAAAGCCGGGTCATGTTCTATCAGCACACCAGTCACGATATCACGATCCGCGTCGAGGTCGATTACGTCCCGCCCGAAGACGATTATACCGGCGCCCCACGTTACGTCTGGGCCTATCACATCACCCTGATGAACGGTGGCGATGAAACCGTGCAGCTCAAGACCCGCCATTGGACGATCATGGATGCGCGCGGCCAGATCGAGCACGTCAACGGCCCCGGTGTCGTCGGCGAAACGCCGATCCTCAAGCCGCACCAGACCTATACCTATTCGTCCGGCTGCCCGCTTGGAACGCCCTCAGGTTCGATGAGCGGTTATTACATGTTTGAGGACGAGCACGGCCGACCGCTCAAGGTCATCATCCCGACCTTTTCGCTTGATCTACCGAATGTAAAACGCACATTAAATTAAAGACTTACACATTCGTAAGAACGTGTCACTTCCAAAAAACCAGAAAGCCCCGCGATCGTATCGATCACGGGGCTTTCATGTTGGTTTTACGTTTGTGCTTACAAGTAGCGACGCAGGTTACGCGACAGATCGGCGCCGCCGTCACGCTTCTTGGCTTTTTGCGACGGCTGGTAGGCGACGCGGCCGTGTTCGACGCAATAGGGGGTGCCGTCGTCCGAGCGACGACCACAGAAGGAGAAGCTGTCCGACGACGGATCGCCGATTGGCCACTTGCACATCTTGGCGCCGAGGGTGAGGACCGTGGCCGTACCCGGCTCTTCGATATAGGGCACGATGGGCTGGCTGATCACCGGACGCGACAAAACCGGGGCACTGGAGCGCAGGCTTGGCTGCGTATGCTGAACGGTGCGCTCAGGCGCGGCATGAGAGGCCGTCGACACCGCCGGACGGGGCGGTCGCGCAGGCTTATAAAGCGGACGGGTGGGCTGCGAGGGCGCCGCACGGCCTGACAGGCCCAAGCGGTGCACCTTGCCGATCACGGCATTGCGGGTCACGCCACCAAGCTGCTTGGCGATCTGGCTGGCGGAATGACCTTCCTGCCAAAGCTTCTTCAATGTCTCAACGCGTTCGTCTGTCCAGCTCATACTCTCACTCTCCCATGATCCCTGATAACTTGCGGAATGAAAGCCTTTTAACCACAAGATATAGATATGTCCAAAGGGACTTGCTCCCCAGCCATCCACAGATGGTAAACGAAATGTTAAAAACCGCAATATATGGTATGAGGGGAATTCCAACTGTCCACACATATCTAGATGTTGTGTCTAAAAAATCCACACATGTGGATAATTGCGCCAGCAAGCGGTTCGCTTCGCATTTTGCGGAAATGAGCGGCGGCTTCGCGCACCGTGCAACAAAAAGGGCCACTCGAATGAGCGGCCCATTGATAGCATATAGGTTAGAACGTTCGTTTTACAAGCCTCAGGCGCCGAGCGTGGCCATATCAATGCTGAAACGATAGCGCACGTCCGACTTCAGCATCCGCTCATAGGCAGTGTTGATGTCCTTGATATCAATGACCTCGACATCCGAGGTGATGCCATGCTCGGCGCAGAAATCGAGCATCTCCTGCGTTTCGGCGCCCCCCCCTATGCCCGAACCCGCCAGCGAGCGACGCCCCATGAGCAGGGAGAATGCCGCCACCGGCATGGGATGCTCAGGCGCGCCAACCAGGCAAAGCGTGCCATCACGCTTCAACAGGTTGAGATAGGCATTGATGTCGTGCTCCGCCGACACGCAATCGAGAATGAAATCGAACGAGCCGCCATGAGCCGCCATTTCATCGGCGTTTTTCGACACCACGACCTCATCAGCGCCGAGGCGCTTACCGTCTTCGATCTTGGAGGCCGAGGTGGTGAACAGCACGACATGGGCGCCAAGCGCATGGGCGAACTTAACCCCCATATGCCCCAACCCGCCAAGGCCGACGATGCCGACCTTCTGGCCCGGCCCGACCTTCCAGTGGCGCAGCGGCGACCACGTAGTGATGCCGGCGCACAAAAGCGGCGCGGTAGCGGCGAGATCGAGTTTGTCGGAAATGCGCAGCACAAAGCCTTCATAAACAGTGATGCTCTTGGAATAACCGCCATGGGTGGTACCGCCGAGATGCTTGTCCGGCGAGCCATAGGTCTGGATATTGCCGACCTCGCAATATTGCTCAAGGCCTTCCTGGC
This sequence comes from Asticcacaulis sp. MM231, assembly GCF_964186625.1. NCBI lineage: Bacteria > Pseudomonadati > Pseudomonadota > Alphaproteobacteria > Caulobacterales > Caulobacteraceae > Asticcacaulis > Asticcacaulis sp. MM231. The sequence goes on from NZ_OZ075108.1 coordinate 3,301,203, forward strand.
AACTGGCGCACATCCGGCAGGAATCGACCATACAGCCAACGCCGACCAGATCCCCCGCCTTGAACTTCGTCACCGCCGAACCGACACTGGCGACGCGGCCGACGATTTCATGACCGGGCACAACGGGATAGGTGGTGAAGCCCCATTCGTTGCGCGCCATGTGGAGATCGGAGTGGCAAACCCCGCAGAACAGGATGTCGATCTGGACATCCTCAGCCGTGGGCTCACGACGCTCTATGGTGATCTGGCCCAGGGGCTTGTCGGTGGCGGGCGCGGCGAAGGCTTCGCATCGGAACGTGCTGGGCGGCATGAGGTGTGTCCTGTTATGTTGGCTATAGGATACAGGTAAGCGGCCCGCCTTTGTTTACAAGGCGTACAGCCCCTTATTCACAGCTTTTGCGGCGCCTGACGGGTGGCCAGCAACAGGCGCAGATGCGATTCTGGCCATGCCTTCAGCGCCTCGAACAGGTCAGGATGCTGGCGGTGCAGCGCACGGGCGTCCTGCAACCAGTCGGAAACCACCCCGTCCGCCTTCCAGTCACCGCGCGGCAGCAAATCGCCGGCATCGCAGTGCAGGATACGACTAATATCATAAAGCATGGAGGCGCTGACACGATTGGCGCCACGCTCATACTTCTGAACCTGCTGGAAGGTGAGCCCGATCGCGGCGGCAAGCGCTTCTTGTGAGATTTTCAGTTTGCGGCGACGCTGGCGGATATTGGCCCCTACGGCCACGTCAACGACATGCGGCGACTTAACCCACCTTCGGCACACCCACCTCCCGCGTTAAAACTCCACTATTATAGGTGATATTTTAAATCACATCAACCCTCATCAATCGCCGCGCAGAAAGATTCGATGCAAGCCTCGGACGGTCGAATGCAGCATCTGCTCAGTGCTTTCCGGATTGATGCGCTTGAAATAGAGGAAGCCGTCGCGTTCGCGCTCATAAAGGCGCACCAGAACGCCCCCATCCTTCAATTCGATCAAACAGCCCTCCAGCCGCCGGGGCTGACGGCCACGCTGAAAGAAGACCTTTTCGCCCGGCTCACACCATGGCGACATGCTCTCATCGGAGATCACATGACTTTCAAGATTTTCCGGAAGCCCTTGATTCCAAGGCGTGTGACGGGGAAATTTAGCGGAAAATCCGTCTTCCGAAACGCGATACATCTCGCGGTCAAGATCAGCCTCGCTGGCGCCGACCGCTTCGAGATAAAGGGCGACGCGCTCATCCGGCCATGAGGCGGCGGCGTTTTCCCAGCGGCTTATCGCCTGAGCGGATACGCCGACATCCTGTTGCAATTCGACCAGTGATTTACCGGAGCGCTGGCGCAGCAGCTTCATGGCCGAAGCGAAGGCGGGGTCCTTGGAAGGGTGTCGTCTCATGACGCCATCATCAACGAGATCAACGCAAACGCCACCGTTAAAAAATCACCCTTACGCCACCTTATCAACCGTTATGCGCGCGGACAATGACTTACTGACTTATCCGCACCAAGGTTGACGATGGGATATCGTTTGTGGCACTAGACCAACGCGCCGTAACGGCCGTGCGATGCGGGTGTAGCTCAATGGTAGAGCAGCAGCTTCCCAAGCTGACAACGAGGGTTCGATTCCCTTCACCCGCTCCACGACACTTTTTGAAGCGGATCGCGTCGAAACGCCTCATAGAGCTCGAAACAAATCACTAGCCTTGACCTGCCGGCTTAAGACCCATGGCTTTGAAAACCAAGGCCGCCGGGCAAAATCTCGTAAAGGCAAATTGAAACAGGTTCGCCCCCACAAACACTGTCAGCCACATAAAGTAAGGACTGATCCAATGGGTTAAGGCGACGCTCAGCAGGACCATAAATCCCGCAAAGGCAAACACAGCCCGTTCAATAGTCATGATTATCTCTCCTCTTTCAGCTTATGCGCGCCCATCAGATCCAGCGCCATTTTCTCAAAAAACATCTCGCTCTTGCCGGCCTTGACCTTGCCCAGGAAGTAGCTTTCAAAGGCCGCCTTGGCCATGTGGACCCACTTGCCCGATGCCGACCAATTGATGTTGCGCGGCGGAATTTGCGGCTGGGCAAAGAAAGCAACACCACCATCGCCAAAGTCGGCCAAACAGATGGCATTCCAGGTCGCCTCATGCGTCGGCGCCTTACCCGCCAGGATATCCTTGATGTTGTGCGCAATGGCCGTGCACATGGATTCGATCATAAAGCCTGTCTTGGGCACACCTACGGGGACTGCCGTCTTGCCCATGGGCGGGATAGCAACACAGACGCCAAGGCCAAAGATGTTCGGGAAGGTCGGATTCTGCTGGTGTTTATCGATCAGGATAAAACCGCGCGGATTGGTCAGCCCTTCAATACCTTTGACGGCATCGACACCCCGGAAGGCGGGCAGCATCATGGAAAAGCCAAACGGCAGGTCATGATCGGCCTTATGGGCGCCATCCTCTGTCAGTTCCTCAACAAACATATGGCCGTCCTCAACCTTAGACACCTTCGCATTGGTGATCCATTTGATATGGCGGTTGCGCATCTCGGATTCGAGCAGGCCTTTGGTATCGCCCACGCCATCAAGCCCCAGATGACCGACATAGGGTTCGGACGTCACAAAGGTCATCGGCACGCGATCGCGGACCTTGCGCTTGCGTAGCTCAGTATCGACGATCATAGCGAACTCATAAGCAGGCCCAAAGCACGAGGCGCCCTGAACGGCCCCGATCACGACTGGGCGCGGATTAGTCGCCAGTTCATCGAAAGCTTTTGCGGTCACGACCGCATGATCGACGTGGCAAACAGAGGATGTGAAGCCTTTAGGGCCCAGCCCCTCGATCTCGTCAAAGGCCAGCTCTGGCCCTGTGGCTATGACCAGATAGTCATAGACCAGTTCCATATCGTCATTCAGAATCAATTGGTTTTTAGCCGGATCGACCCTTTTGGCGCCCATACTGTGGAATACGATGCCCTTCTTTTTGAAAACCGGCGCGAGCTTGACTTCGATGGCCTCACGGGTCCGCCAGCTCACAGCCACCCAGGGATTAGACGGTACGAAGTGGTAGGTATCGCCCATATTGACAACGACCACTTCAGCCTTGTCGCCTACGGATTCCTTAATTTCAAAGGCGGCGATTGTGCCGCCCAGGCCGGCGCCCAGAACGACAATACGGGGTTTCTGTTGATGTGTATTAGCCATTTTATCCTGACTTTCATTTGCCCTGCGCAACGACGATCGCCGCAACACAGCTTTGGTTTCCAGCACCTGCGGCCGAATACGGCCATGTTTTGCTTAAGCCTTAGAGTAGAAATGCCCGACCACCTTTGATGGCAATCAAACGCGATCCGGGTATTCTGTGAGATGGCTTACGCGCCTACACACCTCTACTTAATCCCAGCCATTTTTGAGGATGTCCGGGCTTGACCTTGAATTCGACTTACCTTATATTCGGATTATCGAATTTACAAATGTTTTTTTTCACCACGTCAGGTCGCTCCCATGTTCAGCATGTTCACTGTCAAAAATCTCACCCCTTCACAGGTGAAGGATAGTCTCGAAGCAGGGGAGATCGTTCTTGTCGACGTACGCGAGGTCGATGAGCACAAAGCGGAGCGTATCAAGGGCGCGATCAATGTGCCCCTCTCAAAACTTGATACCGCAAAGCTTCCCGAAGCCGACGGCAAGACTCTGGTTATGCATTGCCAAGGCGGCATTCGCTCGTCCAAGGCCGTGGCAGTTTGCCGCAATCGCGGTGTGATGGTCGATCACCACCTGGCGGGTGGTATTAACGCATGGAAGGCCAGCGGCCTGCCAACCACTCGATAATAGATTTCAAGAAACGACCTAGAATCGTCAGGAAACCTACATGTTCCGCTCCAAAGCTTCCCTTCTCATTCTTGTCGTCGCCTTATCTGGCGTGGGGCTTACGGCCTGCGGCCAAAAGGAAGAGGCCGCGCAAGTCACGGCCTTCAAGGGCGAAACGCTCCGCATCGCGCCCCATTTGATCCATGACGTCAAGCCGGTGGCAGCAACCCTGACCACACGACAGATGGGCGAAGCCACCGCGCGCGTCTCAGGCGTTCTGACGTCGCTGAAGGTTCATGAAGGCGATATGGTCTCACAAGGTCAGGTGATCGGTTTTGTGCAAGATCAAAAGCTCAATCTGCAAACAAGCGCTTACGATCAGGCCACCGTCGCCGCCGAAGCCCAGGCCAATCTGGCCCGCGCGGCCCTTGGACGGACCCAGACCCTGTTCGATAAGGGCATCTATGCGCAGGCAAAGCTCGATCAGGACAAGGCTGCCGCCGCAGCAGCCGATGCTAATGTGCGGGCCGCCCGCGCCCAGGCCTCGGCCAGCGGTGAAGGCGCCCGGCAAGGCGCGATCCTGGCCCCTGCATCAGGACGTGTTATTCATGCCACCGTACCCGTCGGCTCCGTTGTTATGGCGGGGCAATCGGTGGCGACCATAACCGCCGGCAATCGGATCGTGCGCATAGAATTGCCCGAAGGCCAGGGGCAGGCGCTGCAAATCGGCCAGTCTCTGTCACTTGATGCCAACGGTATTCGTACAAGCGGTACAATCACTGAGGTATACCCGTCGGTGTCCGCCGGTCAGATGGTGGCGGACGTCACCGCCCCCGGTCTTGAAACTGTGGCCATCGGCCAAAAGGTCGTCGCCTATATCGGTATTGGCCAGCGAAATGCCGTTGTTCTGCCCAGGCGTTTTGTCGCCACGCGTTACGGTCTGGACTATGTCCGCCTCCTGCAAAAGAACGGCAGTGTCCTCGAAACAACGGTCCAGACAGCCCCCACAGGTGATCCGGATCAGATCGAAATCCTGGGCGGGCTCAACGTCGGCGACACGGTTGCGGTCTATGGAGCAGGCCAATGAGCGACGCCAAGCTCGGCCTCTCCGGCCGCCTGACGAAGGCGACATTGAAGTCGCCATTGACGCCCTTGTTCCTGATCGTCGCGATTATGATCGGCCTTCTGGCCGTCATGTCGATCCCGCGCGAGGAAGAACCGCAGATCAGCGTGCCGATGATCGACATATCCGTCTCAGCCCCCGGCATGAAGGCGGTCGATGCGGAGCAACTGATCGCCAAACCACTGGAGACCATCGTCAAGAGCGTCAACGATGTCGATCATGTCTATAGCTTTATCGATGACGATCATGTCCTAGTAACGGCTCGCTTCAAGGTCGGCACAGATCCCGACAATGCCGCCATACGCATTCATGAAAAAATCAGCGCCAATATGGACCGCCTGCCGGTGGGTATATCCGCCCCTCTGGTGCAGACGCGCGGCATCAATGATGTACCGGCCATGATCCTCACCCTGTCACCGAAGCCGGGTTTGGGGGATGCACTGAACGACACGGCCCTCTACAATATAGCGACAAAGTTGCGCACCGAACTGGCCAAGGTGGATAATGTCGGCCTGACCTTTATCGTCGGTGGCCGCCCCGAAGAAATCCGTATCGAACCCAATGCCGCCGCCATGAGTGCGCATGGTGTGGCGCTGGATGCCTTGATGACCGCTGTCAAAGGCGCCAATACCCGCTTTCCGGCGGGGACTATCCGGTCAGACAATCAGTCCGTGAAGGTTGCTGCGGGCCAAAGCCTGCAGACGGCGACGGATGTCGGCCTGATTAAGGTATCGTCAGTTACCGGTCAAAACGTTCTGGTCCGCGACGTGGCGACGATCATCCAGGCGCCGCGTGAAGACCAGTCGCACGTCTTTCGCTATGCACACCTCGCCAATGGGGCCTGGGCGCAAACGCCGGCTGTCTCTCTGGCCATCGCCAAGCGCAAGGGCGCCAATGCCGTCGTCCTGTCCGGTGCCGTCTTGCAACGTGTTGAGGCACTCAAAGGCACGCTGATCCCGACTAATGTCGACGTGTCCGTGACGCGCGACTATGGCGAAAGCGCCAATGAAAAGGCCAATGAACTCCTGTTTCACCTAGGTCTCGCTACCGTCTCCATCGTTATCCTGATCGGCTTTGCCATTGGCTGGCGCGAAGCGGGCGTCACCGCCGTGGTTATCCCGACGACGATCCTGCTGACCATGTTCGCCTCGAACCTGATGGGCTATACGATCAACCGCGTCAGCCTGTTTGCTCTGATCTTCTCGATCGGCATTCTGGTCGATGACGCCATCGTCATGATCGAGAACATCTCCCGGCACTGGGGCATGAAAGATGGCAGGAACCGTTTTACGGCCACCGTCGACGCCGTGGCTGAGGTTGGCAACCCAACCGTGATCGCCACCCTGACCGTGGTGGCCGCCCTCCTGCCCATGCTGTTCGTCTCAGGCCTGATGGGCCCCTATATGGCGCCAATCCCGGTCAATGCGTCGGCGGCCATGATCTTCTCGTTCTTTGTCGCCGTCATTCTGGCGCCCTGGCTGATGATCCGCTTTGCCCGCAAGACGCTTAAGGCCGGGGATCACGCACACGATCATGAAGGCTTTATCGGTGCGCTCTATCGCCGGGTCGCGGCCAGCATCATCAAAGATAAAAAATCAGCCGGGCGCTTCCTGGCGGGTGTCGGCATCGCCACGCTGGTGTCGTGCGCCATGTTTGCCACCAAGACGGTCACGGTCAAGCTTCTGCCGTTTGACAATAAGTCCGAGCTCCAGGTCATCGCCGATCTGCCCAAGGGCACGTCTCTGGAAGCCACCCAGCGCATCCTCAATCAGGCGGCGCAGATCACCACCCAGATGAAAGAGGTCGAAGCGATCAATTCCTATGCCGGTACGGCCACGCCCTTCAACTTTAATGGCCTGGTGCGGCACTACTATTTCCGCAGTAACCCCGAACAGGGCGATCTCAATGTGCTGCTGGCGCCCAAGGACAAGCGCTCGCGCGCCAGCCACGCCATCGCCCTTGACCTACGCAATCGCCTGAAGGCCATTCCCCTGCCCGCCAATGGGGTGCTGAAGGTGGTCGAGGCGCCGCCCGGACCACCAGTGATGGCAACGCTCCTGGCCGAGGTTTACGGGCCGGATGCCGCTACGCGCCGCGCCGTCGCCGAGAGGGTCAAGGCCATCTACAAATCCATCCCCTATATCGTCGATGTCGATGACAGCTATGGCGTAGCGGTCCCCAAGCTCTCTGTCGTTGCGGATCGTCAGCGCCTGGAAGCCCTCAATGTCTCCGATGGGCAGGTTTACGCATCGGTCGACGCCCTGATGAACGGTCAGGTGCTCGGCTATTCCGACCGCGGCGATGGACGTGACCCGCTGGAAATTTCGTTGCGCCTACCGCAGTCTCAACGCACCTTCGATCAGGCGCTTCAAGCAATGCCGGTGGCGGCATCAACCAGTTCCGCAGGGACACGGCTCGTCTCGCTGGGGGAGGTCACGACCGCTAGCCAAACTACAGGCTCACCCCATATCTATCGTCGCGACGGCCGCGATGTCGATATGATCATGGGCGAAATGGCCGGTCAGTATGAGGCTCCCATTTACGGCATCCTCGCCGTCGATAATCAATTGCGCTCAGAGGCCGCGCGAGCTCGCCGCATGGGCGGCGACGGGCAGTCGCCCTTGCCCGCTGCCACTGCGTCAGCACCGGGAATGGCCGGGATGCAAATCCGCCTGAACGGCCAGCCCAGTGACGAAAGCCATGCCACCGTGCTTTGGGATGGGGAGTGGGAGATCACTTGGGTGACGTTCCGAGATATGGGCGCTGCCTTTGGCGTGGCCTTGCTTGGGATCTATGTGCTGGTGGTCGGTCAGTTCAAAAGCTTCAAACTGCCCTTGGTCATCCTCACCCCCGTGCCCCTGACCCTGATCGGCATCGTGATCGGCCACATCCTGTTCCGCGCCCCTTTCACGGCCACCTCGATGATCGGCTTTATTGCCCTGGCCGGGATTATCGTGCGCAACTCGATCCTGCTGGTCGATTTTATCCGCCACGCCGATAAACTGGATGTTGAGGGGCATCCGCGTCGTTTGCAGGATATCCTGCTGGATGCCGGCGCCACGCGCTTCAAACCGATCCTGTTGACCGCCTTGGCCGCCATGATCGGGGCCAGCGTTATCCTCACCGACCCGATCTTCCAGGGGTTGGCGATCTCGCTCCTGTTTGGTCTTCTTTCCTCAACGCTTTTGACAGTGCTGGTAATCCCCGCCATCTATGTCGTTATGCGCGGTGATTCAGTACGTAAAGGCGTAACCCCATGACCATGCCATCCTCTCCCATGGCGCTCGCCGCCAGCGCCCACAAGGCCAGCCGCCTGCTCAAGCTGATGGCCAGCGAACAGCGCCTGATGATCCTGTGTAAACTGAGCGAAGGCGAATACAGCGCCGGCGAACTGACCGAACTGGTGGGCTTAAGCCAGGGCGCCGGTTCACAGCATCTGCAAAAGATGAAGGCCGAAGGGCTGGTGGATACCCGGCGCGACGCACAAACCATCTATTATCGTCTGGCCGATGACGCCGCCCGTCAGGTCATAGACCTGCTCTGCAATATCTACGGCAAGTGAGACACCCCATGACCAAAGACTATATTCAGATCACCAAAGACATTTCCGCCAACCTGAAGGGCCTGCGCAAGGACATCCCCGAAACCATGCAGGGGTTTTCAGCCATGGCGCAGGGCGCACTGAAAGATGGCGCCCTGTCAAAAAAGACGAAAGAACTGATAGCTCTTGCGATTGGCGTCAGCACGCGTTGTGATGGCTGCATCGGCTTTCATGCGGAAGCTCTGGTCAAACTGGGCGCCACGACACAGGAGGTCGAGGAGGCGCTGGGTATGGCCATCTATCTGGGCGGCGGCCCGTCTTTGATGTATGCCGCCGATGCCATGGCGGCCTTCGAGCAATTCTCGGCCAAAGCCTAGACAGATTGCCCCTTGAATGGCGAAAATGAGCCGTCAGCCCATACCCTTAGCCAGATCATCGAATGCGCGAAGGGTGCCGATCAGATCTTTCATCTTGTCGATATAGATCATGTTGGGGCCGTCGCTCGGCGCATGATCGGGGTCTTCGTGGGTTTCGATAAACACCGCCGACACACCGACGGCGCAGGCGGCGCGCGCCAGCACCGGCGCGAACTCGCGCTGGCCGCCTGAGGTCGTGCCCTGACCACCCGGCTGCTGCACCGAATGGGTGGCGTCGAACATCACCGGGTAACCGGTCTGGGCCATGATCGGCAGGCCGCGGAAATCGCTGACCAGCGTGTTGTAACCGAAGCTGGTGCCGCGATCACACAGGATGATCCGCTCATTGCCCGTCGAGGCGATCTTGTTGGCGACGTTCTTCATGTCCCAGGGCGCCAGGAACTGGCCCTTCTTGACATTGATGGTGCGGCCAGTGGCGCCGGCGGCCAGCAAAAGATCGGTCTGGCGGCACAGGAAGGCCGGGATCTGGATGACATCGACCTGCTTTCCCACCGGCTCGCACTGGTGGGTGTCGTGCACATCGGTCAGGACGGGACAGCCGAACTTGTCGCGGACGGCAGCCAGGATATCGAGGCCTTCCGTCATGCCGATACCGCGCGCCGTACCGATCGAGGAGCGGTTGGCCTTGTCGTAACTGGACTTGTAGATGAACTTGGTGCCGGTCGGCGCGCAGGCCTCGGCGATCTTCTCGGCCATCATAAGGGCGTGGTCGAGGCTCTCGATCTGACACGGCCCGGCGATCAGCACGAACGGTTCGTCGCCGCCGATTTTAATCTTCGGCTGGCCGAAATCACCAATTTCGAAAACCTTGGTTTTGACGTGTTGCGGCTGGATCGACATGGGGTACTCCTAGATGACTTGTTCAATGCGGGCGACATCGACGGGGTTGTTCAGTTCCCAGAACACGCGACCGCGGCCGTCGACCTCGACACAGCGTATCGGCATGCCGTTTTCCAGAAAGCGCAGTTGCTCAAGGCCTTCCCAGGTTTCCAGCGGCCCCACCGGCCAGCTCGAATAGCTCTTCAGGGCCTGCTCGCGGTAACCATAGACGCCGACATGGTGGAAGACCGGGATCGTATCGCCCTCGCCAAACGTCTTGCCGGTATAGGGAATGACTTCCTTGGAGAAGTAGAGCGCGTTGAGGTTTTTGTCGAACACCGCCGTGGTGCCGCCGACGCGGCCATTGAGGCGATCCTCGACGAAGTTGGCGTGGGTCTGGGCATCGCAGCGCAGCACCGGCGTCGCCATCTGCACCGACGGATCGGCCTTCATGGCGCGGATCAGGTCTTCGACGAACCAGGCCGGGGTGAGTGGCGCATCGCCCTGCAGATTGATATAGAGATCGGCGGATTCGCTCAGGTGCTGCAGCGCGTCGGCGCAGCGCTCGGTGCCGTTGGCGCAGGATTCCGCCGTCATGATCACCTGCGCGCCGAAGGCTTCGGCAGCCGTCTTGATGCGATCGTCATCGGTGCAGACATAGACCGAGGCGACATCGGCCACGCCCTTGGCGGCTTCCCAGGAGCGCTGGATCAGCGACTTCGGCACGCCATCCTTGCCGGTCAGCATGACCAGCGGCTTGCCGGGATAGCGCGTCGAAGCATAGCGCGCGGGGATCAGTATGATGGTTTTCACTTAAGCAACTCCCGCACGCAGGCAATCGTGGATATGGATCAGGCCGACCGGCGCGTGGCTGTCATCGACCGCGAACAGGCAGGTGATCTTCTTGTCATTCATAATGCCAAGCGCCTCGGCCGCCAGGGCTTCGGGGCGGATGGTGCGCGGGCCGGCGTGCATGACCTGTTTTGCGGTCTTGTCCATCAGGCCGGTCATATTGCGGCGCAGGTCGCCGTCGGTAATGATGCCGGCCAGCTTGCCACTGGCATCGGTGACACCGACCACGCCGAAGCTTTTGGCGGTCATTTCCAGCAGCGCGTCGCTCATCGGCGTCAATTCGCCGATCAGCGGCAGGGCATCGCCCTTGTGCATCAGTTGATCGACGCGCAGCAACTGCGCGCCGAGCTTGCCGCCGGGGTGGAAGGTCTTGAAATCGGTCGGCTGAAAGCCGCGCTTTTCCATGATGGCTACGGCCAGGGCATCGCCGAGCGCCAGGGTCATGGTGGTGCTCGTGGTCGGGGCCATGCCGATGGCACAGGCTTCCGGCGCGGCCGGCAGGACCAGCGCGATATCGGCCGCCTTGAGCAGGGTCGAATCGGGGCGCGATGCCACACCGATCAGGGGGATGCCAAAGCGGCGGGTATGGGCGATGATGTCCGAAAGTTCCGAGGTTTCGCCGGAGTTGGACAGCACCACCACCACGTCATCGGCGGTGATCATGCCGAGGTCGCCGTGCGAGGCTTCGGCGGGGTGGACGAACTGCGCCGGCGTGCCGGTGGAGGCGAGCGTCGCGGTGATCTTGGCGCCGATATGGCCCGACTTGCCCATGCCGGAGATGATGACGCGGCCCTTGGCGGCGTAAAGGGTCTCGACCGCCCGCACAAACGCTTCCGACAGGGAGCCGGCAAACAGCAGCAGGGCCTCGCCTTCGATGCGCATCACGCGCGCGCCGGTGGCCAGAATTTCGGTGCGGCTGTTGATATCGAGCGGGGGGCTTAAGGTCATAGTCATTCCATATGGTACGCGCGCCCCTCTTAGCAAGATCGGCATGAAGGGACAATCCAAATGCGGGCAATGCTGGCCAGCGCGCACGCTTTCCTGTTACCACAGGCCATGTTAGCAGGAAACGGATGTGATTTTATAGCTGCACAAGAAGGCCGAAATTGAGCGAAACCTCCCCTCACCCTTTGGCCCCCTTTCTGCAACCCGTGCGACGCTGGATACGCAGCACCCTGCTGATCCTGCCAGCGCCTTTACGTGAATTCGTGCTGTTCGGTTTGAAAATGGCGTGGTCGTGCCTGTTTGGCGCCGGGATGCTCGGCCTGATCATCGTGACGCATCTCTTCTGGCCCGCCCATGCACCGATCTATCGCTATGATTTCCTGCTGGCCGCCGCCATCGCCATTCAGGCCCTGTTGCTGTGGACGAGGCTGGAGACCTTCGATGAGGTCAAGGTCATCTTCCTCTACCATGTCACCGGCACGATCATGGAAATTTTCAAGACCCATATGGGGTCGTGGGCCTATCCGGAGCCGTCGATCTTCCATATCGGCGGGGTGCCGCTTTTCACCGGCTTCATGTATGGCAGCGTCGGTTCGTTTATCGCCCGCGCCATCCGCGTCTTCGACATGCGTTTCTCGCACTATCCGAAGGCGTGGGTGACCTATGTGCTGGCGACGGTGATCTATCTCAACTTTTTCACGCATCACTTCCTTTTCGATTTCCGCTATCTGATTTTCGCCGCCATCGCCGTCATTTATTTCCGCTGCTTCGTCTATTTCCGCGTCGATCAGAAGGTGCATGCCATGCCCTATCTGCTGGCCGGCACCCTGACGGCCTTCTTTCTGTGGCTGGCGGAAAATATCGGCACCTTCACCCACACCTGGAGCTATCCGGGCAAGGCGTGGCATCTGGTATCGATCCAGAAAATGGGCGCGTGGGGCCTGCTGCTGATCATTAGCTTTGTGACGGTGACGCTTATTTTTAAACCGAAAGCGCCTTAATAGAACAGGTGTTCTAACGCTTGGAAACCAGATTGGACAAGGCGTCGAGATAGTTGGCGAAGGCCTTGCGACCAGCCAGAGTGATATGGACGCGTGTCAGGGGTTTGCGGCCCTGAAAGCTCTTGACGATCTCGACATAGCCCGCTTCTTCCAGCTTGCGCAGATGGACCGACAGATTGCCCTGTGTCGCCTCCAGCACCGCCTTCAACTCGTTGAAATCGGCGGCTTCAGCGTCCATCAGATAGGCCATAATCCCCAGACGCAGGCGTCCGTGGATGGCGTCATCCAGTTTGTTGATGTCGAAACCGGCCATGATTACTTACGCGCCTGTGTCATCATGTACCAGCCGCCCCCACCCATGATAACGGACAGGGCCAAGCCCAGCACCAGAACGTAATGCGGGGTGCCGAGAAGGAAGCCCAGGGTCAGGGTGGTGACGAACCAGCCGGCGGATATGACCGCCAGCCAGATCTGCTTGCGGATCATGTAGGCCGTATACCAGACAGCGCCCTGAAAAGCGCAGATCGTGATCGGATACAACAACCAGATCAACATACTTTTTTCGGTGATGGCGACATAGGCAAACACCCCGACCATGAACAGATTGGCCAGTCCGGCGCTGCTAAAGGCGGCATTGAGCGCGCGCGTCGCCACGCCATTTTTCGGCACCTTGCGATCGCGCCACAGGATGACGCACATCACGGCCAGAAAGACGATCGTCGGCAGAAAGCCGGCGATCAGATTGCCCCACAGGCCGAGATTGACGATTCCGACCATGTGCGCCCATTGGGCCAGGCATTGCAGCCCATAACAAACCCCGCCGGCCAAATAGAGGGCGCCGCCTGAAATCTGCACGCGGCTGCCTTCGGTGACGAGCGCCTTGACGAAGGCCAGATCGGCCTGAATATCCCGCCCGGTGCCGGCGCTGTTATCGCTCATGTGCCTGACTCCTGTTGGCGGTTAAGGTAAATCATGGTCCCGCCGGCGCCGCCCATCAGAAGGATCAGCGCCACGCCAAGCACGAGAAGATAGGTCTCGGTCTGGCGGATCATCAGGCCCAGAGCCACCGTGGTGACGAACCAGCCGGCCGATACGCAGGCCAGCCACAGTTTGCGCCGGATCATGTAGGCGACATACCAGACTGCGCCGAAAAAGGCGCAGATCACCACCGGATAGAGGAGCCAGATCAGCATGCTTTTCTGGCTGCTGGCCACATAGCCAAAGACGATGGCGAGGGCAAGATTGGCCAGTCCTGCCGAGGCGTAGGCCGCATTGAGCGCCCGCGTGGCGACGCCCTGCTGTCCGCCCTTACGGCCTTTCCAACTCACATAGATGATGACGGGGACGGAGACAACAATGGGGAACAGGATCAGAACCAGACCGATCAGCGGGGACGAGGGAAGATCAAACGCCATCTGCGCCCAGTAGGCCAGGCAGTCGATTCCGTAGGACAGTCCGGCGGTCAGGAAGATGATACCCGCCGCCCCTTGCGTCTTCGGCCCCTCGCTGACGAGGGCCCTCAGGAAGGCAAGGTTTTGGGAGGCGTCGTCGTCGTCATGTCTCATCTCGGGTGTCATGCCGTGGCCTCCCCTTCTTGGGTCGCGTGCTTCGTCTTGCGGCGGCGGCCGTTGAGAATCGCCCCGATGAAGCTGTAGCGTACCATAATTTGATAGCTGAGAATGCCAATCGCCAGGGTGCTGAACAGGACGATGGCGAATTTCGCTTCAGCCGGCAGGGCGAGGTCCTTCACGACGTACTGGAAGACCAGCAGCACCGGAATATGGATGATATAGACCCAGTAGGAGCTATCCGACAGCAGGCGCAGCAGCGGGTTTTCGTGTCTGATGAAGCGATGCGCCATGCCGATGAAGGCCAGCACCCACGACCAGGCGCTGAGGCCATAGATCAGGATATAGAGCGGATGATCGCGGCCATTGACTGGCACCAGGACCGGTGTGCTGCCAATCATGTTAAGGCAGATAATCGTGCCGACAACCGCGCTGAACAGATAGAGCCAGAAGCGATGGGCGAAATGCGCCAGCAGGTCGGCGCGGCGATGCAGGCACCAGCCAAAGGCGAAGGCGGTGGTGAAGCCGGCCACAGCGGTGGGGTTGGGGATCAGGCCGGTATCAGGCGTGGGGATACCGAACCACAGGGCCGCCTGCGGATTGAGATACATGGTGATGGCGACCGGCAGGAACAGCACGACACTGATCAGGTCGCTTTTGGTCAGGGCACCCACCACGCTATCGACCAGACGGCCCAGCGGCTTGCCGATATGGAGCAGATCGACGGCGAGCTTGAGCACAATGGCGCCGGCGCACAGGATCAGCAGCACATAGAGAAACCACAGGTGCGTCAGCGGGAAGGTGTGGATGTCAAAGGCCGGCGGTGGCGGGGCTGGCGGCGCAGGCGTTCCCGGTGGCGGCATGTTGGCAATGATCATCATGGCGACGATGGCGGTGATGACGATGGGCCAGAAGACGACGAGCGGTAGGGCCAGACGCTTCAGGCGATTGACGGCGAAACCCCAGACACCGCGCTTGCTCACCATCATATGCGCGAAGAAGCCGGCCATGACGAAAAAGGTGGTCATGCGGAACATATGGATGACGTAGAACAGCAGACTCAGGCTGTCGGCGTGATGGATATCCTTGATGATCCAGATCCGCGGCTCGATAAAGGACATGGTGGCGTGCAGGGCCACACCCAGCGTCAGGGCCAGTCCGCGGACGGCATCGAGATCGTGATAACGCTTAAGAGTTACAGTTTCAGCCATGACAGCCTCCCTAAGCGCAATCCGATAAAGCGGCCCCCACTTTCCGGACAACTGCGCGACAAAAACCTAGGTCGGCCGAAATGGCCGGACTGCGGACAATTACATGAACAAGTTTGTTTTGTAAACTGGTTTAGTGAAACACGGCATTGCGCGGAGGCGTCAGGTCGCGGATAGTCATGCTGGTTAAGGGGGGATTGATGGTTTCGAAAGCGACACGTACCGGCAAGGCACAAAGCCTGGCCTTGGTGATTCTCGCCGGCATCGATATCGTGCTGGGGATGATCGCCATCGCGATAGCGATCAGCGCCGGATGGCCGGGGCTGGAAGCTTTTCAGGGTTCAGGGCCAACCGCTCAGGGCAACCTCGTTGTCGGTTCTGTTTTTCTTGTTCTCATCATACAATTCGTGCTTCGCGTTTTCATGCTCGTCGTCATGGCGTGGTGGAGCTTCCGGCTGGTCAGCCATGCTCATCGCCATACCCGTTTTCCAGTATCGACACGCTGGGCATGGCTCGGCTGGTTTGTACCCGTAGTAAGCCTGTGGTTACCCTTGCGAGCCGTCTTGAGCCTGAATTTAAAATTGGGTGGTATGTCCTCTGGGAGGCGTTTGCTTATCCTCTCTTGGTGGGCGATACGCCTGCTGATCAGCCCCACACTAGCCCTCATCACGGTTACCTTAATCGGCATCTTTGCCACACTTAACGATCAACAAGGCCCAAATGTCACTTTAACGATACACTTGTTTGTGTGGATACTGATCGCTGGACTTGCTGCTCAGTGTCTGTCCGTCGCCATGGTCCTCATCACGCAACGCCATCAGCCCAAACCCGGCGAGATTGTCACGGCGGACCTCTTCTGATGGTCCGCACTGTACGTCATATTATTCTTGGCATTTTGACTGCAGGGGTAGCTATTTACCTCGCAGTGATCGGCTATCTCTATATCAACCAAAGGCAATTGCTTTACGCCGTAAGGCCCGGGCTCGAAACGCCGGCCATCACGGGGCTGGCGATACAGGATATCCGTATCACCACGAAGGACGGCGAAACGCTGCAGGCCTGGTATGAACCTCCGCAGGAAGGGCGACCGGTCATTCTGTACTTTCATGGCAAGGGCGATGCGCTCAGCATGGGCAAGTGGCGCTATATTCGCATGCACAAGGCAGGGGTCGGGTATCTGGCCCTCTCCTATCGCGGCTATGGCGGCTCGACCGGCACCCCGACTGAAACTGGACTGATCACCGACGGGCTGGCGGCCTATGACTGGCTGCGGGCGCAGGGTTTTGAAGATCAGCAGATCGTCATCCATGGCCACAGTCTCGGTTCAGGCGTGGCGACCTATGTGGCGACGCAACGGCCGGCGCGCGCCTTGCTGCTGGAAGCGCCCTTCACCGCCACCTGCGATGTCGCCAGCAAGCGCTATCCGCTTATCCCCGCCTGTCTTTTGATGCACGATCGCTTTCTCAACCGCGAGCGCATCAAGGATGTGCATACACCCGTTCTGATCGCGCATGGCGACCGCGACAGCGTTGTGCCATTTTCTCAAGGCAAACATCTGTTCGAACTTGCAAATTCGCCAAAGCTTTTCGTGAAAATGAAAGGGTCAGAGCATAGCACCCTGACCCGTGACGGCGTTTATAACGCGTACTGGCGTTTCCTCGGCCTGCCGGAAGATCCGGCCGATCCTGTGCCGTAAATTACTTCGTCAGGGCCTGCGCGCGGCCAAGATCGATGCTCGCCACCGCCGATTTCAGCGTGGCCATGTCGACATTATCACCCTCGGCTTCAACCGTGATGCGGCCATTGGAGACCACGGCGTATTTGCCGTGCTTCGATTGCGTGTCGTATTCCTCGGTGACCATCTGGCCATTCTGCGTCGTGACCTTTTCATAGCCGGTGGCGCTGCTGCTCGACGTATTGATATTGACCGCCGCCGCCATGGCGCCGAAACCAGCCATGGTGCCCATGTCGGTGACGGTGAGGTGGAGCGAGCCATCGCCGATGCGGTAGGTGCCTTCGGCGGTCGAGACCGCCATGCCGCCCATAGTGTTGGCCTGGGTACGGTCATCGCTGCGCGCCACGCCATTGAGCGACGGCGGCAGAAGCGCCAGAAGCGCGCCGGCATCCGCCAGCTTGACCGTCGTCTGACCATTTTCCATGGCCGAGGCCTGTGCCGCCATCTGGTTCGCGGCGGCTTCCATATGATTGGCGGCCTGGTCTATTTTCGAGACATTCGGCGCAACAACCGCATGATTGACAGCCAGTGCTGCCAGTCCCCCCGTCGTCAAGGCGCTAATACCGGCAAAGGTGGCGATCACGGCCCCCATGATCAGGACAAGCACAAAATAAACTACCGCATTGACGATCATATAGACGATCGTTTTATCTGCCGGGTTCTTCATCAGCTTCGGTAAGCCGAGATACATCAGATAAAGACCATAAAGACCAAGCAAGCTTCCAATGACGCCCAGACCGGGGTGAATACTTAAAACCGCCGCAACCCAGCCGGCCGTAGAGCTGTAAGCAGCCACTTTCAGAGCCTGGATAAAGTTTTTCTGACCATTGAAGCTGGGGGCGAGCCCATCAATGATCAAGGCGACAACATAGATCAGGATCAGCGACAGGATGTAGAGCAACACAGCCGAGACGATTCTGAACAGCCCGCCGCCGAACACTATGCCACCAATAGCCGTGGCTACCGGACCGATGGCCGCCAAAGGCATGATGTAGCTGGTGTAAAGCGTCTTGACGTCAGGCGTTTCGCGCTCGATCACGTCCCAGGTCGCGGCCGGCTTGAGCAGGATGGCCTGCACGCGCTCAATCAGATTGTTGGGATTTTTCGGATTGGCATAAGGGTTGGGATCGGGTGCCTGAACGGGCGGTACGGAATCGTCGGCCATGGCTGTCGCCTTTTGAAGGAATGAGATACGCAAGGAGGCACTGTTGGAGCGCAAGAAAGCCTGTCTCGCCCCGTGATGGCGGACCTTGGCCAAAAAAAAGCCCCCGGTCAATCAACCGAGGGCCTTTTGTTTCAACGTTTTCGTGAAGTTAGTCTCATCTACTTATTAAAGTCGATGTGGCGATTGTCCTTCACGAAGAACAGGCCGATGACCACGGTAAAGGCCGCAATGCCGACCGGATACCACAGGCCGTCATAGATGCCGCCCGTCGCCGCCACGATCGTGAAGGTGATAAACGGCAGCAGGCCACCAAACCAGCCATTGCCGAAGTGATAGGGCAAGGACATGGCGCTGTAGCGAATGCGCGCCGGGAACATCTCGACAAGCGCCGCCGCCATCGGGGCATAGACCATGGTGACGAGCAGGACGAGCAGGGTCAGGATGCCCAGTGTCTTCGGATAGTCGATCGTGGCGTTATCCGCCTTGGCCGGATAGCCCGCAGCCTTTAGCGCAGCGCCCACCTGCTTGACGAAATCGGCCTGTGCGGTTTTCAGCGCCTCACCGGTCAGGTTCTTGCCCTCGAAGGACGGGATGACCGTCTGACCGATGCGCACCGAAGCCACAGCGCCGGCCGGGGCCGCTTCATTGGTGTAGCTGATGCCGCCCTTGGCGAGGTAGGATTTGGCGATATCGCATGATTGCAGGAACTTGGCCTTGCCGACCGGATCAAACTGGACAGCGCAGGCGGCCTGATCGGCCACCACCACCACCGGCGAGGTCTTTTGCGCCTGTTCAAGCGCCGGGCTGACCGCACCGGTCAGGGCGCCGAACAGCGGGAAGTAACCCGCCGCCGCCAGAACGAGGCCGGCCAGGATGATCGGCTTGCGGCCGATGCGATCGGACAGCCAGCCGAAAAAGATGAAGAACGGCGTGGCGATGGCCAGCGCGCCGCCGATCAGCCAGTACGAGGTCGACAGATCGACGTGCAACATCTTCTGCAGGAAGAACAGCGCATAGAACTGGCCAGTGTACCACACCACGCCTTGACCGGCCACGAGACCAAACAGGGCGATCAGCACAATCTTGAGATTCGACCACTTCAGGAAGGCTTCGGAAAGTGGCGATTTCGACGTCCGCCCCTCGTCCTTCATGGCCTGGAAAACCGGGCTTTCATTGAGCTTCATGCGAATCCAGATCGAAACCAGCAGCAGGACGATTGAGAACAGGAACGGCAGGCGCCAGCCCCAGGCCTTGAAGTCTTCCGGGCTGACATAGTGCTGGGTAACGCCGATGGCGACGAGCGCCAGCAGCAGGCCTAGCGTGGCCGTGGTCTGAATCCACGCCGTCATCTGGCCGCGTTTGTTATCCGGCGAATGCTCGGCCACATAGGTGGCGGCGCCACCATATTCGCCGCCCATGGCGAGACCTTGGACCAGGCGCAGACAGATCAGGATGATCGGCGCGGCGATGCCGATGGTGGCATAGTTGGGCAGGACGCCGACGAGGAAGGTCGACAGCCCCATGATGACCATGGTGACCAGAAAGGTATGCTTGCGGCCGATCTTGTCACCCATGCCACCAAAGACCATGGCCCCGAAGGGCCGCACCACGAAGCCAGCCGCCAGGGCCAGCAGTGCGAAGATGAAGGAGGTCGTCGGGTTAATGCCTTCAACCTCGAAGAACTGCGTGCCCATAATGGCCGCCAGCGTGCCGAAAATATAAAAGTCGAACCATTCAAAGATGGTGCCCAGCGATGAAGCCCCGATCACAAGCCACATGCTCTGTTTTTCTTGGCTCTGCTTCTTGTGACCTGTTTCGCCTGATGTCGTTGTCATGTCGTCTCAACCCCTTGGGTGCGTTCGTCCCTGTTATGTCGTCTGGAGCCTTTGCTCTCTTTGAAATAAGAAATGACACAGGGTTGACCGGAGGGCAAGGCATGAAAAAGCCCTCCGGTTCGCTCCGGAGGGCCGTAGTTACATGCGTTGTAACGCTTATTGCGCCGCTTTGAGCGCCTGGGCCAGTTCATCGGACTTGGCGTCCTTGAGCGCATTGCAGGTGCGCATACCTTCGAGCATGCGATCAAAGGACAGTTCGCCGCGGCCAGCGGCCTTGACCTTCGGACGCATGATCTGATCGACCTCATCCGCCTTGGCTGCCGAGCAATAGCGTCCCGGCAGGGAGGCAATGCGGCCGGCGGAGAAGATGCCCGCCCCGGTCGAGAAGCTGTCATAGTTGGCCTTCAACCAGTCATAGGCCATGTCGCGCGTGTCGTTGCTGCCCATCAGGCCGGCGATAAGGCCGGTCTTGTCCGGGTTACGCAGGCGCTTGTCGCCGAGGATCCCGAAGATCCAGGTCGCCGTTTCCGGCTTGGCGTCGGCGGTGACCGAGCGCATGGCGGCGCCACGAAGCGTCTCGTCGCTGGCGGTGAGGGCACGCTCCAGCATTGCCTTGGCGGCGGGCAGCCCGCCCTCCTCGACATAGACGCTCAGGGCGCGGCCACGATAGGCCTGATCGAGCGCCTTGTCGTCACCCGCCAGATAGGCGTTGGCGGCGTCGAGCAACTGCTTGCGGACCGCCGCATCACGGGCATCGCCAGCTACAATGCCGACCAGGCTCTGGCGCAGCTTGGAGGTATCCGGATCATCGTTGATATAGGCGTTGGCCTTGGGATCAAAACCCAGAGCGGCCAGGCGCGGCGCATAGATGGAATCCATGACCCGGCGATAATCGGCCAGGGCCGCCTCACCGATAATGCCGCGGCTGCGCAGGTTGGCGAGGTTGTCCCCGCCCCCGACCGCCACGTTGGAATCCTTATTGTTGACCATGATGCGCGCCGCCTTGATCAGTTCGGCCGCCGGCAGCTTGCCGGCGTAGAACTGGCCCCACAGGCTGTCGATGGTAGCTATGCCCTCGGCGCCCGAAAGCTTGTCGCCGGTCGCGAGCAGGGCATCCCAGTCCGCAAGCGTCAGATTAAAGCGGTAATAGCCGGTTCCGCCGGCATTGGGCATGAAGGCGCCCGGCTTATCGACGCCGAGATTGCCCTGCTTGTCGGCCAGCATGAAACAGCCGGTATCTGCGTCACGACGGATGCACAGCGGGATGGTCCAGGTCTGCTCGGGCAAGGTGGTGCCGAGGCGGGCATAGCGCGACTGCGTCGCCACCAGCCAGCCGCCATTGTGGCTGAAATCGATGACGGGGAAGCCCTGCTGATCGACGAAGCTCTTCATCGAATCGAGCACTTTCGGATTTTGGGCCGCATCGGCAAGGGCACCGAAGAAATCTTCCGACGTTGCATTGCCATGCGGATGACGCGACATGTGCAGGCGGACGCCGGCCTTGAAGCGTTCGTCACCCAGATAGCCAGCGATCATCGAAACAACCTGCCCGCCCTTGCCATAGGTGATGCCGTCAAACGCGGAGTCGATATCGCCATTGCGGGTGATCGGCTGGTGGATCGGACGACCGACCTTGAGCGCATCGGCGCCCATGGCCTCAAAACCCTCTTCGACAGCGCCGACGCCGATGTTCAACTCCGGCCGCCATTCGTTGCCGATGCGGTAGCCCATCCAGTTGGCGAAGCTCTCATTGAGCCAGATATCATCCCACCAGGCCGGGGTGACATAATCGCCGAACCACTGGTGTGACAGTTCGTGAGCCACCACCATGCCGAAGGCCTGCTTCTGCGTGGTCGGGGCGCCTTCCGGCAGCAGCAGGATGTTGTCACCGTAGATGTCGGCGCCAGCGTTTTCCATGGCGCCCGGCATGATCGGCGAAGCGATCTGGTCGAGTTTCGGATAGGGGAAGCCCTGGCCGAAATAGGATTCGAGGTGATTGACGATGGCCGGCGTTTCGTCGAGCGCGTATTTCAGCTTATCGGCGTTCGGCTTGGTGGCGATGATGCGGATCGGCAGGGGATGGTTGCGGAACTGGTTCGCCGGCACTGCCCCCTCGGCAGTGACGAACGGGCCAACCACGAAGGCCATCAGATAGGTTGGCAGTTTTTCGGTCGGATAGAAGATGTGGGTCACCAGCTTGCCGGCGGTCACCTCGCCATCGCGCGGCGCGTTGCTGACCGCAAGCAGGCCGGGCTCCGTGGTGATTTTCACGCGGAACTGGGTCTTGAAGCCCGGCTCATCGAACGACGGGAAGGCGGCACGGGCGTCGATCGATTCAAATTGCGACCAGACGTACCAGTCACCACCGACCTGAACGCGGTAGAGACCGGCGGCGTCGTTGGTGAAGGGGGCATCGTAATCGAACACCAGCGTAATTTTACCGCCAGGCACGGCCTTGGCGAAATCGAGGCGCGCAACGCCCAGATCATCGACCTGGGTGTACTTGGCGTTGATCACCTTGTCGCCGACCATGGCGACCACTTTCGACACCTTGAGGTCGCGGCCATGCAGGTAGAGCGACTTGGTTTCCGCCTTCACATTGACGTCGATCTCGACATGGCCGGAAAAGCGCGGCTTTGAGGGGACAATGGTCAGGTCAAGACGATAGGCCAGCGGGGCAGCGGCATCGGGCAGTTTGCCCTGCGGAGCTTGAGCGTCCGCGACAATGGCGGCAGGCGGGGCGGCAAGCGCCATGACGGGGGTGAGCGCGGTCGAGGCGAGGAGCAGACCAGCGGCAAAAAGCATTGAGCGCATAGGATATTTTCCGGGTTGGGGCGAAGCGCAAGGCCAGGGCTAGGCGACCCAGGTAAGGCCTTACGGGATCATTAAAACTGAAACCAGTTGGCAGGGTTAGCACAGCAATTTTCCCACGTTCATTACATTTTTGTAAGGTGATGTGGCACGTGCGCCGCACCTGAGCGCAATCCTTGGGTTTTTAAGAAAAACGGCCCTGTCTCAAGCAAGCCTTAAGCTATCGATAGGAGGGTGCTGCCTGTCGACACATCCCAGAGGCTTCCACCTTGTTAAACAAAATCCTGTCCCTGCTGACCCTCAGCGCGGCCCTGACGTGCGGCAGCGCCGCCCACGCCAACTCGATTTTCACCTTTACCAGCGGCAAGCTTTTGCTCACCGGCGGCGTCAGCCAGGTCGAGGGTTCGGCCGGCGGCGGCCTGACGCCGTGGGCGGTGATCGGCAGCTACGGCTCGCAAAACCAGACCGGCGGCAATCTCTATTATACCGACGTCAACACACAGGACTACAACATCACATCCTATGGCGCCCTGGTCGGCATCCATGACCGCGTCGAGATCTCCTATGCCCGTCAGGATTTCGACATGCAGAAGGTCGGCACGGTGCTGGGCCTCGGTTATGGTTACACGATCTCGCAGGACACGATCGGTGTGAAGGTCAAGCTGCTCGGTGACGCCGTCCTCGAACAGGATAGCTGGCTGCCGCAGATCGCGGTCGGGGCGCAGTTCAAGTCGAACAAGAATGGCGCGCTGGTCAAAACGCTCGGCGCGCGTGACGATTCCGGCAGCGACTACTATGTCAGCGCCACCAAGCTCTATCTCAAATACGGCCTGCTGGCCAACGCTACCCTGCGCGCCACCAAGGCCAACCAGTTCGGCATTTTGGGCTACGGCGGCACCGATGACGATTACCACCTCCAGTTCGAAGGCTCTTTGGCCTATATGCTCAACCGCCGCACGGCCGTGGGCGTCGAGGTCCGCACTAAGCCGGACAATCTCGGCGTCGCCAAGGAAGGCGCGGCGGTTGATGCCTTTGTCGCCTATGCGCTCAACAAGCACCTTTCGCTCACCCTCGCCTATGCTGACCTCGGCCATATCGTTACGTGCCGTCAGTCGGGGCTCTACGCCTCGCTACAGGCCGGTTTCTAAGGAGCGCCGCCATGAAATATCTGTCTCTGGCCAAATGCCTGTCTCTGGCTGTCGCGGCCGCCCTTCTCAGCGCGCCCGCCCTGGCCCAGGAAATTCCCGCAGGGCCGCCTGGCGCCGCCACCGCGCCGGTTATCTCCGACGGCAAGCTCTTTGCCGAATTTGGCGGTCATGACGGTCTGGTCAGACTGATGGACGACTTCATGGTCATCCTGCTGGCCGATCCGCGCACCAAGGACTTCTTCGTCGCGGTCGATCAGAGGCGCGTGAAGGCCGAACTGGTGTCGCAAGTCTGCCAGATCACAGGCGGCGGCTGCACCTATACCGGCAAGGACATGAAGGTGGCCCATGCCAAGCTCGGCATCCACAAGGAAGACTTCATGGCGCTGGTCGAAGACCTGCAACTGGCCATGAACCGGAACGATATTCCCTTCACAGCGCAGAACAAGCTGCTGGCGGCCCTGGCGCCTCAGCACCGCGATATGGTGGTGCAGTAAGGCTCAAGTCTAGGTTTTTGGACGGGTGAGAAAGTCGATCACGGCCTGCCACCCATACTTCAGATGGACATGAAAGTCCGGAGCCAGCAGCATGGCCACGATCATCAGCGCCAGAACCAGGCTGACACCACGCCATATGCTAATCTGGTTGCGGCCGAGCCACGAATGCTTGCGGAAGAAGTCCGGCTCAGCGCCATGAGCGCCGGTTTCCAGCTTGAAAGCCATCTCAAAACCGTCCTGAAAGCGGTCCTGCGGATGGGGCGCCAGGGCTTGCAGGATCAGACTGTCGAGCCAGGCCGGGAGGTCGCGGCGGCGCGAGGTCAAAAGCTCAGGCTTGCTGAATTTCGGTGTCTGGCCGGTTTCGATCTCACCGAACGGATAGGCCCCGCCGGTAAACAGGCGATAGAGCGTCACCCCCATGGCGAAAATATCCGAGCGTTCATCCCCCGGCTTACCGTCAAAAAGCTCCGGCGCCTTGTAACTGGGGGTGCCGGGCACGAACAGGCTGTCCTTGTCGATGCCGGGAATCCGCGCTACCCCAAGATCGACCAGCTTGAAACCGCCTTCCGGCATCAGGATGATGTTCTCAGGCTTGACGTCGCGGTGGATGATGCCGGCGCGATGCAGCGATCCCAGCGCCTTGGCCAGCTTGGTGGCGATGGCTACGCCCTCCTCCAGCCGGATTTTCGGCGCGCGTGACAGGCGATGTTCGAGGGTCTCGCCGGCATAATAGGGCTGGGCGACATAGAGGCAGGTTTGGCGACCGGGCGCGATATCGAGCACCGAACCGATCCACATATGCTGGACGCGACTGGCCACCCAAGCCTCACGCATGAAGGCCGACCGCGCCGAGCTTTCCGAACCGATGGTGTGCGGCTTGGGAAATTTCAGAACGACATGCGGGCTGACGCCGGTGCGGAATTCGCGCATATCACGCGCGCGGAAAACGCGGCTATAGATGCCATCGGCCAGTTGGCGATCAAGGCGGAAGCCGTCGATGGTTTCGCCGGTATGAGGCGGCTCGATCATCGGCAATTTGGCGATGGCAAGGTTGAGATCTTCGATGGTGGCCGGCGGCAGGTCGATGACATCGATCACCATGGCCGTAGCGTTGTCATCGCCGCCATGGGCTAGGGCCATGCTGACCAGCTTTTGAGCCGTCTCATCGGGCGAGGTGCGGGCATCGAGCAGGGCCAGGATTTGCGCTTGGCTGACGAAGCCATGCACGCCATCCGAACACAGCATCAGGCGATCATGCGGGAAGATATCATGGGCGCCGTAATCAATGCGGATGGCCTCTTCGGCCCCGACCGCGCGCGTAATGAAGGAACTGCCGTCGGCGCCTTCGGGCTTATGGTCCTGCGTGAGGAGTTCGAGCTGACCCGCGCGCAGGCGATAGAGCCGCGTATCGCCGGCGTGGAAACTGTGCAGGCGGCGGCCCTTGATCACCACGCCGGTAAAGGCGGCGCACATGCCTTTCAGGTTTTCGTTCTTCTGGCCTTCACGGAAAAGCCAGTAGTTGATGCTCTCCAGCGCCCGCGCCGCCGTCTTGCGCGGCGACAACAGCTCCGACTGGCCGAGATAATCGTCGATAAAGGTGCGCACCGACAGCTCGGCCGCCACGCGCCCGCCCTTGCGACCCCCGACGCCATCAGCCAGCGCGGCGACAGCACCGTGAAGACGCTGGCCATCTTCCAGGCACAGGGCAGCGAAATCCTGATTTTCATCGCGTTTGCCGATATCGCTGGCAAAACCGGCGGCGATATCAAGCTTTGAATCAGGCGATGTCGGGGGCGTAGGGTTCATGCCCTATCTGTGCATCGGCGAACCACGTTCGTCCAGACCCGCGCGAACTTATGGCGTTTGGCGTGACTTTTATGTCAAAGCCGGTCGAGCGGGAGAACGATGACACGCGCACCGGTCTTCTGCGCCACAGCCCCCGCCGGCAGGCGGATGAGGGCGTCGGCGCGGGCGAAAACACCGACCAGCGACGAATCCTGGTCATCAAAGGCTGTTACCTGAAGCTGGCCATAGGACGAACTGGAGAGCTTCGCCCGCAGATAGGCCTCACGCGGGCCGGCCGGACCAAGGGCGCCCTGCACCAGAGCCGTGACGAAAGGCGACGTCGCCTCCATGCCCAGCGATGCTTCGATCCAGACTTTAAGAAACAGTTGCGCCGTCACGAAGGCCGAGGCCGGATTACCGGGCAGGCTCAAAACCCGCCGGTCATCCTCAAGAACACCAAAACTGGTCGGCTTGCCGGGGCGCACCTTGACGCTGTCGAAATCGAGCGTCAGGCCCAGTTTCGCCAGCGCCGGCTTGACCAGATCGTAGTCACCGACACTGGCGCCGCCCACCGTGACGATCAGGTCGGCCTTCACGCTTTTCAGCGCCTTGTGAATGCCCTTGGCATCATCGCCCTGCAGACCGAGACAGGACGCCTTACCGCCCCATTGTCGGATCAGCGCCATCAACGCGTAGGAGGCCGATTCATAGATTTGATCCGCCTTCGGATCATGTCCAGGCAGCACCAGTTCATCACCCGTGCAAAGCACGACGACGTGCGGTCGGCGGACGACCGAAAGCGTATCGCAGCCCGCTGCGGCCGCCAGAGACAAACGCCACGGATCGAGGCGCACGCCACGCTCCAGCAAGGTGTCGCCGGCCTTGAAATCCTGGCCGGCCTTGCGGATATGGGTTGGCATCGGCACGCGGCCATCCGGCGTCACCTCTATGATTTGCTCACCGCGGACGACGTTTTCCTGAATGACAATGGCGTCGCAATCGGCCGGCACCGGCGCGCCGGTGAAGATGCGCACCGCCTCGTCGGCCCCAAGGCGTCCTTCAAAGGCGCGGCCGGCCGAGCTTTCGCCGATCAAGGTCAGGGTCACCTGATCGCCGCTCAAAAAGTCCTTGCGCGTGGCGTAACCGTCCATAGCCGAGGCGTTGAACGGTGGCTGATCACGGCTGGCCAGCACCGGCCTGGCCAGCACACGGCCCATCGCCTTGCCGAGCGACACCTTTTGGTTACGCGCCTTCAAGGCCCGCGCGCGGACCAGGGTCAGCGCTTCGTCTACCGTTACCGCCATCAGCGTTCCTTCAAACGCGGCATCAATTCGACCATGTTGCACGGACCATGGCGGCTATCGAGCTGCCAGCGGATCACCTTGTCCCAACCGTCCTTGACCGCGCCGTTCGAGCCCGGCAGGCAGAAAATGAAAACACCATCAATGATGCCAGCCAGGGCACGCGATTGCAGGGTAGAGAGCCCGACCGTCTGGTAGCTCAGCATGTGGAATATGGTCGAAAAGCCTTCGATGCGTTTGTGAAGCAGGGGTTCGATGGCTTCGGGCGTTACATCGCGGCCGGTAATGCCGGTGCCGCCGGTGGTGACGATGGCGTCGATCGTGCCGGAATTGACCCAGCGCATGACGCGCTCGCGGATGGCGTCGATATCATCCCGCACGATGGCGCGATCCGCCAGCACATGACCGGCCGCTTCGACACGACGCGCCAGCACTTCGCCGGACGTGTCGCTTTCCTCGTCACGCGTATCGGAAATGGTCAGGACCACGACATTGACCGGCTTGAAGGCGCGGTCTTCATGCAGACGGCCACCGCCTAAAAACGCCCGTTCCGCTTCGCTGATCTCGCTCATACTGACCTCATCTGATTGTCTTATCTCAGATTTAGGCGCGTGGTCTCACGATCTCAAGCGAAAACACCCTCACGCGCCAACAGTTGCGTGTACGCGGCCTCGATCGCCGTGATGAAGGTGGTATCGGTCGCCAGATCTTGCGGGAATACGCTGCGCAGAGTCAGGAAACGGCTGACGTCCGACACATCATCCTGACAGGTCCTGCCGACCGCGATCAGATCGGTCGCCAGCGGGTCGGTCAGGGCGTCGCCCGTGAGGGCCTTGCTGCGGATAAAACGCATCCATGCCGCCAGAGGCAGCGACAGGCGGCGGATATCCTGACCGCGATCCAGCGCCTCTGTCAGCGAACTGAGGATACGGATAGGCAGCTTCTGCGATCCGTCCCAGGCGATTTGCGACAGCTTGTGAACAATGGCCGGATTGCGGAAGCGCTTAAGGATGTCTTCGCTGTAGGCGATCAGATCGAGTCCTTCGGGCGCTTCCAGCAGCGGCACGACATCTTCAATCATCAGCCCACGGACGATTTCGGCCAGTTCCGCATCCTTCATGGCCTCCGACACGCTCTCATAGCCGCGGTGCAGCCCCATATAGGCCAGGGTCGAATGCGGGCCATTGAGCAGGCGTAGCTTGGCGCGCTCATAGGCCGGCACATTGTCCGTCAGGGTAACGCCGACGCTCTGCCAGTCCGGACCGCCATCATGGACGTGCTTTTCAATAACCCACTGGGTAAAGGCCTCGCGCTGGATCGGCCAGGCATCTTCGAGGCCCACCACCGCCTGCACGCGTGTGCGCAACTCATCATCGGTGGCCGGGGTGATCGAATTGACCATGGTGCAAGGGCACTGCAATTCGTCCCAGATCCAGCGCGCAAATTCATTGTCCGACTGACCCGCGAAAACGGTCACAGCCGCCTTGAGGCGCTCACCGTTCTTCGGGAGATTGTCACAGGGGATCAGAACGAACGGCTTCAGGCCCTGCGCGCGGCGACGGCGCAATCCCTCCGTGACATAACCGATAAAGGACTTCGGCGTTTTGGGGTTCGCCAGATCGTGGACAATGTCCGGATGCTGAAGATCAAGCGAGAAATCGGGCGCCAGGCAATAGCCCTTTTCGGTAACGGTCGAGGTCACCAGCGATACCGACGGGCGGGTCAGGCGCTCAAAAACCGCTTCGATATCTTCCGGCCCCACCAGTACCTCGCGCATGGCGCCTATGACGCGATAGCTGATCTCTTCGTCGAGAATGGCCAGAGTGTAGAGCCCATCTTGAGGGGCCAGCGCATCGCGCACACCGGTCGAGTGCAGCGACACGCCGCAGATACCCCAGCTCGAATCGTTTTGCGCCAAGGCATCGAAATAGGCGGCCTGATGGGCGCGGTGAAAGGCGCCAGGACCAAAATGGACGACCCCGGCGGCAAGCGACGCCGGATCATAGGCGGGTTTCAGGGCTTTGGCAGCAGACAGCTCAGACAAGGACAGGCGCATTTAAACAGTAATCCCATGCTTACAGATGGCGATTTTGAGCAACGGCGCCACAAAACCAGGCGTCTGCAATCAGAGCACGCCATCGTCAAATCTTGATACCGGTGTCATAGGGCGTTGGCCGGCCTATTTCAAGAAATAATCCTGTTCAGTCAGCGCGAAGACCGCTAACCATGGCAAAACAAGCGACCAAAAATGACGACATACGACGACGATATCGAGGCCTTCATAACGAGCCGTAAAAAGGCGACCATCAATGATGTGGCGCGACTGGCGCGGCTATCTAAAAAGACCGTCTCGCGCGTCATCAACGCATCCCCCAGCGTGCGCGCCGGGACGCGCGATCAGGTCAACGCGGTTATCGACCGTATCGGTTTCCGCCCCGATCCGCAGGCCCGCGGTCTCGCCTTCCGGCGCTCTTTCCTCATCGGCCTGATCTACGATAATCCCAACGCGCAATATGTCGTCAACATGCAGCTTGGCGCGCTCGACGGCTTGCGCGGTTCCGGCACAGAACTCGTGCTTCACCCGTGCGACCGTCACAGCGACCAGTTCATCAAGGATATCCGCGACTTTATCGAGCTTCAGCGCCTGTCCGGCGTTATCGTCCTGCCGCCGATTTCGGAAGATAAGCGTTTGCTGGCCCTGCTCGAAGATCTGGACACCCCTTACGTGCGCGTGTCAGCGCTCCATCCGGCCACGACGACGGGTGGTCATGCCATTCTGTCAAAAGAGCGGATCGGTTGCCGCGCCGCCGGAGAACATCTGGCGCAGCTTGGCCACACACGGATCGGCTTTATCGCCGGCCCGGACGGCTACCTTTCGGCCAGCGAGCGCCGCGCCGGCTTCCGCGAAGGCCTGCAGGCCCACGGCCTCGATATCGAACCATCGCTGGAAGTGCAAGGCGATTACACCCTTGAATCCGGTCACGCCGCCGCGCTCCGCCTCCTGACATCCGATACGCGGCCGACGGCGCTTTTCGCCGGCAATGACGAAATGGCCATCGGCGCCTATAAGGCCGCGTTCGGGCTTGGCCTGCGCATCCCCGGCGATCTCAGCATCTGCGGCTATGACGACAGCCCGATGGCGGAGCGCGTCTATCCGCCACTCACCACCGTCCATCTTCCGACCCGCGACATGGCCAGAGCCGCCGTGCTGACCCTGCTGCGCAGCGAAGGCGCGCCGGAAGACGCCCTTATTTTTGAGTCCGCCCTTGTGGTGCGCCAGTCGACCGCGAAGGTTTGACGCCCGCACCTCGAAATAGGTTGTCAAAATACATGACACCGGTTACCAGTTTTTCATTATCGCCTTCATCTGGGTCGCGCGTCATGTCCAAGCCTTTATACCTCCACGAAGACCGCCTATTTTCCAGCGATCCCGCCCAACGCGCCATCGCCCGTGAGCTTTACAGCAGCGTCAAATTCCTGCCGATCCTGTCGCCGCACGGCCATACCGATCCGTCATGGTTTGCCGATAACCTGCCGTTCGAGAACGCCACGACACTGTTCCTGGCGCCGGATCACTACATTTACCGCATGCTCTACAGCCAGGGCATCGACATGGACGCGCTCGGCGTCGGCTCGAAAGACGGCCCCTCCACCGCAGATGCGCGCAAGGCCTGGCATATCTACGCCGCCCATCAGCACCTATTCCGCGGCACCCCGTCCTTCATGTGGATGAGCCATGTCTTCGGCGAGATCATGGGCTTTGAGGTGGCGCTTGATGCCAGCACCGCCGATCATTATTTCGACCGTATCGGCGAGTTGCTGGCCTTGCCTGAGTATCGCCCGCGCGCGCTGTTCGAACGCTTCAATATCGAGCTTCTGGCCACCACAGAAGGCCCGACGGATACGCTGGAGCATCACCAGAAGATCAAGGATTCCGGCTGGAAAGGTCGTGTGGTCACCGCCTATCGCCCCGATCCGGTCATCGATCCGGAGCATGAGGACTTCCACGACAAGCTGAAGATTTTCGGCGAGCTGACCGGCGAGGACGTCTATAGCTGGAAGGGCTATCTGCGCGCGCACCGCAATCGCCGTGATGTTTTCATGACCTACGGCGCCACCTCGACCGACCACGGCCACCCGACCGCGCAAACGGCCAATCTGTCGCATTCCGACGCCAAGGACCTGTTCCACCGTGTGATGAAAAAGCATGTCTCGCTGGAAGACGCCGAGCTTTTCCGCGCCCAGATGCTGACCGAAATGGCGCGCATGTCGCTCGATGACGGCCTGACCATGCAGATTCACCCTGGGAGCTTCCGCAATCACAACAAGCAGATCTTCGACAGGTACGGCCGCGACAAGGGCGCCGATATGCCCCTGCCGACTAATTATGTCCACGCGCTTAAACCGCTGCTCGATGCCTTCGGGAATGAAAAGAACCTGACGGTCATTCTCTTCACCTTAGATGAGACTAGCTACGCCCGCGAACTGGCGCCGCTGGCGGGTCACTATCCCATTCTCAAGCTCGGCCCGTCGTGGTGGTTCCATGACTCACCCGAAGGCATGATGCGCTTCCGCGAACAGGTCACCGAGACGGCCGGCTTCTACAATACGGTCGGCTTCAATGACGACACGCGCGCCTTCTTGTCGATCCCGGCGCGCCATGATGTCGCCCGCCGCATCGACTCGAGCTTCCTGGCGCGCCTGGTGGCCGAGCACCGTATGCCGGTCGAAGACGCCGCCGAACTGATCAAGGACCTGACCTATAATCTGCCGAAAGCGGCTTATAAGCTTTAGTGCAGCCTTGTCAGCTTGTCGGGGTTACGCTGAAACCAGATGGCGGAAATCCTGCCGTCGCTGATGTCCACGCTCAGGACGTCGGTATAGTCGTCGGCGTGCGTGGTCAGCAGCGCCATCACGCCATTGACCCGTTCATAACGCAGAGCCGTCGTCGTGTGGTTACGGAACTTCTGGTAGATGCCGGCCATGAAGGCGCCGACGCGGCGCTTGCCATCCAGGATATTGATCGCCGCCGACACCTTGCCGCCGCCATCGCTATACAGTTTCACGTCCTCGGCCAGCATGGCTTCCAACGCCAACATGTCTCCCTTTTGCGAGGCGATGACGAAGGCTTCAAGGTAACGCCGCTCATCGTCGGGCGTCACCTTGAAGCGCGGTCGTGACGCCCGGACATGCTGGCGGGCGCGGGCGGCAAGCTGACGGCAGCTCTCTTCCGAGCGCTCTAAGGTCTGTGCGATCTCGCTGTAACCGACATCGAAAACATCATGCAGCAGGAAGCTGGCGCGCTCCAGCGGCGTCAGGCGTTCCAGCGCATAGAGCAGACCGACCGACAGGTCTTCGGCCAGGTCTGTCGGGCCTGCCGGCGAGCCGGTAAAATCGCTGATATCGTGGAGCGGTTCGGGCAGCCATGGCCCGACATAATCGACGCGCCTGCGATGGGCGCTTTTCAGGATATCAAGGCAGAGGCGCGTCACGATCCGGGTCAGGAAGGCGCGCGCATTATCGATCTCTTCCGGATCTATATCCTTGACGCGCAGATAGGCGTCCTGCACGGCGTCCTCGGCCTCGCTGACCGTTCCGAGCATGCGATAGGCCACGCCTTGCAGGTAGCGTCGCTCGGTTTCAAACCACTGGATGTCGGATTTCGGGATCATGCTGATTTTTCAAGAAGGCTGATCCCCAGATAAGCCAGATAAGCACAGAGGCTTCCACGTATAAATCTATCTGTTCTTATCTGGCTTATCTGGGGACCTCTTAAACCTTATTCGGCGGGTTTATCATTGGCGTGCAGGAAACGCATCGAGATGGCGATACGGTTCCAGGCATTGATCATGGCGATGGCGATGGTGAGATCCGACATTTCTTTGTCGGTGAAGTGCGCTTTGACCTCGGCATAGGTCTCATCTTCGGCGCGATCGGTGGCGATGTGGGTCAAGGCCTCGGCCCATTTGAGAGCGGCGCGTTCCTTATCGCTGAACATGCGCAATTCTTCCCACGCCGGCAGCAGGTTGAGACGGGCAGGTGTATCACCGGCCTTGCGCGCTTCTTCGTAGTGCATGTGCAGGCAGAAGGCGCAGCCATTGATCTGCGACGCCCGCAGCTTGACGAGACTCAAGAGCTTCAGATCGAACGCGCCGTGCAGATAGGTTTCAACGGCGGCCATGCCGTTATAGCCTTCGGCAGCCAGAGCCGCAAGATTGAGGCGGTTGAAGTGGGTCATAGCAGTCTCCTTGGGTTGGGTTATGCTGATATGACGAGCCAGGTTTGGTGTCTGTGACACGGCCGGCGATTTTTTAGCGAAAAGCCGTATTAGGATTGATCGTGACACCGGTATCATTTAGATTCGCCCCATCATGAAAGATGTCACAATGCCCCATACATCCATCGCCGAGCGTTTTGTCACGGCCCGCAGATCCGCAACCGCCCTGTCCGATTATCCCGGTGACATTCCGGCGGCGATGACGGACTCTTACGTCATTCAGGACGCCGCGCTTGATCTCTGGCATCAAGAGCTTATCGGCTGGAAAATCGCCCGCCTGCATCCGGATTTTCAAGGCCCTCTGGGCACCGAGCGGATGGCCGGCCCGATCTTCAAACCGGCCTTCACCCCCTATACAGGGCCGATCATCTTTCCAGTCTTCACCGATGGTTTTGGTGCGATCGAGGCCGAATATGTGCTACGTATCGATCATGACGCCGATCCGGAAAAGACAGACTACAGCGAGGAAGAAGCCCTGCGCCTGTGCGATGCCCTCTTCGCCGGCATCGAACTGGCGGGCTCTCCCCTGCCGACCATCAATAGTCTGGGGCCAACCGTGACGGCTTCGGATTTTGGCAACAATTTCGGCCTGGTGCTGGGGCCGCGCCTGCTCGACCTCGATTCCGACACGACGCCGCACACCCTGGGCGAAGATGCGCTCAAAGCCTTCCAGTCGAAGTGCGAAATTGATGGCGAGGTGGTCGGCACCGGCGGCCTGTTCATCATGCCCGGTGGCCCCCTGAAGGCGCTGGCCTGGCTCGCCGGACATCTGGCCGCGCGCCAACGCCCTCTCAAGCGCGGCATGTTGATCTCTACCGGCCAGACGACCGGCGTGCATCGCATCTTCCCCGGCCAGTCCGCGGTTGTCAGCTTTTCGGGGCACACCGAAGCCTCGCTGGACCTGAAGGCCGTAGCGCTTCAGCCCGGCGCCCCCGAAATATCCTAAGACCAACAGGAAATACCTCATGCCCGCCACCGCCCCCTTCGTTTGTTTCGGTGAACTGCTGATCCGCCTGACCGTCACCGGCGGGCACCTGTTGGAAGCGCTGTCGCCTCTGCAACCCGTCGTCGGGGGCGCCGAGGCCAATGTGGCGGTTGGTCTGGCGCGACTGGGACACGACACGCGCATGGTCAGCGTGGTGGCCGACAATGCGCTGGGCGTGGCGGCGGTCAATGAACTGCGGCGCTGGGGCGTCGATACCCGCGCCGTGACCAAAGCTCCGCAACGCATGGGGCTCTATTTCCTGACACCCGGCGCCATCCACCGTCCGTCGGATATCGTCTATGACCGCGCTGACTCAGCCTTCGCCCTGGCTGATTTCAGCGAACTCGACTGGCCGGCCCTGCTGAAAGGCGCTGGCTGGCTGCACGTCTCCGGCGTGACGGCGGCGCTGGGTGAAAACTGTGTTCGCGCCGCGCTCGACGCCATGAAGGTCGCGCGCAAAGCTGGCGTCAGGGTATCGTTCGATTGCAATTACCGACAGAAACTATGGGCCGAATGGAGCGCCGATGCGCCCGCCTACATTACGCAACTCATGCAGCAGGCCGATCTGATCTTTGGCGGCTACCGCGACATCGAACTGATCAGCGGCCAGCGCTTTAATGACGAGCGCGAAGCGGCCGATCACGCCTTTGCCGCCTTCCCGCATCTGCAACGTCTGGTCTGCACGCGCCGCGAACAGGTCAATGTCGATCACAACCGCCTGACGGGGCTTATGTATACGCGCGAGCGGTCGCTGGAAACCGACACGCACAATATTGAGCAGATCGTCGATCGCATAGGCGGCGGCGATGCCTTCGCCGCCGGCGTCATGCACGGCCTTCTGACGGGTACGGACGATGAAAAGGCGCTCGATTATGGCATTGCCTGCGCCTGCCTGAAACACGCCCAGCCGGGTGACGCCAGCCTGGCCACGCCCGCCGATCTGGACACCTTCCTGAGCGACGACGGCTTCGACGTAAAGCGCTAAAAATTTATAGGTGCAGGGTCCGCGACCCTGCCCCTGCCTACTTTACGATATCGTCGACACTGCCGCGCGTCACATCGTGATACCCAGGACGCGCCTCGGCATAGATCTTCTTCGCCATGTCGACACCCCAGCCCGGTTGGGCCATCAGGCTCTTGTACAGCGGCACCACATATTTCCGGCGGCCCTGCTCGGTCAGGAAATCATGCAGCGGCGCCATGGCCGGCTGATAATGGTGCTTGATCGCCAGTTGCAGCCAGGCAAACAGGATTTCGGAATTGTGCGTCTGGCTGAACTTGAACGTGGCGTCGAGATCGGCCAGTTGCGCATCGGTCAGGGTCTCAGGCATATGGGTCAGCATATATTGCCACTGCGGCGAACTGTAATTATCGACCTTCAGCTCCTTGGCCGAAGCGCCTTCGATAAAGGCCAGCACCTGCGCCGACACCTCGTTAAGCGCTGCCGAGGTCGGGACCACGACATTGTCCGGCATGCCCTTGTCATAGAGCCAGGCGTTGATCTTGAGTGATTTTTCAAGATCGTCGTCATTTCTCAGCAGGTGGGTGCGCAGATCGACCAGGAAGGCCTCGGTCGTCATGCTCTTGAAAGCGAAGCGCTGGAAATAGCCCTTGAGATAAGCATCGAGCTTCTTGCGGCCGAAGTGGGCTTCCAGCATGCGCAGGAAAGCGGCACCCTTTTCATAGGGCACGTCGCTGAAATAATCGTCCGGATTGATGCCGCGCAGATCAGGATGCAGGCGCGTGAAGTCGGGATTACCGTTTTCGGTCAGATCCTTCATCGTGCCTTGCAGGTCCTGCCAGCCGAGCACCCGCAGCATGTCGGCGCGATCCTTGCCGTAGACCTCTTCCATGATCCGGCCCTCGAAATAGACCGTGAAGCCTTCGTTGAGCCAGAAATCTTCCCAGGTGGCGTTGGTGACCAGATTGCCCGACCAGCTATGCGCCATTTCGTGCGCGATCAGCGAGACCAGCGATTTGTCGCCAGCCAGGATGGTAGGCGTGGCGAAGGTCAGGGTCGGGTTTTCCATGCCGCCAAAGGGGAAGGACGGCGGCAGGACGAGTACGTCATAGCGGCCCCACTTATACGGCCCATAGAGCTTTTCAGCCGCCTCGAGCATGGCCTGCATATCGGTGAATTCGGCTGAAGCGGCGGCCAGCGTCGCCTTTTCGGCATAGACGCCGGTGCGCGAGCCCTCGGACTTAAAGCCAAGGTCGCCGATGGCGATGGCGATCAGATAAGGCGCGATCGGCTCTTTCATATCGAAGCGGTAGGCGCGTTGATTGGCATGGCCCGCGACCTTTTCGCCTTCGGGCGTCAGGCGATCGGCGCTCATCACCGCCATCAGGTCCTTCGGCACGACGATGCGCGCCGTGTAGGTCTGGCGAATGGCCGGGCTGTCCTGCGTCGGTATCCAGGTGCGGGTATGGATCATCTCGCCCTGGCTGAACAGGAAGGGGAGCTTCTTGCCGGCGGTCTGTTCGGGGTACAGCCATTGCAGGGCCGTGCCATCTTTCGTCGTCTGGTAATGGACCACGATCTTCTGGGCCCCCTGCGGCAGTTCGATGGTGAGCGGCTTGCC
Source organism: Asticcacaulis sp. MM231 (assembly GCF_964186625.1). NCBI lineage: Bacteria > Pseudomonadati > Pseudomonadota > Alphaproteobacteria > Caulobacterales > Caulobacteraceae > Asticcacaulis > Asticcacaulis sp. MM231. The sequence goes on from NZ_OZ075108.1 coordinate 3,338,613, forward strand.
CATCATCGCATTGCCCTTGCCGAGCGTGAATTTCAGCGGGGTGCCGGCGGCATCGGTCACCGACTCGATATCGAGCGCGCGGGTATCGAGGATAACCTGCTTGGCGTTGGCCTCGGTGATCAGGGTCAGGGTCGCCGTGCCCTTGAGCAGCCTGGCCTGGAAATCGGCGGTCAGGTCGAGATCGACGTGGCTGACGCGAGCTTCCTGCGGGCGGGCATAGGAATGGGAATCGACCGTCTTATCGACCAGGGCCAGCGGCGCGGCGGCTTCGGGGTCTTTCGACGTGCACGCGCTCAACATCAGGCCCGTGGCGACCGCTGCGACCACAACAAGGCGGACGAACAGGCCGGACAATCTTTTTTCGGCTTTGGTCGCGGCTTGAGCTATCATGAAGGGTAATCCTGGCATTCGGCGCTATAAAGCGGGCGTCCGTCTATTAAACGGGAAAACACCCCTTCACACAACCGTGAAAATGCAAAAGGGCCTGCCTGTGTCCGTCACAGGCAAGCCCTTGAGTTTGTTTTAGGTTTTTAAGTCAGCGACTACTTGGCACGGCGCTTGAACTGGGCGCCTTCCGTGCGGGCCTTGGGGGCGTCGCTGTAGTGGTTGCCGGCGGGCTTGAAAGCGCCCTTGGAAGCGCTGGCCTTGGCGTTATCCTTGCGACCGGCAGGACGGGCTTTCGCCTTGAATTCACCCTTGGCCGGACGCTCGCCGCGCGGAGCGGCATTGTCACGCGGGGTGTATTCGCGCGGACGCTCAGCGTGAGCACGATCGGCGTGCGGACGGTCACCACGCGGTGCCTCCGAACGCGGACGATCATAGCTGCGCTCCGAACGCTCGCCACGCGGGGCGGCGCTGCGGTCGAAAGGCTTCTTGGCGAAAGGCTTGCGATCGGCCTGGTCCTTCTGGCCACCGAACGCGGCAGGGCGTTCAGCCGACATCGGATCGTAGTTCGCCGGGCGCGGACCGAAATCCTTACCACCGGGCTTCTTGTTGCCGTACTTGCGGTCGGCGAAGGACGAACGCTCGCTGCGTTCGCCGCCCTCGGAATTCGACTTGCCCGGACGGTTGCGGCTGCGCTTGTGAACGTTTTCGGCGTGCGGATCGATATGACGGGCTTCACGCTTTTGCGGGATGCGGTCAGGGGTGGTCGGCTTTTCAGCGACGCCCGAGGCCAGCATGGCTTCGTCGAGCAGCTTCAGGGCCTGATCCTTACGGCGATCGACCGAAGGAATGCGCTGACGGGTCATGCGCTCGATATCCTTCAGCATCTTGCGCTCATCGTCCGAGCAGAAGCTGATCGAGATACCGGTCTTGCCGGCACGGGCGGTGCGGCCGATGCGGTGAACATAGGCTTCCGAAACGTTCGGCAGCTCGTAATTGATGACGTGCGACACGCTGTCGACGTCGATACCACGGGCGGCGATGTCGGTGGCGACGAGCGCGCGAACCTTGCCGGCCTTGAAGGCCTGCAGGGCGCGTTCGCGCTGACCTTGCGACTTGTCACCGTGGATGGCGGCGGCTTCGATGCCACCGGCCTGCAGATAGGCGGCGACCTTATCAGCCGAGCGCTTGGTGCGGGTGAAGACGAGCGTGCGGCTCAGATTGTCTTCGGCGTAGAGTTCGGTCAGCAGGGCGCGCTTGCGCAGGGCTTCGATGAAGATGACGCTTTGCTCGACGCGCTCGGCGGTCGTGGCTTCCGGCGTGACTTCGACCTTCTTGGGGTTGACCAGCAGTTCCGAAGCCAGGATGCCGATTTCCTTCGGCATGGTGGCCGAGAAGAAGAGGTTCTGACGCGGGCCGCGCATACGCGACGCGACCTGACGGATCGGCTTCACGAAGCCAAGATCCAGCATCTGGTCGGCTTCATCAAGCACGAAGAATTCAACAGCCGACAGATCGACGGTCTTTTGTTCGATGTGATCGATCAGGCGGCCGGGCGTGGCGACAAGGATATCGAGGCCGCCATTCAGCGCCTTGAATTGCGGGCCATACTTGGCGCCGCCGTAGATGGTGGCGATCTGCAGGCCGGTGCCGCGCGAATATTGCGCGAAGCTGTCAGCGATTTGCGAGGCCAGTTCGCGGGTCGGCGACAGGACGAGCACGCGCGTTTGGCGCGGAGTTCGGCATCTTGCGGTCGGCGAGCAGCTTTTGCAGGATCGGCAGGGCGAAGGCGGCGGTCTTGCCAGTTCCGGTCTGGGCGATACCCAGCAGGTCGTGGCCGGCGAGCAGGAAAGGAATGGCCTGGGCCTGGATCGGGGTCGGCGTGGTATAGCCGGCTTTTTCAAGCTGGATCAACAGGGTGGAGGCAAGGCCGAGATCGGAAAAGAGTTTGGTCACGTAACAACAGCTTTCATGGCTTCGGGCGCGTCAAAACGGCCCTTACCCGCACCTGACGGATGTCAGATCGGGTGGTTAAGGGTCGAAGCGTTCGCGTGTCACGGACTTCGGTTATTTTTATAGATGGCAGATCGCTTAAAGCGGCGATCTTGGATCACTGGCGGTATGTACTCCTTTGAAAGAGCATACCTCACGCGGCCAGCCTAGTGCCTTTTGGGCAGCGCATCAGTCCGAGAATTACCTGAGTGAATTCAACTGGAAAACGCGCACATAGCGTAAAAACATTTATTTCGCAGAAGCGAAGAGGCGTAAATGCCTGTTCGTCATTATAATGTCAAGGGGCGGCCACAAACTTTATATCCACAGCCGTTCGCATATGCCGCATCTTTTTAGCGCACGTACAAACCCTTTTTAAACGAAACAGGCTTAACATGGGCCGCACAGCACCTTCGGGTGTTTTAGACCAACCGCCGTCCTCCCGCACCCGTACCACGGGCCGTGACCGGACGCATCGTCCGGCTCAGCCGGCATGGTTCTGTAGTGTAAAGCGTAGCGTATTCTTCATGTGCTTTCCAGCGCATGCGTTTTCACGTTCCATATCAGGCTTGTTATGACCACACCTTTTCGACACCTCAACGCCCCACAGCCTGCCACCAGGGCACCGCAGCGGGACCATGGTCCGGTCGAAGTTATCATGCCGGAACAGTATACCGACCGCCGTGCCGAACCGCGCCACGCGCGGGATGACAAGGGTGCGCTGCTGTTTCTTTCCAGCCGCGAAATCATCACCTGCCGCATCCTGGATTCAAGCGCCAGCGGCGCCCGGGTCGCCCTCAATCATATGGATATCGTACCCGCCGAAATCTGGCTGATCGATCTGGCCACCATCTCCGTCAAGCGTGGCAGCGCAGCCTGGACTGCAGGAACGCGCATGGGTCTGAAATTCAACTTTATCCAGAAAATGACGGACGACAGCCGACGACCCGCCAAGGTGCCGCAGGAGGTCTACGACGCCTGGCTGCGCCTGAAAAATGGTCCGGCAGCACCGGTTAAAAAGACGCCGGAAGCGCCCGAAGACAATGCTGTGTATTTCGACTAGGTTCCGGCCTTAATCACCGGCCCGTCTAAGCCGGAGCGCTGAGGCGAAAATCATTGGTTGTCGAGCATCACGCCGCGACGTGTACTTTGGTACACGAGCAAGAGCGCGCAGACAGACGGCGATTTACAGCCCAGCGATACGCGCTTAGACCAGCGAACGGAATTTTAGCGTACCGTTGACCGCCTTCAGTTCTTCCAGCGCTTCCTTCGGATAGCCGCGATCGACATCGACGATGACGTAACCGAGCGCTTCGTTGGTCTTGAGGTGCTGGGCCAGCACGTTCAGCTCATACTTCGCCATGATGACGTTGATCGCCGCCAGAACGCCCGGCACGTTCTTGTGCAGGTGCAAGAAGCGGTGACGCCCCTCCACTTCCGACAACTGGACATGCGGCATGTTGACCGAGAAGGTGGTGTCGCCACGGTTAAGGAAGTTGAGCAGACGTTCCGAGGCGAACTCGGCGATAGCTTCCTGCGCTTCTTCGGTCGAGCCGCCGATATGCGGCGTCAGGATCAGGTTCTTGAGGCCCATCAGCGGGCTCTCAAACGGATCGTCATTGGTACGCGGCTCTTCCGGGAAAACATCGACGGCGGCGCCATAGATCTTACCGGATTTCAGCGCGGCAGCCAGGGCGTCGATATCGACAACATGGCCACGCGACAGGTTGATGAACAGGGCGCCATCCTTCATGCGGGCGAACTGCGCCGCGCCGAAGATATTCTTGTTTTCGCCGCGGCCGTCGACGTGCAGCGACACGACGTCGGCTTCGGCCAGCAAGGCATCGAGCGAACGATAACGCTTGGCGTTGCCGAGGGTCAGCTTTTCGGCGAGATCGAAATAGATGACGCGCATCCCGAAGGCTTCGGACAGGATCGACAACTGCGAACCAATGGCGCCATAGCCGATGATACCGAGCGTCTTGCCGCGCACTTCGTGGGCGCCGGTGGCCGACTTGTCCCACTTTCCGGTGTGCATCTGGACGGACTTGTCATAGATGTTGCGCGTCAGGATGACGGTCAGGCCCATCACCATTTCCACCACCGAACGCGTGTTGGAATAGGGCGCGTTGAAGACGGCGATGCCTTTTTGCGAGCAGGCCTTGAGGTCGATCTGATTGGTGCCGATGCAGAAGGCGGCGACCGCCATCAACTTGTCGGCGGCTTCGACAGCCTTGGCCGTCAGGTTGGTTTTCGAGCGCAGGCCAAGGATATGGACGCCTTGCAGGGCTTCGATCAGATCGTCCTCATCGAGCGCGCCCTTGACCGTCGTGACGTCATAGCCTTCTTCGCGGAAGGCGCGCACGGCGTCGGGGTGAATATTTTCGAGCAGCAGAACCTTGAGCTTCGAGCGCGGGAAGCTGTAGCGGCCCTGATAGCCTTCGGTGTGCAGCACCTCATCGAATGAAGCCGCAACCTGCGAGGTCTCGCCGTTGACGGCGCCGACCACTTTCGGGCGCACCACGTTTTCGGTGAAGGCGTAGAAACGCTCGGCAGCACCGCCCTTGAAGACCTCGAAATCGGTCCAGCCGTCACCGACCATAACCACCTGTCCTGTCAGGCCAAGACCGGTCAGGGCCACCACCTTGCCGCCATCCTGTGACAGCGGGTTGGCCTGATCGACACCAATAGCCACGCCCTCGTCATTCCAGATCAGACGGTTGGCCAGCACATACTCGGCCGCCAGGCCGTAATCGGCGACCACCGCATCGATGAAATCGTGGAAACCGCCGGAGATGATGCGGAACTTGCCGGGGTTCTCTGCGAACACAGCCCGGTTACGCGCGATCGACGGACTGACCTTGGTCTTGAGCACCTCGATCAGGCCGGCGATATCTTCGCGCGTCGGCTTGAGGATCTGGACGCGGCGCGACAGAGCGTCAGCGAAGGATATCTCGCCCGACATGGCCTGATCGGTCAGGGTTTTGATATGGGCGACATCGGCAGCGCGGGCCGGATCGGCGGCGCTCAGCAGTTCCGCCAAGATATCGAGCGCTTCCACCGAGGTGAAGGTCGAAATCGAAATCCAGCACCAGGGTGGCGAGGTTCGGTTGGGGAAAGCTTGCATTCATCGCGGTCGCGCCTATCTAAAGCCTCATGCCAAAAAGTGGCTGGCACTTTTTGGATAAACATGAGGCGCAACAAAAAAACTTAGAACGGAATGGCCTACCATTACGCTCTAAGGGCGTCACCGGCTCAAGGAGCCGTTCGCCCGGCTTGCTACTTCATGGCCACACGTGGCCGACTGAGCTAATGCCGCCGCAAATAGGATAAAAGTGCCCCCCGCACAACCGCCTTCGCCATTTATTATGGCATTGCGGCCCCTAATTCTTTAAAACTATAGACTGATGACTGCCAAATGACTAAGTGGCCTGCCAAACCCGTAAAATCTGAAACCAAAACCTCAAGTTTTCTGCGCGAATATATGCCCGACATCATCGATCCTACCGAAGACTACTCCGCCCGCTTCGTTATCGAGGCCCACCCTGTGCATGGGCGGCTGGTCCGGCTGGGCGAGACGCTTGACCAGATCCTGAAGGCGCACGACTATCCGCCGCAGATCGCTAACCTGCTCGGCGAAGCCTGTGTGCTGGCCGTTCTGGTCGGGGCGTCGCTGAAATTCGAGGGCCGTCTGATACTGCAGGCGCAGGGCGATGGCGTTGTGCGCTACGTGGTGGCCGATTACGACACCAAGGGCGGCCTGCGCGGCTTCTGCCGTTTCGACAAGGATGAACTGGCGGCGCTGGTGGCGGCCAACGAAGGCAGCTTCCAGAGTTCTGGGAGCGCAGTCCCTGCTCGGCAAAGGTACCTTCATCATGACGCTCGATCCGGAAGATCACGGTGAGCGCTATCAGGGCATCACGCCGATCGAAGGCGAGAGCCTGGCCCTGTGCGCCGAGAACTATTTCCGCCAGTCCGAACAGGTGCCGACTCAGATCAAGCTGGCGGCGTCGGAATATATGGATGTTGATGGCCCCCATTGGAGAGCCGCTGGCGCCATGATCCAGGCGATTGCCGGCGATGCAACGCGTGGCGATACACGGGAATCCTTCCAGCACATCCGCGCCCTGTTCGAGACGCTGGGCGAGGAAGAACTGACAGATTTCGACCTGACAGCCGACCGCCTGCTGTTCCGCCTGTTCCACGAGGACGGCGTGCGCCTGAGCGCGCTCAAGTCGGTGCATAAGCTGTGCCGTTGTTCGCAGGAGCGCGTCGAAGGCCTTGTGCAGTCGTTCTCGAATGAAGAACAGGCTGAGATGCTGGAAGCTGACGGCAAGGTGCATATCACCTGCGAATATTGCTCCAAGACTTTCTTCGTCGGGCTCTAGTCCAGCCTTGCAGTCATAAAGAACAATGTTATGCTTTTCTCCGGCGCGCGCAGACGATCCGGGGGAAACACATATGACAGATACGTCTCTTAACCGCTGGTCGCGGCGCAGCCTCCTGGCCGGCGCGGGTCTGCTGGCGCCCTGGCCCGGCCTGACGCAAACCATCATCGCCAACCCTCTACAGCCAAAGCCGGGCAGTGAGCCGAGCCCTGCCGGTCTCGACTCAGCCAGCCTGGCCGCCCGCACGGACGCCAACAACCACCTGACCATCGAGGTCATGATCGATGGAAAAGGACCCTATCGTTTTGTGGTCGATACCGGCGCCGAGCGTTCGGTCATCGCCGGCAATGTCGCCGCAGCTCTTGGCCTTAAGCAGGACAAATCCATTATACTCGAAGGCATTGGCGGTCGGGTTACGGTGCCGACCGTGCAGGTCGCCAACCTGTCTTTCGGACCCTTTCAAAGCCATGGGCTCACCCTGCCGGTCCTGCCCCGCAGCAACCTGTTCGCGGACGGTTATCTGGGTCTGGACGCCATCAACGGCACGCGCGTCACCTTCGATTTCCAGAACCATGCCCTGCATGTAGAGCAAGCCCTCCATGAGCCGGAAGCCACCGGGCCGGATACCGCCCGTGTCCGTGCGCGCGGCAACAACGGCCGTCTGCGCGTCTTTGACTGCATGGTGAACAGTGTGGGCGCCATCGCCTTTATCGACAGCGGCGCCGAGGTGTCCGTCGGTAACCGGGCGCTGTACAACAAACTGATCAGCCGCAATCACAATCTGGACAGTTCCTCCATCATGACGCTGACCGGCGTCACCGGCGGCACGGTCACCGGGGAACTTATTCCCATCTATCGCATTCGTATACGCGACCTGTCGTTTACCGATGGCACCCTGGTCATTGCGGATGTGCCAGATTTTTCGATGTGGAAAATAGAAGAGGACCGCCCCGCCCTGCTGATCGGCATGGATTATCTGCGCCAGTTCTCCTCGGTCAGTATTGACTACCGCAACAAGGAAATACGGTTCGAGCTCAGCGAAACCCCACCCTACCCGCGGCCGGGCGTGGAGATTAGCCGCACGACCTAAGACGCCGTCTTAGTTTTGCAGGTCGAGCGAATAACCGGCCGAACGCACCGTGCGGATCGGGTCGAACTCGGCGCCGTTGTTGAGCGCCTTGCGCAGGCGGCCAACATGAACATCCACCGTGCGGGCCTCGACATAGACGTCATTGCCCCAGACCGCATCGAGCAGTTGTTCGCGGCTGAAAACGCGGCGCGGATACTGCATCAGATAATCAAGCAGCTTGTATTCGGTAGGCCCCAGGTGGACATCACGGCCAGCGCGCTGAACGCGGTGCGACAGGCGATCAACCGAGATTTCGCCAAACTCGACGCGATCTTCCGAAAGCGCCGGACGGATGCGGCGCAGAACAGCGCGAATGCGCGCCATCAGTTCAACCATCGAGAACGGCTTGACGACGTAATCATCGGCGCCGGTATCGAGACCACGGATACGGTCGGTCTCTTCCGAACGCGCCGTGAGCATGACGATCGGCAGGTTCCGCGTCGTCGTCTGCTGACGCAGGCGGCGGCAGACCTCGATGCCCGATACTTTCGGCATCATCCAGTCGCAGACCAGAAGGTCGGGCAGACGCTCCTTGATCATCACCAGGGCTTCGTCGCCATCGCTGGCCTGACCGACCTCGTAGCCTTCTTTTTCAAGATTATAGCTGAGCAGGGTGCCCAGGGCGTCTTCGTCTTCGGCAATGATGATGTAGGGCTTCATGCGGGCCTAAAATCTATTCCAGGTTACTGAGGGTATTGGCTTTCGGGCGGCTCTCGACATAGTCTTCGCCCGTCAGCTCAAAATGAATGTGCTCGGCCATGTTGGTGGCGTAGTCACCGATGCGCTCAAGGTTCTTGGCCATGAACAGAAGGTGCGTACAGGCCGAGATGGTGCGCGGATCACCCATCATGTAGGTGAGCAGTTCGCGGAACAGGGCGTTGTAATGTTCGTCGACCTCGGTATCGGAGGCCCAGACGCTCTGCGCCAGTTCAACCTTGCCGCCCTTGTAGGCGTCCAGCACGTCACGCAGGCGCGACGACACCAGCTTGCCCATGCGCTCGATCGAGCGGGTCAGCGGCGTCATCGGCTCGGCTTCCGAGATCACGATAGCGCGCTTGGCGATATTCTTGGCCAGATCGCCGGTGCGCTCAAGAGCGGTCGCCAGCTTCATGGCTGCCACGGTCTTGCGCAGGTCTTCGGCCATCGGCTGACGCAGCGCGATCAGGCGGATGCACTTGCGCTCGATATCCTTTTCCAGCTCATCAAGCTTGTGGTCGCGTGCGACGACGCTTTGCGCCAGGGCCACATCGCGGCGCGCCACGGCGTCAACCGCGTCGGCAACCTGCGCTTCGGCCAGACCGCCCATGAGCACGACTTCGGCCGAAAGCTGGTCGAGTTCGTCGCCGTAGGTTTTTACGATGTGGTTGTTCATCTTGATCGGCACCTTTGAAATTCCCTGATTTTGATAGCTGACGAAGCGGGCCAGCTGACAAGTATCCCGCACCTGTATTACCAAAATCTATAGCCCCATTAGGCGTATTTTGTGACAGTTTTATAATAGACGCTTGAAAAAGCCCCGAATAGGCTATCCGGCGTCTTTTAGCGATGCGGCAGCATCGACGACAAGGCGCGGCGTCTCCGCCGTTCCGAAGGCACGGCTCTGCGGGAAATAGGCGCTGAAGGCGGTGAAGGTCTGCGGCGCGATCTGCGGCAGGGCGGTCACCTTGCCGTCGCGTTCCAGAATATCATCGTCGCTGGCCGAGATAGGTCCCTGGCTTTCCACCACCAGCCCGCCACGGTGACGGTTGATGATGTGCTTCACGATGGCGAGGCCAAGGCCGGTGCCCAGGCGGTCGCCGCTCTTCTGGCCCTCGACGCGATAGAAGCGTTCGGCCAGACGCGGCAGGAATTCGCGTTTGATGCCAGGGCCATTATCCCGCACGGTGATGCGGGCGTAGTAGTCGTGGACGTTGCGATCGGGGCGCAGCAGGACCAGCTTGGCCGCCTTGCCATCCGAAAGCGCCACCGCCTGCGGCAGGGTAACATCGAGGCAGATCTCGATGCTGACCTCGGAATTTTGCGGCGCGTATTTGAGCGCATTATCGACCAGATTCTGCACCACCTGCAGGATCTGATCACGGTCGCCGATAATGGGATAGAGGCCGGGCTTCGGCCCTTCGATGCGCAGCTTCACATTCTTCTGCTGAGCAATCACGGTCAGGCTGTCAACGACATCGCGCACCGCCAGTGGCAGGTCGGTCTCACCCGATGGCGGCACGTGCTCGCTCATCTCGATGCGTGACAAAGACAGCAGGTCCGCGATCAGCCGGCCCATCCGGTCGGCCTGCGCGCCCATGATGCTGAGGAACTTGTCGCGCGCCTTTTCATCGTCACGCGCCGGTCCGCGCAGGGTTTCGATAAAGCCGGTGATCGAGGCCAGCGGCGTGCGCAGTTCGTGGGAGGCATTGGCCAGGAAGTCGGCGCGCATCCGCTCCATGCGGCGTGAATCCGTTTCATCGCGCAGGACCAGCAGGGCCAGGCGCTGCGCCATATCGTGCTTGTTTTCCATCGGCAAGGGGGCCGAAAAAGCGCGCCAGAACTGATCACGCGCACCGCCGCTCATTTCAAAATCGACCGAGCCGCTGATGCCACCGAACAGAGCTTCATCGACGCATTCCAGCACTTCCGGCACACGGATAGCACTCACCAGCGGGCCGCCGCGATCGGCGATATGAAAGATACGTTGCGCTGCTGCATTGGCGAAGATGACGCGGCGGGCGGCGATATCATCCGGCTCATGACCGGACACGATCATGACCGGATCAGGCACGGCGCGCAGCACCTCCTGGAAACTCGGTCCCTCCGGCTGCACCTTGACCTGCTTTTCCGGCGCCTTCAGCGCGCGAATCTTTTCTTCGGCATCACCCAAAAGCACCAGATATTTGAACATGGTGTAGGCGACAATCAGCAGCGCCACGAAGATCAGGAACGGATGCAAAGGCGCATAGAACGACATGGCGATCAGGACGCCAACGCCGATCACCGATCCCGCGGGGATGATATGCCAAACCGATCTGCGATTATCCATGAAACCTGCTGAAAATAAGCCCGCTCAACCCATACTACAAAAGAACGCTGTGTTTATAGCGCTTTGACGACAGTTTGGTGACGCGGTGTAAAGGGCAGGTTAAAGGGCTCAAGGCCGCGTCTGGCCATGGCCGCGCACGACATATTTGAACGTGGTGAGCTGATCGACGCCAACCGGGCCGCGCGCATGAAGACGGTCGGTGGAAATGCCGATTTCAGCGCCAAAGCCGAACTCACCGCCATCGGCGTATTGCGTCGAGGCGTTCCAGATGACGATGGCGGAATCGACCGCATTGAGGAAGGTCTCGGCCGCTTCGGCGTTTTCGGTGATGATCGCCTCAGTATGACCCGAACCATAGGTGCGGATATGATCGATGGCCGCCTGGATATCATCGACCACTTTGATCGAAATGATGGCAAGCGAATATTCCGTCCGCCAGTCCTCTTCGGTGGCCGCCGTCATCGGATGAAGCTTTTGTGACATCACATCGCCGCGCAGTTCGCAGCCGGCGGCTTCGAGCGCGGTGGCGATTTTCGGCAGCAGATCGGGCGCCACGGCGGCATCGATCAGCAGGGTTTCGGTCGCACCACACACCGAGACGCGGCGCATCTTGGCGTTCAGCGTCACCGCAACGGCTTTTTCCGCATCGGCGTCGGCGTGGATATAGGTGTGGTTGAGGCCTTCTAGATGGGCCAGAACCGGCGCGCGCGCCTCGGCCTGGACCCGCGCCACCAGCGACTTACCACCGCGCGGAATGATCAGATTGATCGTCTTGTCCAGACCGCCGAGGATCAGGCCGACGGCATCGCGGTCCGAGGTTGGAACCAGTTGCACGCAACTGTCGGGCAGGCCGGCGGCGCGGAAACCATCCTCGAAGGCAGCATAGATGGCCAGCGCCGAATTGAGCGCTTCCGAACCGGTGCGAAGGATGGCGGCGTTGGATGAACGGATGCACAGGGCGGCGGCATCGGCCGTCACGTTCGGCCGGCTCTCATAGATGATGGCGATGACGCCGATGGGGGTAGATACGCGGGCGATATCGAGACCATTGGGCCGCGTCCAGCGCGCCAGTTCGCGCCCGACCGGATCGGCCAGCGCCGCTACTTCTTCAAGGCCCTTAGCCATGGCCTCGACACGCGCCGGATTAAGGATCAGGCGCTCGATCATGGCCTCCGTCAGGCCTTTATCACGAGCGAACTTTTGGTCTTCCAGATTGGCGGCGAGGATCTGCGCCTCACGCGCGCGGATTGACTTCGCCGCTTCCAGAATTGCCGTGGTGCGCACCTCTGGTCCGGCCAGCCGCAAAGCTTCCGCGCCGAGCCTGGCCTTGCGGGCCATGTTGGTCATCAGGTCGGTCAGCGCCAGATTCGTATTTTGGCGGCTTTGGTCGTCCATGGTCATGATCCTGTTGAATTACACATAAAGTAAGGAAGGTTAGCGAACTGCGCAAGTCACGCATCATACCTTTGAAGATTGGCGGATTTTGAACGCTTGCTGACAATATAACGCAGTATGAAGCTCGCTGATGCGCCAATAGCGGCCGATATGCCCATAAAAATAGAAAATACAGCTAAACCGAAAGCGCTCTCGTCTTCAAAAAATGCATCCATACCGCCATCATGAGGGCCGTGGCTTAGCCGCAGATATTCTGAAAAACTGTAGGCAAACAATGCGCCAATGAGACTAAAGACAAATAAAAGTGCCAGATTTCGAGTTAGCCCTTGCAGGAACCAGACAATCGAAAAAGTCGCAGCTAGGGGTATCCCAAAATAACCGATCAGGACCAATACACCCATGCTGCCCCCCCCTAAACCAAAGCCATATCATCCCGATGGATGACTTCATCGCCAGATGTATAGCCCAAAATCGCTTCAATGTCGCGGCTGCCGCGCCCACGAATGGCACGGATAGCCTCGGCGGAATAGGTGACAATACCACGCGCCACTTCCAGCCCCGCCGGCGAGATGATCGATACGCTGTCGCCCTTGTCGAACTGGCCGGTGACCTCGACAATGCCTGATGGCAGCAGGCTCTTGCCGTTATGCAGCGCCCGCACCGCGCCCTCATCCAGCATCAGCTTGCCGGCGGGCACCACTGTGCCGGCGATCCACGCCTTATAGGCGGCGCTCAAGGACGCCTGCGGCCGGATCAGGGTGAATTTCGCGCCATGACCAAGCGCCGAAAGGGGCCTGACCACCTGCCCCGACGCGATCAGGGTGGCGCAGCCGGCGGAACCAGCGATCTTGGCGGCGGCGATCTTGGTGGCCATGCCGCCGGTGCCGACTCCCGCCTGCGCATTGGCCCCACCGGCCATCGCCTCGATCGACGCATCGAGCTTTTCAACGATCGTAATATGCTCTGCAGCCGCATTGCGGCGCGGATCGTCCGTATACAGACCATCGACATCGGACAGCAGGATCAGCGCTTCCGAACGCGCCAACTGCGCAGCACGCGCCGCCAGCCGGTCATTGTCGCCGTAACGGATTTCCTCGGTCACCACCGTGTCGTTTTCATTGACGATGGGCACGCACCCGAGATCAAACAGGGTCTCGATCGTGGCGCGCGCATTGAGCCAGCGGCGGCGCTTCTCGGTATCCTCGCGCGTCAGCAAAACCTGCGCGGTTTTGAGCCCTACCGCCTGAAAGGCCTCTTCCCACGCGCTCATCAGGCGCGGCTGACCGGCGGCGGCGGCGGCCTGTTTTTCATCAAGTTTCAGCTTCTTACGAGTTCAGGCCCAGATAGCGACGCCCCAAAGCGCCGGCACCCGACGACACCAGAAGCACCGACTTGCCCTCACCCATCAAGGCCGCGATATCTTCGGCCAGCCCGCGCATCCACGCCGCATCGGCCACACCTGACGCCGCATCGACGATCAGGGCCGAGCCGACCTTGATGGTGATGCGCCTGGCCGACACCAGAACATCAGGAAGCGTTTTTGTGGCGTCAGATGACATGAAGGCCTTTATTTGAGTGACTTTAAATGATAACTCGCGCGCTTCATAACGGCAATGCGGGCACATGCGCAAGCCATTACGTCATTTGGCAAAATTGGTAACAAAATGAACTATGTAGGCACCCGCGGCTTCCGCGAACCCCGTACCTTTGCTGGCGCCCTGCTCGATGGCCTGGCGCCCGATGGCGGCCTTTATGTGCCCGAAACCTATCCGACCCCTGATTTTGACCTCGCCGCCGCTTCCGCCGGCGATTACGGCGATCTGACCGAAAAACTGCTGACCCTGTTCGGCGTCGATGTGCTGGGGGCTGAGGCCGTGAAAAAAGCGGCCGCCCGCACCAGAGCCGCCTTCCTCAATGAGGCCGGTCAGGTGCCGCTGGTTCAGGTCGAGGACAATCTGTGGATTCTGGAACTGTTCCACGGCCCGACGCTCGCCTTCAAGGACATGGCGATGCAGATGATCGCGCCGCTGACCGACGCCGCCCTGGCGCAGAATGGCGAGACCCTGACCCTCGTCACAGCCACATCGGGTGATACGGGTGCTGCCGCCGTGCGCGCCTTCGCCGGTTCCGAACACGTCCGCCTCGTCGTCTTCCATCCGCTCGGCCGCGTGTCGCCCGTGCAGCGCCTGCAAATGACCACGGTCGAGGCCGACAATGTGCTCAATATCGGCGTCGAAGGCGATTTCGACGACTGTCAGCGCATGGTCAAGCGCCTGCTCGGGGAAGAAAGCCTGAAGCAGAACGGCCTCGTCTCCTCCGTCAATTCGATCAACTGGGGGCGTCTGCTCGGTCAGGTGCCGTATTATCTCGCCGCCACGGCCGCGTCCGGCGCCGATCATCCCGAATTCGTGGTGCCGACCGGCAATTTCGGCGACGCCTTCGCCGGCTGGGTGGGGCGCAAGATCGGCGGCAATGTCGGCCGTATCCACGCCGCGGTTAACCGCAACGACGCCCTCGCCCAGGCGATCAATACCGGCCACTATGTTCGCCATCAGGCGGTTGAAACCGCATCTGTCTCGATGGACGTGCAGGCGCCGTCCAATTTCGAGCGTCTGGTGTTCGAGGCGTCCGGCCGCCATGCCGAAGGCGTCAAGGGCCTGTTTGATACTTTCAACGCCACCGGCAAGGTCTTCCTCTCCCCCGACCTGCAAGGCGCGCTGAACGCTCAGGTGAGCGCCAGCACGATTTCCGAAGGCGAGACAAAGGCGACCATCGCTTACGCCTACAAAAAATGGAACAAGGTGATCTGCCCGCATACCGCCGTAGCCGTGGCCGCAGCGCTCAAGCGCGGCATGGGACAATCGCAGCCGCAGATCGCCCTGGCCACCGCCCATCCGGCCAAGTTCCCCGATTTCGTCACCTCGGCGCTTGGCTTCCAGCCGGAGGTGCCCGAAGCGATCCGTGCGCTTTACGGCAGCAAGGAAACCATCACCTCGATCCGCAACGATGAGTTCGCGGCGCTTGAGGTGGTCAAGGCGTTTCAGAGGTAAGCGTCAAGCCTGATACAAAGGCTGCAAAATCTTGCCCCTTTCGCTTGCTAAGCCGCTCGCTTCAACCGAGGGCTTCTCCATGCGCGCTACCCGATTTTTCCTGCTGACAGGGCTTAGCCTCGTGCTGACCGCTCCGGCCTTTTCACAAGGCATGGGCGGCGGCAATATGGGCGGTATGGGTGGAGGTCCACCGCCCGGTGGCGCCAAGGGCAAGCCTGCCAGCGCCCCGATCGATAACCGTCCGGCGCCGGCCGTTATCGCCGTATCACAACGCCTCAAAGGCGTGCTGACCCTTGCCGGCGTGGCGCGAACGCTCAGTCACCAGACGATTCCGTCCGATAAGCCCGACATGTCTGGCCTATATGCTCTGCGCGGCGCCCAGATCATGCTCGACAGCGTTGATATCGCCACCACCGGCGCGGCCTCTCTGGTGGCCGATACGCGTGCCTACGGTATGAACTCTGCCCTGCTGATCGACAGCGGCTCACAGGTATTGATGACCGGCGGCCATATCGCCACGCTCGGACAAGGGGCTACCGCCGCTTATGTCAGCGGCGAAGGCTCCGCGCTTAAGATGGAGGGTGTGGCTCTGACGACGCAAGGCACCGGCGCCTACGGGCTTGAGGTCCGGCCCGGCGCCAGCCTCGTGGCCAGCAAGATTTCCGTCGCCACCGTATCCGATCATGCCATGGCGCTTTCGGTCATGGGACGGGGCCAGCCCGTGCGGATCAGCGACAGCCAGTTTGTCACCGAAGGGCCTTTGTCGCCTGCCATTTCGCTATCCGGCGATCTGGAAGCCGAACGTATTTCCGCCAGGGCCGGACGCGCCGATGGGCTGGTCATCAATGGCCAGCACCGCGCCAGCTTCAGCGACAGTCGTCTTTTGGGCGATGGTTATGGCGTGATGATCTATGAAGCGCCGCAGGATGATGGCGTGCCGCTTTCAGGCCCTCAAGGGGGTATGGATCGGGGCGGCCCGCCGCCAGGCGGTCGTGGACCTGGCGGTGGACAAACCCCAGCCGGCGAACGCCCCAGAGACGCGAAGGCGGGGATGCGCCCCGCCATGGATATGATGGGGCCACCTGAGGATCATGCCGCCGCCCTGACCTTCACGGGCGGGCATCTCAGCGGCCGGCGCGCCGGCTTTTACGTCACAAACATCCGTACACGAATTAAAATGGATGCGGTCGAGCTGACCACAGCCAGCGGCGTCATTTTGAAGGCGGCAGCGGACCAATGGGGCGAACTGGGCCGCAATGGCGGCGACGCCACCCTGTCGGTCAGCCATCAAATTCTGACCGGCGATTTCGTCACTGACGCCATCAGCCACATCGCGGTGAACCTGAGCGAAAATTCCCACCTGACCGGCAAGACCACGCGCAACACAGATGTCTCGCTCGACGCGTCCAGCCGCTGGACGCTGACAGCCAACTCCTCGGTTGGCAAGCTGACGGGTGATCCGGCCCAGATCGACAGTCAGGGCCATACGCTGAGCTATGACAAATATCGTAATCCGGCGCTGAACGGCCAGACCCTGCCGCTCCCCGGCGGCGGTCAATTGGTGCCAGGCGGCCTGTAGGGCAAACGCAAAAGTGCCTCTTTATCCGCGGATAAAGAGGCACTGAAAGCATAAACAGACGGGAGCATGGCCCCGCTATTTGACACCCATCTTCTTTTGCAGTTCCGACGACGATGTCGTGTACTGGAAGCGCAGCTTCTTGTCCGGATAGACGTAGCGGAAAGCCTTTTGCGCCATCAACGCCGCCTCATGGAAGCCTGACAGGATCAGTTTCAGCTTGCCCGGATAATAGTTGATATCACCGATGGCGAAGATGCCCTTGGTCGAGGTCTCAAACTTCTCGGTATCGACCGGGATCAGGTTCTCATGCAGGTTCAGGCCGAATTCCGCCACCGGACCCAGCTTCATGGTCAGGCCGAAGAAGGGCAGAAAGGCGTCGGCCTTCAGATGTGAGGCATTGCCGTCACTGTCTTCGATGGCGACCGATTCCAGGAAGTGTCCGGTTTCGCCCTTCAGCGCCGTGGCCTGGGCGATGACAAGATCCATCTCGCCGGCAGCGACCAGTTCGCGCATCTTGGCGACCGAGTGCGGCGCGGCGCGGAAGTCGTCGCGGCGGTGGATGAGCGTCACGCGCTTGGCGATCGGTTGCAGATTCAGCACCCAGTCGAGCGCGGAATCGCCGCCGCCGGAAATGACGATTTCCTTGTCGCGGAAGGCTTCCATCTTGCGCACGGCGTAATGGACGCCCAGGCCAGCGCCAAGGTTTTCAAAACCATCAATGCCGGGGATCGGCGGCTTCTTGGGCTGGAACGAACCGCCGCCAGCCGCAATAACGATGACCTTGGCGCGCACCACGGTCTGCTGATCGGTGGTCACTTCCCAAAGGCCTTCATGCTCGCCGTCCTCGATCTTGCGCACGGCCACGGCCATTTCGCCGAGGTGATACTTGGCCCCGAAGGGGTGGATTTGTTCGAGCAGGCGCTTGGTCAGGTCGTCGCCGGAGATGATTGGCCAGGCGGGAATGTCGTAGATCGGCTTTTCCGGATACAGCTCGGCGCACTGGCCGCCCACCTTGTCGAGAATATCGATCAGATGGCACTTGATATCGAGTAGGCCCAGTTCAAAAACGCTGAACAGCCCGACCGGGCCGGCGCCGATGACGACCACGTCGGTGGTCCAGGTTTCGCCGGCTTCCAGCGCATCAATGTGATGAAGCGGATTGGCTTCGGTCATTTTTTTCTCCAGTGCTTTTCGATTTTTTGGATCGAAATAGTTTTTTTAAACTGAAAGACGCTATAAAGGGGCGTCTGGTTAAGGGCAACTGAGGCTATGTAGCCAAGTCGGGAAATGTAAGATGTCGCGTGATCGCTTGCCGCCGCTGTCGGCGCTTCGGGTTTTTGAAGCCGCCGCCCGCCATGAGAGTTTCAAACAGGCCGCCGAAGAGCTGTTTGTGACGCCGGGCGCGGTGTCGCAGCAAATCCGCTTGCTGGAAGAGCATGTTGGCGTGGAGCTGTTTGTGCGCGATGGCCGCCGCGTCGTGCTGTCCGAAGCCGGCAAGGCCTCGGCGCAGATTTTGAAAGAAGCCTTCGAGAAGATGTTCGAGGCCACGCGCCTGATGAAACAGGGCAATCAGAAGGGCCGCGTCACCGTTTCCGCAGCGCCCAGCTTCGCTGCCAAGTGGCTGATGCCGCGCCTTTATGACTTTAGCGCCGCTAATGAAGATATCGACGTCTGGGTGAGTGCTGACATGGCCCCGGTCGATTTCGCCGTGTCCGATATCGATCTGGCCGTCCGTTACGGCAACGGCCACTACAACGGGCTCAATGTCGAGCATCTGCTGGCCGAGGCCGTCGTGCCGGTGTGCTCGCCCTTGCTGTTCGAGGCCGCGCCGATCAAAAAACCGGCCGATCTCGCGCACCACGTCCTGCTGCACGATGTCGGTGCCGAAACCGATCCGAGTTGCCCGGATTGGCCGATGTGGCTCAAGGCCCATGGCGTTGAAGGAGTCGATGCGTCGCGCGGCCCGCGTTTCAACCAGTCGAGCATGGTCATCGAGGGCGCGGTTGCCGGTCGCGGCGTGGCCCTGGCCAAGCGCACCATCGCCGAGGCTGATCTGAAGGCTGGCCGGCTGATGATCCTGTTTGACGAAAAGGACAAGCCGCTGGAATACGGCTACTATCTGGTCTGGCCTCAAACGCGTGAACCCACCCCGGCGCAACTGCGCTTCATGGAGTGGCTGCGTGGCGAGGCGCACCGCATCGACGGCGCGCCGAGCACGCAGACCGAACCGCCGGTTTTCGCCGCCATGGATATTTAGCACCTTCTCCTCCCCATAAAATGGGCAGGGGGACCGCGAAGCGGTGGAGCCCCCCCCCCCCTCCGTCGCGGACAAGCCGCGACACCTCCCCATCGCAAGCGATAGGGAGGAGGGTGTAAAATGGAATTCTGGGTGGTTTAAACCCATCAGTCCGCCGCCATCCACGGCGGGACGGGCAAGCCTTTTTCACGCAGGAAGATCGGATTGAAGATCTTCGAGGCGTAGCGATTGCCATAATCGCACAGCACGGTGACGATCGTCTTGCCCGGCCCTAAGTCTCGGGCCATCTTCATGGCGCCGACGATATTGAGCGCGGCCGAGGTGCCAAGGCACAGGCCTTCGTTTTCGATCAGATCATAGAGCACCGGCAGCCATTCCGAATCCGCCACCTGATACGAGCGATCAACGGTGATACCTTCGAGATTGGCGGTGATGCGGCCCTGACCGATTCCTTCGGTGATCGAGGTGCCTTCGGATTTCAGCTCGCCCGTGGTGTAATAGCTGTAAAGCGCCGCGCCAAACGGATCGGCCAGACCGATCTGGATATCCGGGTTCTTTTGCTTGAAATAGAGGCTTAAACCCCCGAGCGTGCCGCCCGAACCGACGGCGCAGATAAAGGCGTCGATCTTGCCATCGGTCTGCGCCCAGATTTCCGGGCCGGTGGCGTCGATATGGGCCTGCCGGTTAGCGGTGTTGTCGAACTGGTTGGCCCAGATGACGCTTTCGCCGGCATCGCGCAGTTCTTGCGCCAGGGTGCCGGAATAGCGGACATAGTTGCCGGGATTGGCGTAAGGCAGGGCGTCGACCTCGATCAACTCGGCGCCGAATTGGCGGATCGCGTCCTTTTTCTCCTGCGCCTGCGTGCGCGGAATAACGATCTTGGCCTTGTAGCCCAGGGCCTTGGCGACCATGGCCAGGCCGATGCCGGTATTGCCGGCCGTGCCTTCCACAATGGTGCCGCCCGGCTTCAGCGAGCCGTCAGCCTCGGCGGCGCGGATGATCCACAGCGCGGCGCGATCCTTGATCGACTGGCCGGGGTTAAGGAATTCCGCCTTGCCGTAGATCTCGCAGCCGGTCGCCTCGCTGGCCGCCTTCAGGCGGATCAGGGGGGTATCGCCGATGAGATCGACAACGGAAGGTACAGTCTTGGCCATATGCGGATTCCTTTTCCGGGATGCGGCTAGCTAACAGATCAGCCCCGCTAACCCAAGCGATGGATTCTAAGCCAGCGATTTAGTCATTCTGTGTCAGGGGAGCAAGTAAATTTGCGATCAATTCGCAAATTGCCGCTTGCAGATGGTCTTGCAACCATTTGGACTTGCCAAATGATGACGAATGGGGTTCATCGGCCTTCGCACCGTTGAGGCATAACAGAGGTTACGAGGTTTATGGCTGTCTTTACGCAGGTTTCGCTGGAGGACGCCCGTGCCTATCTCGCTGATTATGATATCGGCGAGGTGCTGCACCTCGAAGGTATCGAAGAAGGTGTCTCCAACACCAATTTCAAGGTCGAAACCACGTCCGGTCTTTATGCGCTGACACTTTTCGAGGCCGCGACGCCGGAAGACGGCCTGCCGTGGTTCATGGACTACACCCTCTATCTCGACCGCAAGGGCTATCCGGCGCCGGGTCCGGCGCTCAAGCGCGATGGTCAAAGCCTTGGCCGGATCAATGGCAAGCCCTGCGCCCTCATCAAATGGCTGCCCGGCCGCTGGCCGCGCAATCCCGATACGCGCCACGCCACATCCGCCGGCGAATATCTGGCGAAACTGCATCTGATCGGCGGCGACTTCCCCCAGATACGCCAAAATTCGATGGGTCTGGCGGCGTGGCCGGGTCTGATCGCGCGTTGCGAACCGAGGGCGGCGGACTCACTGCGCGCCCAGGATATCCTTGCCGATTTCCGCGAAGAACTGGGGTTTCTGCAAACCCACTGGCCATCGGGCTTACCTGTGGGCGCCATCCATGCTGATTATTTCACCGACAATGTGCTGATGAGCGATGACGGCAAGGTCACCGGCGTGATCGACTATTATTACGCCTGCACCGACGCCTACGCCTATGATCTGGCGGTCTCGCTCAATGCCTGGGGCTTTACGCCGGGTGGCCGGCCCATGCCGCAGATGATCTCAGCCTTTATCAAGGCCTATCACGCCACGCGACCGCTGTCCGAAGCCGAAATCAACGCCCTGCCGCTATTCGCGCGTGGCTCGGCGGTGCGCTTTACCCTGACGCGGCTCTATGACCTGCTCAACCACGATCCGTCATGGGTGGTGAAGCCGAAAGACCCGGAAGCCTTTTACCGCCGGCTCGATTATCACCGCGGCATCAAGACAGGCCACACCTATTTTTAGATGCTTTATGCACCTGATACCGCAAAGCCACACTCGTAACATTTGAAACCTTCACCGCTTGACCTGTGTATAAAACAGGCAGATGAAGCCCGGATGACCCAAGCGTATAGCCACATTCAGCCGAACCAGATGCCATCCTCGAAAGAGGTCGGCACCTTTGCGGCTGCGCTACGCCCACAAGCGCTCCGCAATTGGAGCGACCGGGGACAGGGCTGCAGGATGAGAGACTAGGATCACCCGATCTTTAGCTTTTGTGCAGCCCTTTTGACCCGGTCAAAAGGGCTTTTCTCATGCTTCGTTGCCCTACCGCATCGCGGCTTGGGCGCGTTAAATCCGGGATAATCAACTAAGAAAGGAGAAAGACATGCAAGTCTTTCAAGGGGCCAGAGGTGGCCTGATTAAGGCGTGGATTGACGGTGTGGCGGTTGAGGATCAGGCGCGCAAGCAGCTCGACAATATCGCCGCCATGCCGTTTATCCATAAGCACCTCGCCATCATGCCGGATGTTCACTGGGGCATGGGTGCCACTATCGGTTCGGTCATCCCAACCAAGGGCGCGATCATTCCGGCAGCGGTCGGGGTCGATCTCGGCTGCGGCATGATGGCCATCCGTACCACGCTTAAGGCTGCCGATCTGCCCGATAATCTGTCGGGCCTGCGGACAGCAATCGAGCAGCGGATTCCGCACGGCCGGACGGACAATGGCGGGCGCAACGACCGGGGCGCCTGGGGTGAAGTGCCGGAAGCGCAAACCGAGGTTTTCAAGGGCTTGAGTGGCGAACTGCAAAATATCGTCGACAAGCATCCGAAGATTTCGCAATCGGCATCACGGGCGCACAACCATCTGGGTACGCTCGGTACCGGCAACCACTTCGTCGAGGTTTGCCTCGACGAAAACGACGCCGTCTGGATCATGCTGCACTCCGGTTCGAGGGGGATCGGCAACCGGATCGGTTCGTACTTCATCGAACGCGCCAAGCACGAGATGAAGTGTTGGTATATCAGCCTGCCCGACGAAGACCTCGCCTATTTGCCGGAGGGTTCCGACCTGTTCGGCGACTACATGGGTGCGGTGTCGTGGGCGCAGAGGTTTGCCCGGGCCAACCGGGAACTGATGATGACAGCGGCCCTTGAGGCTTTGTCCGTATCGGTACCGAAGCGCTTTACCTGCGACTGCGAAGCCGTCAATTGTCACCATAATTACGTGGCGCATGAGCGGCATTTCGGTTCGGACGTGCTGGTAACCCGGAAGGGTGCCGTGCGGATCACGCCGGAAACGCTGGGCATCATTCCGGGCTCGATGGGCGCCAAGTCGTTCATCGTGCGAGGAATCGATGGCCAGCCGGCAGCCGAGGCCCTGTGTTCGTGTTCACACGGCGCAGGCCGGGCGATGTCAAGGTCGGAAGCCAAGCGGAGATTCACTCTGGAAGACCACGCCCTGGCCACGGCCGGCGTGGAGTGCCGGAAGGATTCCGAGGTGATCGATGAGACGCCGGCGGCCTACAAGGATATCGACGCGGTAATGAAGGCTCAGGCCGATCACGTCGAGATCGTGCATACTCTTAAGCAGGTTGTTTGCGTGAAGGGTTAGAAGAAGCGTCTGTGGCTCCGGTCACGGGCGCTTTTTCTTTGCTCAGCCGCTAGGCACCATTTGGCCACTCCCGGTAAAGTCATGGTGTGACCATAAATCTTACGGTCTGAAGAACAGACCGAGCCTCAGGCTCTCGCCGATCCGGCTGGCGCGGATCATGAAATATTCCACCGCCGCCTCGGAAGGCGCGATATCGCGCAGGGTCTGCTCAAACAGATACAGCCATTCGCCGAAATGCGCCGGCTCGATGGTCGAAACCTTCATATGCGCCTGCATCGGCCGACCGGAATATACACCGGCGTTCAGCGCCACGGATTCCCAGAATGACTTGAGTTTGGCCAGGTGATCGGGCCAGTCATCGACCGCGCCGTTAAACACCGGCCCTAGTTGCGGATGTACGCGCACGCGCGCATAAAATTCATCGACCAGCTTTGAAATAAAGGCTTCATCCACACCCATGGCGGCGGCGTCTTGGCGGATTTTCTGGCGGGCGGCGATAGCGTGTTCTGAACTCATGCCGGCACTCTATCATGCTGACAGGCTTTGGCCTATGCGACGGGTTGTCTTCCTTGTTAAGGTCGTTCTCACTGAATAGCGAGCCTTTAGCCGCCCTAAACCCTCAGGCGACAAACCATCGCTTTAATTTGGCGCCACAAAACCTTACATAGAACCCTGTTAAAGGGGATCATGTTGTATGCTCCCTCTTTTGGTGTTGTCGCGATGCTCGCTTTGCCCCTGTCATGGCCACTGGAACACCGTCAGGTCGTCCTGATCGGCGCCGGCGCGTGGGCGATCCGCAAGCTCACCCTGCTGAACCGCACACCCGCTAAAATAACCGTCTTCGCGCCGCTGGCCGATCTGGCTGACGCGCATGCGCGCTGGCCCGAAACCTCGGAGCTGACTGAGGCGGCCCTGATCATCGTCGCCTTCGAGGATCGGGCTATGGCGGAAAAGGGCGCCGCCCTGGCCCGCACCTCGCGGGCACCGCTCAATGTGGTCGATTTCCCTGATCTGTCTGATTTCCATGTGCCCGCCATCATCGACCGCGGATCTTTGAGCATCGGCGTCGCCACCGGCGGCACAGCGCCTGTGTTGGCGCGCGAGACCCGCCGCAAGATCGAGGCCGCCGTACCGCCATCGGAAACCGAGATCGCCGCCTTCGCCACCGCCCTGTCGCCGCGCCTGCGCGAACTTCTTCCGAACACGGATGATCGTCGTCGCGTTTGGGAAAATGTGCTGCAATCGCCCGCTGCCGAACTGGCGCGCGCCGGCAAGATCGATGAAGCCGTTGAACTGGCCCTCACGCTTGTCAATGCCCCGCGCACCGGCGTGGTGCATCTGGTCGGCGCCGGCCCCGGCGATCCCGAACTCCTGACCCTGAAAGCCCTGCGCCTGCTCTCCGAGGCCGATGTCATCGTTTATGATCGTCTGGTCGGCGACGGCATCATGGATCTGGCACGCCGCGACGCCGATCGTTTTTATGTCGGCAAGGCGCGCTCCAATCACAGCGTGCTGCAGGAACAGATTCACGAACTGCTGGTCGAGCAAGCGCGCCTTGGCAAGCGCGTTGTGCGCCTCAAGGGCGGCGATCCGTTCGTGTTCGGCCGTGGCGGCGAAGAAGTCGAGGCCCTGCGCGCCGCCGGCATCGAGGTCCATATCACGCCGGGCGTCACGGCGGCGCTGGGCTGCGCGGCCTCGGCGTCCGTGCCCCTGACGCACCGTGACCACGCCCAGAGCGTCACCTTCATTACCGGCCACGCGAAAGACGGCGATCCAGACAACAACCCGCTGCTGCTCGACTGGTCGGCGCTTTCCGCCCCGCATCATACGCTGGTCGTCTATATGGGCGTCGCCACATCGAAGATCCTTTCTGAGAAACTCATGGCGCATGGCCGGATGCCCGATACGCCGGCTCTGATCATCGAGAATGGCACCCGTCCCAATGAACGCTGCACGCTCGTGTCCTTAAGCACACTGGCGGATACCGTCGCCGCCACCCCGCCCAAAGGCCCGACCCTCGTCATCATCGGCGAGGTAGCAGGCCTTTACCAGGATCAAAACGCCATAGTCGGCGTCGTTGAAGAAGCCGTGAGACTGAACGCATGAAATTACTAACCGCCAATCGCCTGACCGATGGCCTGACCCTGTGGTTTTCCGCCGAAGGCTGGAGCGAGGACGCCGCCCAGGCCGCGCGTCTCGATGATGACGCCGCCGAAGCGCTGCTGACCGAATGGAAGGCGCGCGAAACCGAGGTGGTCGGTGCCTATCTTATTCCGCTCAGCGCCGCCGATGCACCGGTGCAGCGCGAACATGTGCGCGAATTTGTTCGCGCCAACGGCCCGACCATCGGCCAGACCGCCGACGAAATCGCCCGTCTGCACGGCCGCGCCGATATCTTCCAGGAGTACTAGGTCATGTACGTTTACGATTCCTTCGACCACGCCTTCGTCCGTGACCGGAACGCTGAATTCGCCGATCAGGTGGCGCGCCGCCTCTCTGGCGAACTGAGCGAAGACCAGTTCAAGCCGCTGCGCCTGATGAATGGCCTTTATCTGCAACTGCACGCGTACATGCTGCGTATCGCCGTGCCCTATGGCGTGCTGTCGTCGAAGCAGGTGCGCAAGCTGGCGCACATCGCCCGCACCTATGACCGCGATTTCGGCCACTTCACCACGCGCCAGAATTTGCAGTTCAACTGGATCAAGCTGGCCGATACGCCGAAGATCCTCGAAGAACTGGCCGAGGTCGAGATGCACGCCCTGCAAACCTCGGGCAACTGCATCCGCAACACCACGACCGACCAGTTCGCCGGCGCCGCCAGGGATGAGCACGAAGACCCGCGTCCGTGGGCCGAACTGATCCGCCAGTGGTCATCGAACCACCCGGAATTCACCTTCCTGCCGCGCAAGTTCAAGATCGCCATCACCGGCGCCGACCGCGACCGCGCCGCCGTGCGCGTCCACGATATCGGCCTGCACGCCAAGCCGGAAGGTTTCGATCTTTATGTCGGCGGGGGCCTTGGCCGCACGCCTTCGCTGGGCCATCGCATCAAGACGGGCCTCAAAGGCGAGCAACTGCTGAGCTATCTCGAAGCCTGCCTTCGCGTCTATAACCGCTATGGCCGTCGCGACAACAGCTATAAGGCGCGAATCAAGATTCTGGTCGCTGCCCTTGGCCCCGATGAATACGCCCGTCAGGTAGAGGAAGAGTGGGAGTTGCTCGACAAGGCCGCTATCGACGCACCCGCCGCCGAGATCGTCCGTATCCGGAGCTTCTTCCCCGATCCTGACTTCAAAGACGCGAAATTTGATCGCGTAGCCTATGAACGCGCCCAGACCGCCGATAAGGCCTTCGCCCGCTGGGTCAAGAACAACACGCTCGCGCACAAGCGCGACGACCATGTGTCAGTGACCATTTCGCTCAAGCCGGTCGGCCTGCCGCCGGGCGACGCTTCCTCAGCGCAGATGGACGTGATGGCCGATGTGGCCGAACAATATGCCTATAGCGAACTGCGCGTCAGCCACGAGCAGAACGTCATCCTGCCGCATGTGCCCAAGGCCGATCTTTACGCGCTCTATACCCGCCTCGACGCGGCCAATCTGAGCACGGCCAACGGCGGCAAGATCACCGACATGATCGCCTGCCCGGGTCTCGACTATTGCTCACTGGCCAATGCCCGCTCCATTCCGCTGGCTCAGGACATTTCGCAACGCTTCGCCGATGCCGACCTGACGGATAAGATCGGCGATCTGCAGATCAAGATTTCCGGCTGCATCAATGCCTGCGGTCACCACCATGTCGGCCATATCGGCATTCTGGGCGTCGACAAGCAGGGGATCGAGTTCTACCAGATCCTGCTCGGTGGCCGCGCTGATGAAAACGCCGCGCTCGGCGTTATCACCGGCAAGGGCTTGCCGGCCGAAGCCGTGCCCGCCGCCATTGAGCGGGTGGTTCAGCTCTACCTTCAACTGCGCACGAGTGATTCTGAGCGCTTTATCGACGCCGTGGAACGCCTCGGCCGTAACACATTCGCGGAGGCGCTCCATGAGCCTGCTTAACTCATCGCATACCCCGCAACTGGTCACCACGGACGGCGAGATCATTCCTGATGGCTGGACCCTGCTGGCCGACGAGGACGAATCCGGTTTGGGAATGGGAGGCGTCGACGGTCCCTATGTGCTCGGTTTCGACCGCGCGCTCAAGGCGCTTGATGGCCTCAATGGTCATTACGGCGTCCGCGTCAACCCGGGCGACGATGTGCGGCTTCTGCTGCCCTTTATCGAGAAGATCACGCTGATCGAGGTGAACTTCCCCGGCTATCGTGATGGCCGCGGCTACTCGACCGCCCGCATCCTGCGCGAAGAAGGCTATACGGGCACCATCCGTGCCGTCGGCGATGTGCTGCGCGACCAGCTTTTCCTGATGCTGCGCTGTGGTTTCAGCGAGTTTCTGGTCAAGGACAAAGACCCGGTGCAAGCCATTGCGGCCGCCAAATCACGCTTCAGCGTATTTTATCAAGGGGCGGCGGATACCAACCGTCCCGTATGGGCTCTACGGCACCCCGCCGAGGGCTAAGGAATTCAAAGTTATGACGATTTTGATCGACATACTGAAAGAACAAACGAGAACCGAAGGCGCCTTGCGCGCCGAGGCCCTGAGCGCTGCCTGGGAACACCTGACGGCGCAGGACATCCTGCGCAAGGCGATCACCGAGCAATTCATCGGCGATATCACCCTCTCGTCGTCGTTTGGCGCCGATTCCGCCGTGCTGCTGCACATGGTTTCGCAGATTGAGCCAAACCTCCCGGTCATCTTCCTCGATACCGACCGTCACTTCTTCCAGACGATCCAGTACCGTGATGAACTGGTGACGAAGCTCGGCCTGACCAACCTCGTCAACCTCAAGGCCGATCCGGCGGAAGCCGCCGTGGAGGATGACAAGAACACCCTATGGCGCACCCAGCCCAACCAGTGCTGTGATCTGCGTAAGGTCCGCCCACTTAATCGCTTCATGGAAGGCTTTGGCGCCTGGATTTCCGGCCGCAAACGCCACCAGAGCGCCACGCGCACCAGCCTGCCCATCGTCGAATTCGACGGCAAGCATTTCAAGGTCAATCCGCTGGCCACCTGGACCGCGGCCGATGTCGAGGCCTATTTCGTCAATCACGACCTGCCTGCGCATCCGCTGGTCGATCAGGGCTTCCCGTCGATCGGCTGCTTCACCTGCACCAAGCCGGTGGCCGCCGGCGAAGACGCACGCTCAGGCCGTTGGGCCGGCACCGAAAAGGTCGAATGCGGCATCCACAATCCGATCTATGGCGGCGACGGGATTTAAGACATCTCCAAAGCATTTATGCTTTGGCAAGGGCAACCCCGCCCGAGCTTATGCGAGGCGCCTCGCGGCGTTTGAGCGATAATTAGTGCTTCGTCATCCGCACACGGCCCCAGTCATAGCCCATCTGGCGGGTGCGCGCCTCGATCGAGTTGCGCACCATCTCGTGCGGCTGGGCGACACGGCTGAGCAGCCACAGGTATCGGCCTGACGGCTCTCCGACAATGGCCCAGCTATAGTCGTCGGCGCGGTCAAGCACCCAGTAATCGCCGTAAAACGGACCAAAGAACGATACCTTGAGCTTAGCGTTATCGCTGCCCGGCAAGACCTTGGCCTTACCTTCGGCCATCTTGACCGGTCCCGAAAGGCTGCCCTTGTGGCAGGAATTGATGACGTCGATCAGGCCGTCCGGACGGGCGCGATACTCGGCGGTGACGCCCTCGCAGTCCTTTTCAAAACGGTTCTCGTAACGCCCGATCTCATACCACAGGCCGCTATACTGCTCGATATCGACCGGCTTGGCGGGCTGTGGCACCGAGGCGTTGCCAACCGGCCCAGCGGTCAGACTGGCGCAGGCGGTGAGTGCCAGCACGGCGCCGGAAGCAAGAAGAAGCGGGAGGATCAGGCGGTTGGGTTTCATGACAAACTCCGGATATGCGCGTTTTTAAGACAGCATCGCGGCTTATGGATAAAGATTCAATGAGGCGACGCCGGATATAGCTTAAGGGCCTATTGGGGAAGCGTCGATAAACTGCCCCAAAAATCGATCACTCCGCGCACGGCTGCGGCATAGGCCTGACCATCGAACGGCTTCACCACATAGCCATTGGCGTGGCGCTCATAACAATCACGAACATCTCGGGCGGATTCCGAGCTGGTGAACATCACGACCGGAATAGCCTTGAAATCGTCAGAGACCTTGACATGATCGAGGAAGGCCTTGCCGTCCATCAACGGCATATTGATATCGAGCAGGATCAGTTGCGGCGTCACCGCGCCCTCGTAGCGGCCGGCCTTATGCAGACAATCGAGCGCCTGGCGTCCATTGCTGGCCACCTCAACCCGACAGGGCGTGCTGGCCGTCCGCAGGGCGCGTTTCGTCATTTCGACATCGCCCAGATTGTCTTCCACCAACAGAATTTCCAAGGCCTCTCCCATGCCTATGCCTTGTCCGGCAGCGTGAAGCTGAACACGCTGCCCACGCCCGGCGTTGAACGCACGGTGATATCCCCGCCACATAGCCGGACAAACTTGCGGCAGGTCGAAAGCCCGATCCCGGTGCCGGTATAGTCATCGAAACTGTGCAGGCGCTGGAAAATCTGGAAGATGCGCTCGTAAAACACCGGATTAATGCCGATACCATTATCGCTGACATCGAAGCGCCAGATGGCGTTGCGACCGCTGCCTTCACGGCTGGCCGAAATCGTGATCACCGGCGTGCGGCTGCCATCCTGGAATTTCAGCGCATTACCGATCAGGTTTTGCAGCAGCACGCGCAACAGGGTCGGGCTGGTGTTGACGACTGGCAGACCTTCGGCCGTCACCACGGCCTGCTTTTGCGCCACGATGTCCTCAAAGCCCTGTATCACCTCAGAAAAGACCTGCTGGCTGTCGATGGTTTCTAGCACAATGTCCTCACGGCCGATGCGCGAGAAGCTGAGGATATCGCGGATCATCTTCTGCATGCGCACGGCGTTTTCGCGAATATAACCAACGTGGCGCTGGCCATCCTCGTCAAGCTGAGCCATCGCATCCTCAGCCAGAAAACCGGCATAGATGTTCATCATCCGCACCGGTTCCTGCATATCGTGCGAGCAGACATAGGCGAAACGCTCAAGCTCCTCATTCGACTGACGCAGATGGGCATTGAGCTGCAGGATCTGCTCACGCTGCGTGTACAGGTCGAGGTAGACCTTCACCTTGCTCTTGAGGATATCGGAATTGATCGGTTTGAAGATATAATCGACCGCGCCGATCTCGGCCGCTTCGGTGGCGAAGTGATCTTCCTTGCTGATGGCGGTGATGAAGATGATCGGCACATTGCGCATACTGGGGCGCGTCTTCATCAGGCGGGCGGTTTCGAAACCGTCCATGATCGGCATCTGCACATCGAGGAGGACGATGGCGAAATCATTCTCCAGCACCAGATTGAGGGCTTTTTCACCGGAATCGGCGGTAATGATGGACGCACCAAGTGGCTTCAGCAGGGCTTCGGTGGCCAACAGGTTTTCCCAGCGATCATCGACCAGCAGGATTTTGGGCCGCGTACCGGAGCCTTGCGCATTATCGTTGCGAAGTGTGTTCATAGCGCTCATGCCATACCCCGATGCTCGTTCGCACCTTCTGCAAACTAGGCTGACGTAAACCGGTAAAGAAATCACATTCGGTTTATGCGGTATTTCAGGCACGGCCAACGAAAAAGGCGGCCCTTGCGGACCGCCTTTTCTTTTAAGCGCTCTTGGCTTGCAGCTTTTGCTGTATGGCCAAAATCTCATTCGGCATAACCTCAACGAAGGCCTTCAGGCTGTTATCCCAGTCATCGAGAATGGCCTGCGCGCGCGGCGAAAGCGTCTTCTCAAGGTGGGTGGTGATCAACGCCTTGAGGCGGGCCACGTTTTCATCCGGTACAGGACGCAAGGTGATGCCTTCGGGGTTGATGTAGCGGGCGAAGGTCTCGTCCGGATCATAGACATAGGCTACACCGCCTGTCATGCCCGCGCCGAAATTGGCGCCGGACTTACCGAGGATGACGACTTCGCCGCCGGTCATATATTCGCAGGCATGCGCGCCGACGCCTTCGACCACCGTGGTGGCGCCGGAGTTACGGACGGCGAAGCGTTCGCCCACCGAACCGGCGATATAGAGCTGACCGGAGGTCGCGCCGTAAAGCAGGGTGTTTCCGGCCAGCGCCTGGCCCTCCTGCCAGGCCTTTGGCCGGATGACGATGGTGGCGCCGGAAAGGCCCTTGCCGACATAGTCGTTGGCTTCACCGATCAGATTGATCGACAGACCCTTGACCGCGAAAGCGCCAAGCGACTGGCCAACTGACCCCATCAGGTCGAGCTTGAGGTGATCCTCATCGAGCGTCGAGCCATAGGCGCTGACGATGTGCGACGAGGTGCGGGTGCCGACGGCGCGCATCGTGTTGCGCACGTCGTAGGTCAACTGCATCTTTTCCTTGCGCTCCAGCATGTAGGCGGCGTCACGGACGATCTTGGCGTCGAGCGTATCGGCGACCTCGTTGATCTCGTCATAGCGCGTGATGGTGGCGCCGGGATCGAGATCGACACGGACCAGAAGCGGGTTGAGGTCGAGGTCATCGAGGTGCACACCGCCGCGCGAGACCTGCTGGAGCAGGTCGGTGCGGCCGGTGGCTTCGCCGAGCGAACGCAGGCCAAGCGAGGCCAGGATTTCGCGCACTTCGCGGGCGATGAAGGTGAACAGGTTGATCACCTTTTCCGGCGTGCCGGTGAACTTGGCACGCAGGCGCTCGTCCTGCACGCAGACACCGACCGGGCAGGTGTTCGACTGGCACTGACGCACCATCAGACAGCCCATGGCGACCAGCGAAGCCGTGCCGATACCGAATTCATCGGCGCCGAGCAGGGCGGCGATCACGATATCACGACCGGTGCGCATACCGCCATCGGCGCGCAGACGGATCTGGCCGCGCAGATTGTTGAGCGTCAGCACCTGATGCGCTTCCGACAGGCCGAGCTCAAACGGCAGGCCGGCGAACTTGACCGAGGTCAGGGGGGATGCGCCGGTGCCGCCGACATTGCCGGAGACAAGAATGGCGTCGGCCTTGGCCTTGGCAACGCCGGCCGCGACCGCGCCGATGCCCGATTGCGACACCAGCTTGACGGTGACGCGGGCGCGCGGATTGATCTGTTTCAGGTCATAGATGAGCTGGGCCAGGTCTTCAATCGAGTAGATGTCATGGTGCGGCGGCGGCGAAATCAGGCCAACACCCGGCGTCGAGTGACGCATGCGGGCGATGAACTCGGTGACCTTGAAGCCGGGCAGTTGCCCGCCTTCGCCGGGCTTCGCGCCCTGGGCCACCTTGATTTCGATTTCACGGCATTGGTTGAGGTATTCGGCGGTGACGCCGAAGCGACCGGATGCGATCTGCTTGATGGCCGAGTTCGGATTGTCACCGTTCGGACGGCGGTGATAACGCTCAGGGTCTTCCCCGCCCTCACCCGACACCGACCGCGCGCCGATGCGGTTCATGGCGATGTTCAGGGTTTCGTGGGCTTCGGGGCTGAGCGCGCCGAGCGACATGCCGGGCGTGACGAAACGCTTGCGGATTTCGTTGACGCTTTCGACCTCCTCGATGGCGAGCGGCGGCAGCTTGCCTTCCCAGGCGAGCAGGTCGCGCGGGCTGGTCGGGGCCGTCTTCGACATGCCGGCGATCAGCGAGGAATACTTCTTGAAGACCTCGTAATCATCGCGCGTCGTCGCGTCCTGCAGCAGGTGGATAAGCTTCGGCTGATAGTAGTGGGTCTCGCCGGCGGCGCGCATCTTGTAGAAGCCGCCGATCGGGGTTACTGGCTTCTTCGCCCACGCATTGAGATGCAGGGCGGTCAGCTTTTGCTCGATGCCCGAAAGCCCGATGCCAGAGATACGCGATGTCACGCCGGGAAAATATTCGGCCACCAGCGCACGCGACAGGCCAAGCGCCTCGAACTCATAACCACCGCGATAAGAGGAGATGATCGAAATGCCCTTCTTGGCCAGGATCTTCATCAGACCGGCTTCGATGGCCTTCTTGTAGTTGGTGAAGGCCTTGTGCTCGTTGAAGCCTTCGTAACGGCCTTGCGCCAGACGTTCCTGCAGGATTTCCAGCGACAGATAGGGGTTGATCGCCGTGGCACCGACGCCGACCAGTACCGCGAAGGTGTGCGCATCCATGGCTTCGGAGGTGCGGACGATGATCGAGACGAACGAACGCAGCCCCTGTTGCACGAGGCGCGAGTGGACAGCGGCGGCGGCCAGGATCATCGGCACGCCCATCAGATCGGCTGACAGGGCTTCATCGCTCAGCACGATCATGCTGGCCTTGTCGTTGCTCACGGCCTTGACGGCTTCGTCACGCAGGCGTTCGAGCGCGGCGCTCAGGCCGGCACCCGGCAAGGCACCTTCGCCCGGCACGGGGAAGGTACAGTCGAGCTTGGCGACATGGCCGACATTATCAAACGTAATCATGCGCTGATACATCAGCGTGCTGAGGAACGGGCTTTCCAGCACGAAGACGTCGGTCTGGGCCTCGTCCTCGGCCAGGATGTTGCCAAGGTTCTTGAAGCGCGTCTTGAGCGACATGCCTTGCGCTTCACGCAACGGATCGATCGGCGGATTGGTGACCTGCGCGAAGTTCTGGCGGAAATAGTGCGCGATCGGGCGCCACTGCTCGGAGAGCACGGCAAGCGGCGTATCGTCGCCCATCGAGCCGATGGCTTCCTTGCCGTCCTTCACCATGGCGTCGAGGACCGTATCGAGGTCTTCGAGCGTGAAGCCGGCGGCGATCTGGC
This sequence comes from Asticcacaulis sp. MM231, assembly GCF_964186625.1. Classification (NCBI taxonomy): domain Bacteria; kingdom Pseudomonadati; phylum Pseudomonadota; class Alphaproteobacteria; order Caulobacterales; family Caulobacteraceae; genus Asticcacaulis; species Asticcacaulis sp. MM231. The sequence continues at coordinate 3,372,623 of NZ_OZ075108.1, forward strand.
GACGATGCAGTTCTTCACCGAAATAGACACGCGGCTCCGGCCCCGGCATGATGAGGGGTTCCAGATCGACCATGTTTTCCAGCCAGCCCGAATAATCGTGCTTGGCCGCCAGTGCGTCGATGATTTCATCCTCGCCGTAGAGCTTGCCGCCTTCGAGATCGACCGCGATCATACGGCCGGGGGCGATGTGGATGCGGCGCGAAATGCGCTCTTCGGCTACGCCGGTCATGCCGGCTTCGGAACCGACGATCAGCAGGCCGTCCTTGGTTTCGGTCACGCGCAGAGGGCGCAGGCCGTTGCGATCCTTGCCGGCGATGACCCAGCGGCCGTCAGTGGCGCAGATGGCGGCGGGGCCGTCCCACGGCTCCATCACGGCGTTGCAATAGGCGTAGAGCGCCTTGTTGGCGTCGGAAGCCGTCTCGTCATTGGCGGTGGCTTCGGGGATCAGCAGGGCCTTAGCCATCGGCGCCGAGCGGCCGGCGCGGACCAGCAGTTCGAACACGTTGTCGAGCGCGGCGGAATCGGAGCCACGCGGCTGGATGACCGGCTTCACGTCCGAGGCCTGATCGCCAAAGGTGGTGGCGGCCATACGGATCTCGTGCGACTTCATCCAGTTGATGTTGCCGCGCAGGGTGTTGATTTCACCGTTGTGCGCCAGCATACGGAAGGGCTGGGCCAGACGCCATTCGGGGAAGGTGTTGGTCGAGAAACGCTGGTGGAAGATGGCGACCGACGAGGTGAAGTCGGGGTCCTTCAGGTCGAGATAGAAGTCATCGACCAACTCGGCGCGGAACATGCCCTTATAGATCAGGGTCTTGGCCGAGAACGAGCAGAGATAGAAATCGCCGAGGTGGGCGTCATCGACACGCTTCTCGATGCGGCGGCGGCAAAGGAACATGGCGCGTTCCAGCGCTTCGCCTTCCAGACCTTCCGGCGCCGCCATCATGATCTGTTCGATTTCCGGACGCGTCGCCATGGCGCGCTCACCGAGCTGCGTCACGTCGACCGGCGCCTGACGCCAGCCATAGAGGAAGAAACCCGAACGCAGGATTTCCAATTCCACGATGGTGCGGGCGGTTTCCTGGGCACCGAGATCGGTGCGCGGCAGGAAGACCTGCCCGACGAGGATAGGGCCGGAGCGCGGCTTGTGGCCGATGTTCTCAATCTGCTTACGGAAGAAGGCCTGTGGCACATTGATCATGATGCCGGCGCCATCGCCTGACTTGCCGTCGGCATCGACGGCGCCGCGGTGGAACAGGGCTTTCAGCGCCTTGACGGCCAGTTCGACGACCTCACGCTTTTGCGAGCCATCGATGGAACAGACGACACCGACGCCGCAGGCCGAGATTTCGGATTCGGGATCGTAGGCGTGGCCGTCGATCAGGCGCTGACGTTGGTCTTGGTAGTGCTTGTAAGAGTCGAAGGTCATGATTATTCCGCAGCTCCCAGCGCGTAGGAGGAAGGCTCGCCATTGGCGTTGGCCGGTACAAGTAATTCGGTTTGGAGATAGTGGTGGATGTCAGCGGCGGCGTCCTGCCCCTCGCGGACAGCCCATACCACGAGCGACGCGCCACGGACGATATCGCCCGCCGCGAAGACGCCCTTGACGGTGGTGGCGAACTCACCGGCCATCACCTTGAGGGTGCCCCAGCGCGACACTTCGAGCTTGGGTTCATTGAACAGCACCGGCAGGTTTTCCGGCTCGAAACCGAGCGCCTCGATGATCAGGTCGGCGGGCAGGTCGGCTTCGTTGCCGTGGATGTCTTCGATGCCCTGACGACCTTGCGCGTCCGGCGTGGTCAGGCGCATGCGCTGGATCTTAAGGCCCGTTACCGTGTCGGCATCGCCGAGCACTGCTTTCGGGGCCGACAGCCACTCGAAGCGCACGCCTTCTTCTTCGGCATTGGAGACTTCGCGATCCGAACCCGGCATGTTGGCGCGGTCACGGCGATAGACGCAGGTCACCGACTTGGCGCCCTGACGGGTGGCGGTACGCACGCAATCCATGGCGGTGTCGCCGCCGCCGATAACGACAACGTGCTTGCCTTCGGCATTGAGGCGGCCATTGGCGAAATCTTCGATCTGATCGCCGAAACCGACCTTGTTGGCCGTGATCAGGTAATCGAGCGCGGCGACCACGCCCTTCGAACCACAGCCCGGCACCGACAGGCGGCGCGTCTTGTAGACGCCGGTGGCGATCAGGACGGCGTCATGCTTCTCGCGCAGTTCCTCAAACGTGATGTGATCGTCGGCGCCGATGTCGGTGTTCATGACGTATTCGACGCCCGAAGCGGCCAGGCGGTCGGTGCGGCGCGCCACGACGTGCTTTTCCAGCTTGAACGACGGGATACCGTAAACCAGAAGGCCGCCGGCGCGATCATAGCGGTCATAGATGGTGACCTTATAGCCTTGCGTGCGCAGACGGTCAGCGGCGGCGATGCCGGCCGGCCCCGCGCCGATAATGCCGATCGATTGCGAACGCTCGACTTCCGGCACGATCGGCTCGATCCAGCCGTTCTCAAAGGCCATATCGCCGAGATAGCGCTCTACGCTGCCGATGGTGACGTTCTGCCAGCCCGATTGTTCAAGCACGCAGGAGCCTTCGCACAGACGGTCCTGCGGGCAGATGCGGCCGCAGATTTCCGGCAGGGTCGAGGTCGCCGCCGACAGTTCCCACGCTTCCTGCGGGCGGCCTTCGGCGGTCAGGCGCAGCCAGTCGGGGATGTTGTTCGACAGGGGGCAGCCATGCTGACAGAAGGGCACGCCGCACTGGGCGCAGCGCGAGGCCTGATGCGAGGCCTGTGTCGGTTTGAAGTCGGCATAGATCTCGTTGAAATTCTCGATGCGTGTCTTCGCATCGGTTTTCGCCGGTGTCTTTTTGACTTCAATCACGAAACGGTTCGTATCCATCTCACTACCTTCTCACTCGAAGCGAGCCCAGCGGCCCAATACTCTTTAACAAGCGTGCTAAAAGCGCAAAACCCTTGCAAAGAAAAGTTCTAATCTCAATCCCGGCAAACGTTCGGCGGCTTTTTTACCACAGATGACATATTTGCCGTTGTTGTTTCTTTTATTACCAGCTCAAGCGCCACATGGCTCGGCGAAACCTCGCCTCTGACCACCTGGCCTTGCCGAAGCGAAAGCTTCGGAAGTCTATAACGCCTCAGGCCCTGACATGCGAACCCCCTCGGCTGACCTCGTGACCGCCCGTTTCCGGGTGGGTCTCTGGTCAATCGCGAGGGGGAAAACTCAGTCCAGCCTTTCAGCCTTTTGGTTTTATCCGTGCAGGGTCTCCCCGTGCTGCGATTGATCGAGACCCTCGATCTCCTCTTCCTCTGTTACGCGAAGGCCTGTTGTGTATTTGCAGACCATGAGGATAAGGAAGGTAACAAGAGCGCTCCAGCCGATGACCACCACAAGGCCAATCAACTGTTTGAGCACGGTGGCGTGGGCCGCCGCGTCGCCTGTATTTATCGTTGTGTCGACGAAAACCGCCGTCAGCAGGGCGCCAACGAAACCGCCGATGCCGTGTACACCGAAGGCGTCTAGGCTGTCATCGTAGCGGAACATGTTCTTGACGTAAGTCGTGCCAAAATAGCAGGCCACGCCGGTGAGGAGGCCGATGGCCAGGGCGCCGGTCGGGTTGACGAAGCCAGCAGCCGGGGTGATGCCGACAAGACCGGCTACGAGACCGGAGACCATGCCGAGCAGGGTCGGCTGCTTGCGCTCGATCCATTCGGGAATGATCCAGCCGACCGCGCCGGTCATGGCGGCGACGATGGTGTTGAGCATGGCCACGCTCGCCAGCGAATCCGCCGTCCATTCCGAACCGGCGTTAAAGCCGATCCAGCCGACCAGCAGCATGGAGGCGCCGATCATGGTGTAGGCAAGGTTATGCGGGGCCATGTTGTCACGGCCGAACCCCTTGCGCTTGCCGATGACCAGACAGGCGACCAGACCGGCGACACCGGAATTGACGTGCACCACGGCGCCGCCGGCGAAATCGAGCACGCCCATGGCGCCCAGGAAACCACCGCCCCACACCCAGTGACAGACCGGCGCATAGACCAGCACGCTCCACAGGGCGACAAACAGCACAAACGCGGAAAACTTCATGCGCTCGGCGATCGCACCGGCGATCAGGGCCGGCGTGATGATGGCGAAGGTCATCTGATAGGCGACCCAGAGATATTCCGGCAGGTGCGGCGCGGCGCTATAGGCCGTGTCAGGCTTGACGCCATTCAGCAGGGCGACATCAAAACCGCCGATGAACTTGTTGATGAAGCTGGCCGCATCACCACCGCCGACGCCAAACGCGAAGCTGTAGCCGATGAAGATCCAGATCACCGAGGCGATCACCGAGGTGGCGACCGATTGGGCGAGCGTCGAGAGCAGGTTCTTCTTGCGCACCATGCCGCCGTAAAACAGCGCCAGCCCCGGCAGGGTCATGAACAGCACGAGGCAGGTGGCGACCAGCATCCAGGCGGTATCGCCGGCGCTGAGATCGAGCACAGCCTGATGCGCCAGCAGTACGGGCTTCGCCGCCTCTGCCGTTGCCGCCGCTGCACTGACCTGTAATATCGCCATATGGTTTTAGCCTCTTAGTATTGCAAAGCCCGGCTCTTTACGCAGCACACCGTTTTTCAGCGCACGGACTTTTCATCCATGTGTGTGCACACGCGAGATCGAGGGTATTTTTTGTCCATAGCGGAAGATTGCCGCGATTAAAAGACAAATTTTTCCGCAAAGCCAACTCATTTTGAGAAATTTTCCGACCCCATGGCAAAATACCGCGCCCGACCGTCATGTTGCTCAAGAATCGCGTCAGTTTGCTTTTCAGCCCTCAAACGACAACACGGCCGCGACGATCTCATCCTGTGTGGCCGCATCGAGATAGGGGCTGAACGGCAGGCTGATCACGGTCTTCGACTTGGCCTCCGAGACCGCCAGATCGCCGGTGCCAGAGGTGAACATGCTGTAGCCCGGCTGCTGATGCAGCGGAATCGGATAATAGACCGCCGACGGCACGCCCTTTTCGCGCAGGTGCAACTGCAGCGCGTCGCGGTTGGCGTGCTCGATGGTGTATTGCGCCCAGGTCGAGACATAACCTTCCTTCACGTGCGGCACCGAGATCACCTTGCCCCCCAGCAGCTCATTATAACGCCTCGCCACATTCTGGCGCAGGGCGATTTCCTCGGCGAAGATGTTGAGTTTTTCGATCAGCACAGCCGCCTGGATGGTATCGAGGCGCGAATTCATGCCGATGCGGACATTGAGGTACTTGGCCTCGTGGGTGTAATTCATGGTCGCCGCGTCGGTGGCGGTGGCGCCGCCGTGGACGCGGAACGACACCAAGCGCTCCATCAGGGCGTCGTCATTGGTGGCGACCGCGCCGCCATCACCATAACAGCCCAGCGGCTTGGCCGGATAGAAGCTGGTCGCCGTCGCCACGCACCATTCCAGCGGCTGCTTGCCCTCGATGGTGCAGCCAAAGCCCTGTGCCGAGTTGCAGATCAGATGGAGGCCGTACTTTTTGGCAATGACCGAAAGCGCCGGATAATCGGCCGGCTGACCAAACAGATCAACAGCGATGATGGCGGCGGGCTTAAGGCGGCCCTCTTTTAGCACAGCCTCGATGGACGCTTCCAGCTTGACCGGATCGATATTGTAGGTGTCGGCCTGGATATCGACGAACACCGGCTCGGCGCCGGTCATCGGCACGACTTCAGCGGTGGCAACAAAGGTAAAAGCCGGCACGAACACGGCATCGCCCTTACCGACACCCAATCCCAGAAGGATCAGCTCGATAGCATCGGTGCCGTTGGCGCAGGACAGGGTGTGCTTCGAGCCGGCGAAGGCCGACATATTGGCCTCGAAGCTGCGCACCTCAGGCCCCATGATATAGGCGCCGTGCTTGATCACCTTGAGGACAGCCTCCTCGATCTTCGCGCCGATACGTTCGCGCTGGATACCGAGGTCGATAAACGGAATTGCCATGATACTTGAACCTTGAAGCTGCCCGCCCGCCTGAATGTTGTGAGCGGCCAGTTGCCTTTAAAGCGCCCAAGGATTCAATGCACCTCAAAAGACATTACCCAAGGTTTCAGTAAAGCTTAACATCGTATACGATTTTAGTTGATATCGACGCGCGAGCCAGCTATAGGGAGCGAGCATCAAGAGCGGATCACCTCCGCGCCAACCTGCCTTCCCCGGCAAGGTGGCGGCTCCTCAAAGAGCGATGCGGCCGATGTCCGGCAACGAAACGGGATCTATCCAGCCTCCCTTTCGAGACCTTCATGCTTATGGGCCTGAAACTTGAACGCGCACGTCTCCTTCACCGAACCCGACGACGATCTGGCCCGCGATGTTTTCGCCAGCCTCAGCCACATCGTTTCCCTCACCACGCTGTCTCCTTTTGACATCGACAGCACAGTCAGCCGCATGGGTTTGGCTATAAGCCGCTTGCAGCAATATAGGCTGAGTGGCGCTTACCAGCATCGCTTTCGCGTGAGCGGCTTGACGCCCGGGGAAGCCCGTCGCATGACCGACCGGCTGGCGCACCTGCCCGGCGTCGCCGGAGCGCAGGTTGAACACCTGATCAGCCGTGTATAATTTCAAAATCTACGGCCTCTGCCGATGACAAACCACTATTGTCTGACTATATAGAGGCGCACAACATTCCCTTGTGAGCGCTACCACAACGGCCTATAGAGCCGTCCCAGTGCTTGCTTCATAACGCCACACACATCCTCAGGAGAGCTTCGGCCATGACCACTAAAGGCAATCTGATCAACGGCGAATGGGTCGTCATCGACAAGACCTTCAACGACATCAACCCTTCGGACACCAACGACATCGTCGGCACCTATTCGACAGCGGGTGAAGCCGAGGTCTCGGCCGCCATCGCCGCGGCGAAGGAAGCTTATCTGACCTGGCAGTTCTCGACGCCGCAACAGCGCTTCGATGTGCTCGACAACGCCGGCACCGAAATCCTCGCCCGCAAGGCCGAACTCGGCGCGCTGTTGTCGCGCGAAGAAGGCAAGACCCTGCCGGAAGGTATCGGCGAAGTCACCCGCGCCGGTCACATCTTCAAGTATTTTGCCGGTGAAGCCCTGCGCGCCCATGGCGAAGTGCTCGATTCCGTCCGTCCTGGCGTCAAGGTGGAAATCACCCGCGAGCCGGTCGGCGTCATTGGCCTGATCTGCCCGTGGAACTTCCCCATCGCCATCCCGGCCTGGAAGATGGCCCCGGCCATCGCTTTCGGCAACACGGTTGTCTGCAAGCCTGCCGAACTGACCCCCGCCTGTGCGTGGGAACTGGCCGACATCCTCAACCGCGCCGGCCTGCCCAAGGGCGTGCTGAACGTGGTCTTCGCCCGTGGCTCGGTCGCCGGCCCGCTGCTGATCGACGGCTGTGACGCCATCTCCTTCACCGGCTCCGTGCCCACCGGCACCCGCGTCCGTGATCAGGCCGTGGCCAAGGGCAAGCGCGTCCAGTGCGAAATGGGCGGCAAGAACCCCGTCGTCGTGCTCGATGACGCCGACCTCAACATCGCCGTCAATTCGGTGCTGAACTCGTCCTTCTTCTCCTCCGGTCACCGCTGCACGGCCTCGTCGCGCATCATCGTCACCGAAGGCATCGCCGACCAGTTCGTCGCCAAGCTTGCCGAAGCCGCCAAGGCCATCAAGGTCGGCGACAGCAGAGCTGACGGCGTCCAGATGGGCCCGATCGCTTCGCAGGAACAACTCACCATCGCCCGTGACGCGGTCGCCAAGGCCAAGGCTGAAGGCGGCGTGGTGCTCTCCGGCGGCGAAGACCTGACCTTTGGCACCCCCGGCTACTATTACGCCCCGACCCTGATCGACAAGACCACCCCGGACATGTCGATCAACAAGGAAGAGGTCTTCGGACCGGTCGCCTCGGTCATCCGCGTCAAGGATCTCGAAGAAGCCATCAAGGTCGCCAACGACACCGAGTTCGGTCTGTCGGCAGGCATCTGCACCTCGTCGCTGAAGTCGGCCGAAACCTTCAAGCGCCGTTCGGAAGCCGGCATGGTCATGGTCAATCTGCCGACCGCCGGTGTTGACTACCACGTCCCGTTCGGTGGCCGTAAGGGTTCCAGCTTCGGCCCGCGCGAACAAGGCGCGTACGCCAAGGAATTCTACACCATCGTGAAGACGGCTTATCAGTTCGCCGGCTAAACCGTCCGAACACGGATAAAGTGAAAAGCGGCTCCGAAAGGGGCCGCTTTTTTATTGTTCGATTTTGAAAATAATTGTCGGCGCGTCACCAGAATGAGCAAGTAGCCAATACAGTTGCCTCTCCCACACATTTCGCACTATCAATTATCTCTTTCAAACATCAGAGAATATTCCCTCGACGGTTAAAAAACCTGGCCAATAAGGCAACATTACACCTCTTATTCCGCCATAGACCATCGAATCGAATGTTCGCATATCCCTGCCATCTTCACGCAATTTAGGATACAGTAACCTACTTCCCATTCTCCAGAAAGGCTTGTCCCATGTCCGCCTTCTTCCCGTGGTTAGACCCGAACAACTGGCCATCCATTGCGCCAGCCAATCTCAATCAGCCGATCCTGCCAGGCTGGTCGTTCTTCACCGTTAATGAAAGTAATTCCTCGGCGCCGGATACGGAACGTCGCATCGTTTCGCAGGACTCCTACGGTCGCCAGATCGGCCGCCTGATGGACGTTGTCGACGTGCTGGTTAAGGAAGCCGAGAAGGTCAATCCAACGCTGAAGGATGACACCCGCGTTAAAGCCCTGGAAGAGCTAAAAGGCCGAATTGACCTCGCTAAACAGGCGGCTCAGGCGGCACGTCAGGATCGCTTAATCGAAGACCTTCTGGCTTTGAAAGACAAGGACAAGGATAGGTTTGCGGCCGTGATGGCCGCCGTCAGGCCGTAAGCTTGTCCGCGCTCGCTTTTTCGCACCACTCCAGCACCTCCGCAAGCGGTTTCGGGCGGCTGTAGTAAAAGCCCTGCAGGTACTGACAGCCGGCCAGTTTCAGCAGGCGCACATGGTCCTCCGTCTCGACGCCCTCGGCCGTCACCGAGATATGCAGGGCCTGGGCGATAGCCACCGTGCCGGCCACAAGCGCGGCCGCCTGCGGATCGCGGTCCACCGTTCCCGCCAGAGACTTGTCGATCTTGATCTTGTCGAAGGCATAACGGCGCAGATAGCCGATGCTCGAATAACCGGTGCCGAAATCATCCAGCGCCATCGAAACCCCCAGCGCCTTGAGATTGGCGATGGCGGCGACAGCCCGCGCAGGATTTTCGATCAGGTAGCCTTCCGTCACTTCCAGCTCCAGCCGTTCCACCGGGAAACCTGTCTCTTCCAGCGTTTTTGCCACCTTGGCCTCAAGCTCCGGATCGCGGAACTGCGCCGGCGACAAGTTGACGCTCAGGCGCAAACCCGGCACGGCGCCGAGATCGAGACAGGCCTTCCGCAGCACGAACTGGCCCAGCGGATGGATCAGGCCGCTGCACTCGGCGACATCGATAAACTGGTCCGGCATCATCGCCCCTTCGGGGCGTCGCGGCCAGCGCACCAGCGCCTCGACGCTGCTGATCACACCGCTGCGGGCCTCGACGATCGGCTGATAGACAACATCGAATTCGTCATTTTCCAGACCTTTACGAATACCATCCTCGATCTCGGTCTTGCGCAGGCGCTCGGCATCGAGCGTGGCGTCGTAGAGGGTAATGCGGTTCTTGCCGGCGCTCTTGGACTCATACATCGCCATATCGGCACGGCGGAACAGTTCCTCGCTACGCACCGCCTTGATATCCGCCGTGGCGACGCCGATACTGGCGCCAACCTGCAGACTGCGTTCGTCTATATGGACGGGCCGCGCGAAAAAATCGAGGACACTCTGGGCAAAATCCAGGGAGGGCTTCATGGCCTCGGACCCTGTCAGCACCATGGCGAATTCGTCACCGCCCATGCGCGCCAGCATGGCGCCGGGCGGCAGCTTGCTTTTCAGCATCGCCGCCACCATCACAATAAGCTTGTCACCGATGGCGTGACCGTAAATATCATTGACCTCCTTGAAGCCATCGAGATCGAGATAAACGACGGTCTTATAGACCGAAGACCCGCCGAATTCTGGATTTCTGCACCAGTTCGAACAGCGCCCGGCGATTGGGCAGGCCACTCAGGCCATCGGTCAGGGCCAGGGTCCGCGCCAGTTTCTCGCTCTTGGCCATTTTATAGAGGGCAAAAGCGCTGACCAAAACAAAGATCAGGATAATCAGCGCCGTAACGCCCGCGACTTGGCGAATACTGCCGGACGCCGCACGCGCAGCCTCCTTGCCGGGCCGGCGCTCCGTCCAGGTCAGTTGGCCAATCTTGCCGGCCTCGCCACGCAAAGCATAAGCCGGCGCAACCTGTTCCGCCGCCGGGGCCAGACGCAAACCGGCCAGCCCAAAGGTCTCGCTCATCGCGCTGAGTTTGGCCGGTGTCAGGTGGCGCGTCATGACCAGATAACGCCGCACGGTGCCCAGATTGGCAATGCCGGAATCCGAACGCCGGATCAGGGTGATGGCGACCAGAGCCGGGCCTGAACGGGTTTTGGAAAAGCCTGTCACCACGCCCTTGCCGTCGCGCAACAGGGCGCCATTGTGCTCTACCTGCGCTTTGAAGTCCTTGCCGAAACGCTCCAGCCCGCCGCGCATATAGGCCTTGCCGCGCGATGCCCCCCACAGGATGCGGTATTGTTCATCAAGGATATAGACGCCGTCATAACCGTTGCGATCGCTGGCCTTGCCGCCCAGGTCGACCGCAGCCATTGCGTTTCAAGACCGCGGCCATAGATCTGTTCCTGACCACCGTTCCACACAGCATTGTCCAGCAGGGTTTCGGTCAGGCTGGCGGTCTGGGTCGTGAGGGCGGCCTGCGCCGTTTCCTGCGCCCGGTGGGTATCAATATCGTTGGTCTTCTCGGTGACGATCGCCAGCGACGTATGGAGCAGCACCATCACGGCCATCACCAGAACGATACCGGACACGAACACCAGCGTGAACAGGGTCCGCGCCTTAAGATTGACAACCCATTGCAACAGCTTCTGCATGTGCACCTATCCCTCAGAAGAGAGATAGTATGCTGTGCAAACGTGAATTTCTTACTTACAAGCGGTATGCGGGTATTTCAGGGTTTTCAGAGCTTGAGCACGTCGCCCTCGGGTGCCCCACGGCCCAGGCGGTCCGGCAGGGGCTGGCCTTCAGGAATGAACTCCATCGCCACAGAATTCAAACAGTAACGCAGGCCGGTGGGCCTTGGGCCGTCTTCAAAGACATGGCCAAGGTGTGAATCGCAGCGGGCGCAGCGGATTTCGATCCGCGTCATGCCATGAGAGCGGTCGACAATGTTGCGGATGTGATCCTTGTCGATGCCTTGATAAAAGCTTGGCCAGCCGGAGCCCGAATGGAACTTGGCGTGGCTGTCGAAGAGCGGCAGGTCGCAGAGATTGCAGACATAGGCGCCCTCGTCTTCGTATTCATCGAACTTGCCGCAGAAGGCCGGTTCGGTGCCGGCATTGAGCAGGATCCGGCGGGCTTCCGGATCAAGCCGCGCGGCCAGTTGCTGCTTTTGCTCTGCCGTGGGCGGGGTGAGGTCGAAACCGAGCGAAGATTTGGTCATCCAGACTTACCTTTCTTCTCCCGTCCTTTTACAGGTGGGAGGAAACTTACTGCTCCCTATATACGGTCTCCTCGCCCCACCAGTTATCCTTGTGCGGAAATTTTTTGCGAAAATCCGCCCAGTGCGCCGCCGACAGCTCGAAAATATGCAGGTCGTGGCGCACGCCGTCCTTCAGGGCGTGATCCTTCAACACACCGACATGGCGATAGCCGTTAAACTGCTGAAGGCGCACGGTGCGCTCGTTCCAGGCCACGACATGGTTGACGATCTTGTGCAGCCCCATCGTGACGAAGGCATGGTTGAGCGTGCCAACGAAGTTATAGATGGTCAGTTCTTTGGGCGCGGCCGCATCACCGACATAGACCCCGATTTCCCCAATGCCGGAAGCCCGGTCGGTGACGGTAATCGACGCATAGCCGACGTCGCGGCCTTCGATCTGGATAATACAGTGCTGATAATCGTCACGCGCGTTGCAGCGCTCGATCCAGGCTTTCTGGCGCTCGATATCGTAGGGCACATCGGTCAGCATATATTGCGTGATATGCGGCGCGGTGCGCCAGTCGAGCAGCATCTGGGCGTCATCGGGTGTGATACGGCGGTAGCTGAGAAAACTATACATGGCGCAAGGCCTCCACAATTCGGCGCGGCCCTTCACCATCGACCACGGCATGAGCGTTACGGGCGATCTCGGCCAGACGCGCCGGGTCATCCAGCAGCGCCTTGACCTGCGCACCGAGATCATCGGGTAGTCCGGCGCGCGCATCGATTACCGGATAGGGGCAGGCCTTCAGCGCCGCGGCCTGATTGTCATAGACCACCAGAACCAGCGCCGGCAGGCCCATGGCCGCCACCTCGCCGACACTCCCGCCCGCCGCCGTGATCACCAGGGCGCTGCCAGCCAAAACCCTTGCTACACTTGGGGGAGACGCGTAGAGGCGATATCGTTCTAACTTTTGTTCTAATTTTGTTAGATCGTTTGTATGAACATTGGCGGGACCCGCGATTGTCCTCACGTGGACACTTTCTATGTTTCGATAGATCCCTTCTATACAAAGGCTTGTGAGCTGTGAAGGGTCGCTGCCGCCAAACATGATGGTGACAAACGGTGCCTCCGCGCTAACCGGACAGGCTTGGGTGAACTCTTTGCGGATCAGGGCATAGTCAGGACCGAGCCTTAGCCTTGCGCGTGTTTTTCGCTTGTAATCCGCCGGTTTCGCCGCCTGCGCCGGATTGATCAGCAGGTCGCAATCGAAGCGTTCGAGCACATTGAGATCATCCACGACGGCTACACGCACGGCCTGGCTTTGCAGGGCGATATAGTCCTCAGTAGCGGCATAGCCATCGATCAGCAGCCAATCCTTGCGCGTCAAATCCAGTGCCGCCATACCCATGAAATCGGCGGCGCTGCCCAAAGAACCATCGATGCGCACACCTTTGGCGCCGATCTCTTCCAGCCGCGCCATGACCGCCTCACCCAGTTCATTGAGCAGGAAGGTGACCTCGATGCCTTGGGCTCGTGCTTCTTCGGCAATGGCGAAACAGCGCATGAAATGGCCAAGGCCGATCTGGGTCGAGGCTTCGGTGCGAATAAACAGCCGCATCAGGCCACCCGGATGATATCGTGACAGAGCGGCGCCTCGGTTTGCCACACCGCCGTCGACCAGGACCAGCCAACGCCGAAACCGCACAACAGCAAGGTGAGCTGCGGGGCCGCGGCCACCTTGCTCAGATGATCGCACAGCGCCAAAGGGATCGAGGTCGATGTGGTATTGCCGAAATCACGCACGGCATAAACCAGTTGGTCCTCGCGCGCCTTAATCTTCTGGCCGAGCGTTTTCAGCATTATGGCGTTCGCCTGATGCAGCACCACGTAGTCCATATCGCCCATGGTCTTGCCGGCCTCATGGAGCGCGCGTTCAATCGAAGGCGCCACCTGCTTGAGCGAGAACGCCATGACCTGTGTGCCGTCCATGAAGAGTTCCGGCGCGCCAGGCTCAGCCAGACCGCCGGTTTTTGAGATCAGATAGGGCGCACCGGAGCCATCGGAACCCAGGTCAAACGCGATCTGTCCGTGCTCGGAAAGTTCGAGCGCCGTCACCGCCACGGCGTCACCAAACAAAGGCGCCAGCGCACGATTCAACTCCGAAATCATATGCGAGGTAATATCGCCCGTCACCAGAAGCGCGCGCCGGATGTTGCCGGACTGCATCATCGCGTGGGCGACCGAAAGCCCGTAGACATAGCCGGAACAGCCCAGGCTGATATCGAAAGCCGCGGTCGATTTGGCCAATCCCAACCTGTTTTGCAGCAAGCTGGCGGTGCCGGGCAGCGGATAATCGGGCGTTTGAGTCACCACGATCAGCAGATCGATGCTGTCCGGCGTCCAGCCCAGCCTTTCCAGCAGCACCACAGCCGCGGCCTCACCCAACTGGCTGACCGTATGACGATCAGCGACCGGACGGCGCTCGATGCCCGTGGCGGCCATGATCTTGGCCATGGTTTCGGCGCCAAAACTGGCCGCCAGGTCGGCGTTCTCGCTGACAGCCTCCGGCATTGCGGTAACGATCCCGCACAGTTTCGGGGCTCTGGCTGTGAAACTGACCATCAGGACGTGAGTCCCCCGTCAACCACCAGGGTTTGCCCCGTGATAAAGCCGGCCTCTTCGGACAGCAGGAAGCGCACCAGATGAACGATATCGGCCAGCTCGCACAACCGGCCAAGGGGGGTGCGGCGGACAATCTGGTCGAGTTGCCGGTCGTCCAGACCTTCGGACAGCGCCGTCTTCATATAGCCCGGCGCTACCGAATTGACCGTGATGCCGATGCGTCCGACCTCACGCGACAAGGCGCGGGAAAAGCCATCCAGGCCAGCCTTGGACGCCGCGTAGGCGCTCAGGCCCGTGTAGCCGCGCAGGCCCGTGATCGAGGAAATATTGATGATGCGACCGGGTTTGCGAGTCTTCATCATGCGCCGCAGGGCTGACCGCGCCAGACAGATCGCGCCGGTCAGATTGACCTGCAGGACGCGCTCTATGTCGCTGACCGGCAGGGTGGACAGGATGCCTTCGACCGACATGCCGGCATTATTGACCACGCCCCATAGGCGCTGACCGTCAAAGGCCGCGACCGCGCTGCTGACAAAGGCCTCGATGGCTGTTGTATCGGCCATATCGACCGCCTGCCAGACGAACTTGCCACCATGGACATCCTTCAGCGCCTGCAAATCCTCGCCAAAGGTGGTGCTGCAACCGGCCACGCCATAGCCCTGCGCCAGCAGGTCGCGAGCCAGCGCCAGACCCAGGCCCCGGCTGACGCCGCTGACGATCAGCCATTTGTGCGGAAGCTCATTCATACGGACCTCGATTTCTTGCCGGTGGCGCTGATATCGAGCGCGTCGACATAGCGCAGGCTGACCGGACGCTGCGCACGCGGCAGCCCCTGCAAGTGTGCCTTGATTTGCGCTTCATCAAAACCGGAATCTGGCTTGAGCACGATATCCGCCACCAGCACATGACCTGTGATGGGATTAGGCCTCGCTGAAACGCGCACATCTTGTATGAACGAAAGTTCTAACAGGCATGATTCCACCGCTTCCGGATAGACCTTGACACCGCCCACATTGACCATGGCGTCGCGGCGCCCCCTGAAGAGAACACGATTTGGCGTCAGTTCGACAATATCGCCGGTATCGAGCCCTTTCACTTCGAGCGTTTCCTGTTCGGTGACGGACAGATCATCGTTCAGCCAGTCGCGCGGAAAACCGGCCAGACCGTCCTGTACCGAAAAGACGGTGCCGGCCTCGGTCGTGGCGTAGATATGACGCAGATGTGCCTGCGGGAAGCGCGCTTTCACAGCATCCAGCAGGGTCTGATCGGCCGCCTCACCGCCCAGGGTCACGCTTTTGAGGGGCAGCGATCGGTCACCGAGCGCCATGAGGAAGGCGCGCCAGAAGGTCGGCGTGCCGGAGATATGCGTGGCCTGTTCCGCCACCGCCAGATCGGCCAGATCGGCTATGCTGGCACCATGGCCCGGTGCGATCAGGATATGGCCACCGGCCATAGCGGTGAGGATCACCTGAAGGCCGGCAAAACTTCCCGGATGAAAGGTCAGGAGCCAGCGCGCCCTGTCACCACCGGCCCTGATCCGTGCTTTCAGACGGTCGCGGCTATGCCCCACCCATTTCGGCGCGCCGGTCGTACCGGACGTCTGCAGCCACACCTTATCCTCGGCGACTTGCGGCAACGGCACCGAGGCGTCGCGCACCACGAAAACATCGCCGGTTCCCAGAAGCGCAGCGACCACACCCTTTACACCCGTTTTCGCAACCTCGACGACCGACTCGCCATCCGGGCGTAAATCGTCGCTCGAAAGCGTATGATCACCTTCGATCAGGGTGAAACCGGGGTTCAGGGCGTCCATTTCAGCCGCCAAACAGTGCGGCAAGTTCCCCTGCCGTATGGAACAGCACAAAGCCGTTGGCGAAGGGCGTCAGGCCGGTTTTTTCTTCCAAAGTCACCACAAGCGTCGCCAGATCGAGGCTGTCGATATCATAGGGACCATTGAGCAGCGGCGTATCGGCGTTGATCTCGCCGGTCTGCGCGCCCTTATCATGCAGGAGCGTGCGAAGGTCTTCACGGATCATGTCGAGGGCAGTCATTACGGCAAAAATTCCTTCAGGTGAGCGACAACGGTGGCAGAGGCCTCCATATGCGGCAGATGGCCGGCGCCTTCGATCAGGTGCAAGGGCGCGGATGTGGGCAGGCGATGCGCTTGTGGCATGGGGATCAAACGGTCGTGGTCGCCCCACATGATCTGAACCGGACACATGACGCGGTTCCAGTCAAAACCTTCGGGCGAAAGCGCCAGACCATAGGCCTTGGCGTTGCCGAGCAAAGCTTTCAGCCCCTCACGGCGCGCCGGATCGGCCGCCGCATTTTGCAATGAGGCGGTCAGGGACGCGCCGAGATTTTGCCCGCGCGGCCCAAGTAACTGACGTGCCAGGGCTTCAGCATCGTCACCGCCCAAAAAGGCATCCAGCGCGTCAAGGTGGAAATTGCCACCAAGCCCCGCCGGTGCGATCAGCGACAGCGATTTGACGCGCTCAGCATGACTCAAAACAAAACCGAGCGCGATCTTGGCGCCCATGGAATGGCCAACGATATGCGCGGACGCAATATCGAGGACATCAAACGCTTCTTTCAGCCAGCCGGTCATAAAGACCAGCGACGCATCGCCAACATCGGACGCGCCGCGGCCATGACCCGGCAGATCGAGCGCGATCAGGCGGTATGTCGCGGCAAGCGGCACAAGGCACAGTTGCCAGGTCAGGAGGTCGGCGCCGAACCCATGGACAAAGACCACGGTTTCACCCGCCGGATTGCCCATTTCGAGATAGCTGAGCGGTCCGTGGCTGTGCTTTTCCGACAGCGACAGACTGATTTTACGCGACGGCTTGATCGGCGCATGTGCGTTCACGCCAGAAATCCTCCGTCTACGGACAGTATCGAACCGGTGATCCAGCGCGAGGTGTCGGCCAGGAGGAAAGCTATGGCGGCGGCGACATCGTCCGGCCTTCCGAGGCCAAGCGGGTGCATATCGACCACGCGTTTGAAATTCTCTTCCGAGAGGATAGTGCGAAACTGATCCGACATCGGCGTATCGACCATGGCCGGCGCGACCGCGTTGACCCGCACGCCATCGCGCACCAGTTCGACGCCCAGTCCCTTCACGGCCGAAACGATGCCCCCCTTGGATGAGGCATAGACCACATTGCCGGGCGCTGTGCGCAGCGCGGCCGACGACGAGCAATAGACCAGAGAGGCCGGAGAACCGTGGCAGGCCTTGAGGCGGAAGGCCTGCGCCAGCATCAGGGCAGCGCCGAGATTCTGCGTCAGGACGTCCATCACGAAGGCCGAGTTGATCGACTGGATCGGCTTAGTGGCCTGCACGCCGGCGCAATGGGCGATGCCGTTGAGCGGCCCGATGTCGGCGCACAGGGCTTTCAGCCACGGCACGATGGCGTCTAGATCGGCAAGATCAAACAGACGGCCGATATGGCCATGACCTTCTAACGCTGCCAATGTTTCGTCCAGGCGCGCCTCATTGCGCCCCGAAGCCACGACGCGCGCGCCCAGCTTCGACAGATAGATGGCCGTCGCCTTGCCGATACCGCTGGTGGCGCCAGTGACGAGGATGGTACGGCCTTCGAGGGACATGGGATTAAATGTCATATTACACTTTCCATGCGCTTCGCGTAGGCCTGCTGAAAATGGGCGATGCGGCCTTCCAGTTCGCCCAGAACAGGCGGGCGCTCGGGGGGGGCATCGCGTGTGCCAAATTGCGCCACGGCGCAGATGTCGCGGTCCTCGTTACGCACCTGCGCGGAGAAAGCTTTCAGGCTGTCGATCACCATGCCGCGCGCGGCCCGCCCATTGTTCCTGGCCAGCCAGGAGGTCGAGTGGATGCGCAGGGTTTGCGGCCCCGTCGGCTCGAAGGTCTGGAAGGTCAGGAAGGCGCCGGCGGAAAAGGTGACGACGATATTGGGGAAGATCAGGAAGTTGCCATATTGCGGATAGCGTTCGGAGGGCTCGAGCCTGATGCTTTTCGCCACCTGCCCCCACCATTTCAGCGAGCGCTCTTTCAGATGGCCGACATAGCGGCTGTGCTCGGCGTCGGTCGAGATTTTCAGGTCGATGCTGAGGATCAGGCCAAAGCTTTCAGCATGGACCAGCGGCACATGATAGCCTTCAGCGGCGTTATCCATGCCAAGCTTCCAGTTGGCCGCCCAGTCATAGCTTTCCTGTTCGAAATGGTCCGGGCAAATCTCGCTGACGTGTTTGAGATCGTCATAAAAACTGCCGAGGAATTCGGCCACTGAAGGGCCGCCACGCTTCATCCGCACGAAGACGAAATGACCGACCGTTTCCAGTTCATAGCTCTCCAGCGACAGCGCCACCTTATCGGTCTCATCGAGCCCAAAGCTTTGCTTATTGAGCGGCACGCCGATCGGCTTGCCGAAGTCATCATAGGTCCAGCCGTGATAGGGGCATTGCAGGATGCGATTGCCCTTGCCGCACTGAATCTTCGAGAAACGATGCGAGCAGACATTGCGGAAGGCCTTCAGCTCACCGCCGAAATTCTGCACCACGATGGAATGCGGCCCGATCTGCGCCGTGATAAAATCCTTGTCGTTTTGCAGATCGCGCACAAAACCGACGCATAACCACGACGGCTTGAAAACATGCTCGATCTCGGCCGCCAGGACGTCCTCGCGCCAGTAATGATCTGCCGGAATATGTCCAAGTCTGTCCTGATACGTCATCAGGCCAGCTCGACGATCTGCGGGGCCGGCATGGGGCCGACGGTCAACTTGATGGCGCTCCACGACCAGCCGACGCCGAAACCCATCATGATCAGGCTTTGCGGCTTATCGAAAACCTGCGAGAGTTTCGCAGCGATGGTCAGCGGAATCGAGGCCGACGAGGTGTTGCCGAAGGTTTCCATGGCCACCGGCACCTTGTCTTCCGGCAGGCCCGACTTCTTGCGCAAATGGTTGAGCATGAAGACATTGGCCTGATGGAACAGGACGTAATCGACGTCTTCGATCGTCGTGCCCGACGTTTCAAAGATCGCTTTGACCAGGCCCGGCACGTTTTTCAGCGTGAAATTGAAAACCTCGGTGCCGTTAAGATGCAGGCGCGACTTGCGGTACAACTCCTCAAGTTTTTCGGGGCTGTGCGGCTCTTTCGGCGGCAACAAGGGGTGCTTCAAACCACCGGCTTCGACCATGATATGCGCCGCACCCGAACCATCTGTGCCAAAGACACCATACCAGTCAGAGTTTGGCCAGCGAGAATTTGGCATGTCGTCCGCCTGCGGATCAATTTCCAGCGCCGTGGCCGAGCCGGCGTCACCAAACAGCGGAATGGTGCTGCGATCGCCTTCCAGAAGCTTCGAGGTACTGACGTCACCGGCCAGAACCAGAGCCCGCGCCGGACGGCCGGAGACTTTCAGGGTCTGCATCAGCGAGGCCGCCGTCCACAGGCCATAGGCATAGCCGGAACAGCCGAGATTGATATCGAAGGCGAGGCAGGAACCTAGCCCCAAGCGCGCCTGCAGGGCGCAGGCGGTGGAGGGAATGACGAAATCGGCGCTTTGCGTCACCATGATCAGCACATCGATAAAGTCGCGCGCCCAGCCCAGTTCATCAAGCAGGCCATCCGCCGCTTTCTGACACAGATCAGAGGTCAGGATATCCGGACGGGCGATATGACGCGAACGCACACCAATCGTGCCGATCAGGCGTTCGCGCTCCGCCTCGTCGGGGATCAGGTTTTCCTCGGCCAGGGTGCGCGTTTGCGCCGGCACGCAGGCACGTATGCCACGTAAACTGACGCCTTTCAGAACTGCCTCGGTCATGACCGCACCTCAATTACGCAACGCTTATCGGTGATTCGCTTGCGCGACCCCACCATAACACTTCGCATTAACCCTTTAAGGGAATATTGACGGAATCAGGATTTCACTGAAGCCTTACGTTTCCGGAGTACCCCCATGGATAAGCCCGCCTTTTTCGCCGCCGTCGCCGAGATCCTCGAAGCCGATCCCGCTGGCTTGACCGGCGCTGAGACCATCAACGATATCGGCAACTGGGACAGCCTGTCGGTCATCTCGTTCGTCGCCATGGTCGATAGCGATATGGACCAGATCGTCGATGCCGAAATGCTGAAGGACGCCAAGACCCTGAACGACCTGGCGGCGCTCGTCGGCCTGTAGAAAGTCGGGCCTGTCATGGTTTCTTTAGCCGAGCGCCTGAAGACCCGCGTGCCGAACTGGCAGCGCTTCTTTCAGCGCGCCCGCGAAGACGCCCGCAACCCGGCCTATGACCTGCTGCCGGTGCTGGGGCTCGATCAGCGCAACGGCTTCTCCCGCACGCTTGCGGCCTTTTCGCCCAAAACGCCGGGCTTCAGGCTAACCGACGCTCAGGCGATCCTGCATGAGCAGTTGCGCCGCGATGGCCTGACGGGCTTGCAACCGCCCCTGCCGGCCGGCGTGCTCAGCGATCTTGTCAGCTATTTCAAGACCACCCCGTGCCACGATCCCTATCGCCCGCACCTTGGTCTTTTTGACTGGGATCAGCCACCGTCTGATGAGATCAATATCGGATATTATACCTGGGAAGAGGTTCTGCGCGCGCCGCACATGCTCGACCTGATGAATGATCCGGATATTCTGGCCGTCGCCGAGGCCTATCTCGGCTGCAAGCCGGTGATCGACAATATCGGGGCCGCCTGGGGGTATCCCGGCCGCAACACCGCCAAGGGCGTCCAACGCTTTCACCGCGATTACGACTGTTCGCGCTGCTTCAAGGCTTTCTATTATCTGACCGATATCGACGCGATGTCAGGGCCGCACACATACGTCAGGGGCTCGCATCAGGATCGGCGGCTGGAAAGCGGCAAGGCCCAGACCGACGACGCCATCATCGAGGCCTTCGGCGCGGACGCCATCGAGACCATCACTGCGCCGGCCGGCTCGTGGTTCCTTGAGGATGTTTACGGCTTCCATAAAGGGCAGTTGCCGGCCGACAAGCCGCGCCTGCTGCTGGCGATCGAGTATAATCTCTACCCGTCGCCGCTGTCTCCCAAACAGCCGCTAATGGAACGCGTGCCGCAGCATGATCCCTATATCAATAAGCTCTTCCTGAAATGAGACTTTTATGAAGAATAACCCCATTTCAGTTCCTTTCCTGGTCGCGCACTTTATCCGAAAAGTGCCGATACCTTGTCGGATTGCGCTTGTATGAAACGCGTCGCCATC
The DNA here is from genome assembly GCF_964186625.1 of Asticcacaulis sp. MM231. NCBI lineage: Bacteria > Pseudomonadati > Pseudomonadota > Alphaproteobacteria > Caulobacterales > Caulobacteraceae > Asticcacaulis > Asticcacaulis sp. MM231. The sequence goes on from NZ_OZ075108.1 coordinate 3,394,106, forward strand.
ATCCCCGCCCGCGGCGGCTCGAAACGTATTCCGCGCAAGAACATCAAGCCGTTTTTCGGCCAGCCCATGATCGGCTATTCCATCCGCGCGGCGCAAGAGTCCGGCCTGTTCGACAGCATCGTTGTCTCGACCGATGACGAGGAAATCGCCGATGTTGCGCGGTCCTTCGGCGCCGATATCCCCTTCATGCGCCCCGCCGATCTCGCCAATGATCATGCCGGCACCGGTGCGGTCGTCGTCCATGCCCTGCAATGGTTCGCTGAACACGGTATGGCCTATGACGCCGCCTGCTGCATCTACGCCACCGCCCCGCTGCTCGATCCCGAACGCCTGAGAGAAGGCTGGGACAGATTGCAGGGCAAGCGCTTTGCTTTTTCCGTCACCTCGTACGCCTTCCCGATCCAGCGCGCCCTGAAAAAGACCGCCGATGGCAGCGTCGATATGTTCTGGCCGGAAAACCTGACCAAGCGCTCACAGGATCTGGAACCCGCCTATCATGATGCGGCGCAATTCTACTGGGGCTGGAGCGACGCCTGGGTGAACGGTGAAACCGCTTTCTCCCCCATCTCCGCGCCGGTCATCCTGCCTCGCACGCAGGTGGTCGATATCGATTCGCCCGAAGACTGGGAAGTCGCGGAAGTGACCTACCGCGTGCTGAAAGGCGTTTAGCGTTCTAGTATTCCGTCTCACCGCCGCCCTGCGCAAAGCCTGGCAGGCGCAGATTGTAGCGGATGGCGCAGGCCCGCAGGGCCACACCAGCGAAAAATCCGACCAGGGCCGCCAGCCAGAAATCGGCCCCCATCAGGGTCATACCCGCGAAGACGCCCGCGCTGAGCAGGGCCGCCGTGACATAGATTTCGCGGCTCATCAGCAGATTGGGTTCTCCCGCCAGCACGTCACGGATCACGCCCCCGAAACACGAGGTCAGAACCCCCATGATGATCGCCGAGAAGGGGTGAACACCGAGGCTCAGGGCCTTGGCCGTTCCGACGACCGCATAGGCCGCCAGCCCGACGGCGTCGAGCCACAGCAGCGCACGGAAGCGCCAGCCGCGCCTGGCGAAGATCCAAACCCCTACCGCCGCCACCAGACAGGCCACAATATAGCCGGGCCGCTGCACCCAGAAGACCGGCGCACCGATCAGCAGGTCTCGCATGGTGCCGCCGCCGACGCCCGTAATGGCGGCGAAGAAGCCGAAGGTGACGATATCCTGACGTGTGCGCGCGGCGGCCAAAGCGCCCGATGCGGCGAAAACGGCGACGGCGGCATAGTCAAGCCAGTAAAGGGCGGTCTCAAAAGCGGTCATGACGGGCGACTTATCACATCCGTTAAGGGTAGTGCCAGTGCGTGGGCGATATGCTACCGAGGTTTTTACAACCATGGGGGACGAACGTGCAGACCTTAAAAGCTTTCATAGATCGGGAGATCACCGGCCCCTTGCTGAAGCGCAAGGCAATCGCCTGGATGGCTTGCGCGCCTTGTGTGCCCTGGCGGTCGTGGGGGATCATTGCGGCTTGCCACTGGATGCCCTGTCGCTCATCGCCGTCTGGATCTTCTTTGCGATCAGTGGTTTCCTTATTTTTCCCATTCTCTTCCGCGCCCGCCAGCCCATCGAAAACGACCAAACACGCGTGCTGGAAGAGATCCGCCTGTTGATGACAGACCGCGCCCTGCGTATCCTGCCGATCTATTACGGCATCCTGCTGGCGGTATGGCTATGGGGTCAGGTCTCACCGCAAGACGAGCAATACCTCGAACTGCTCAAAGGATGGCCCTGGTTCGTTACCTATACGACCAACCTCTATATAACGCATGTGATCCACGACTGGGTCGACGCCTTTAGTGTGTTCTGGTCACTGGCGATCGAGAAGCAGTTTTACTTCCTCTTCGCGCCCTGCTTCCTTATGTTACCTAGCCGTTTGTGGCGCCCGGCGCTCATAACCGGCGCCCTTCTGCTGATGGTCATCGTCCTCGTGTTTTACCGCCACGATACTGAACTCGGCAGTTATACCAATTCGTTCTCAGGCTTTTACGCCATCAGTCTGGGTGGTCTGGCGGGCTTAGGCGGTTACAACCTGCAGGTCAAACTGCGCCGTTTCGCTGACCCACTTCTGTTGGCTCTCATGGCCCTGATTGTCATCTCGTCGGCGCTGCACGGCAGCCCAAAGGGCTTTATGCTGAGCCTGTTCAGCCTGCCCCTGATCGCCGGCGCCTTGCTGATCACCACGGCGTCCGCACAACTAAGCCGGTTGGTACGCCTGCTCGAGGTATGGCCGTTGCACCTGTTGGGTATCGTGTCTTATGGATTTTACATTATCCATCTGTTCGGCATACTGCTGGCTGGCTAAATCGTCGACGCCCTGCCTTTCGTCTTTGGCGAGCTGGCCTATTCAGGCGCCGTTTTCGTCATCGCCTCGCTCATCAGCCTGCTCATCGCCTGCCTGACCTACCTCCTGATAGAGCGCCCCTTTCTCAAGCTCAATCAAAAACCCGCGAAGCTGTCTCCGGCTTCGCGGGCTTAAATGTTAAGGGCAACTCACCTTACCAGCGGTGACGGTGGCCGTAATAGGGGCGGTCATAGGGGCGGTCATAACCATAGGGGCGGCGATAGACTTGGCCATAGCCATAGGACGGACGGCTGCTGTAAAAAACGGTGACATAGCCGCGCGGTGGGGGTGGCGGGGCATAATAGCCGTCGTCATAGGCGTAGTAGGCGTCCTGATAGCAGGCCACGCTATCACCGCCGACTGACGAGCCCAGTATGCCTCCGACCATGGCGCCGCCGATCGTATTCCCGCCACGGTTCCAACGATCAGACAGACCGTTGCCGACCATCCCGCCCAGGACAGCACCAACAATCGTGCCGGTGGCGCGGGCGCTGGCCTGGCGCTGATAGCAGTAGCCATCGGACTGGTCACGCGGCAGGGTGGTGGCGCTACGTGTGTCGCGCGCCTGATCGGCGCGACCGCGTTCATACGCCTGTTGCAACTCGATCTGGCTGTAGGGGCGCATCTCTTGCGCCAGAACCGGCTGGGCCAGCATCACAATGGCGCCGGCTGCCATGCCGCATAGTAAAAGATGATGTTTCATACGCTCAGCTCCAACTGTAGAGGGGAACCTATCCTAAAATTATGACCTTCGCATGGCCTGCCGCTTGACCTCTGTGTCATATACGGTCAGCGTGCGCCCGCTTGTAAAGGAGTACCTGACATGACCACCAAACCGGTTCTCGACCTGCATCCCGCCACGCGCGATGATATCGCCGATCTGGTGACGCGCCGCCCCGTGCCCAGCCGAAGGCTCAACAATATCGGCGCCTTTCTCTTCCTCAAACACCACGGCCCGCAGACCTACGCGCCGGGCAATCGCGGCCTGCCGTTCGGCCCGCATCCGCATCGCGGCTTCGAGACCGTGACCTTCATCCTGGAAGGCGATCTGGCCCACCGCGATTCCGGCGGCCACGAAAGCGTCATCCTCGCCGGCGGCGTGCAGTGGATGACGGCCGGCAGCGGTCTCGTCCACGAAGAGGTATCGCCCGAAGCCTTCAAACGCGCCGGCGGCCCGATGGAGATTCTCCAGCTCTGGGTCAACCTGCCGTCACACCTGAAAATGACCGCGCCGCGCTATACGGGCGTGCAGAAAAACCAGATCCCCACCATCGAGGCCGAGGGGGTGACGCTCAATCTCATTTCCGGCGAATGGCGCGACCTTAAAGGTGCGATTACCTCCCTGACCGGCGTCTTCATGACCGCGCTCGATATGAAGGCCGGCGGCCGGATCATGTTCGACGGCCTCACAGGCCGCGATGTTTTCTGCTATGTCGTGCGCGGCGATGTCGCGGTCAATGGCACCGATGTCAGTCACTTCAACCTGGTCGAATTTGGCGAGGGCGATCTGGTCGATATCGAAGCGGTAAAAGACAGCGTCCTTCTGTTCGGCCACGCCGCGCCGATCAACGAGCCGATCGTCGCGCATGGTCCTTTCGTCATGAACACCATGCAGGAAATCCATCAAGCCTATGCCGATTATCAGGCGGGTAAGTTCGGCTAGTTGTCGTATCTACTTCTATCTGATAAGTTTATTCAGGACTTATGGGGACGACTATGCAGGCATTGACGGGTTTCTTTCGCAGGACGATCTTTGATCCGATCCTTTGCAACCGCAAGGCTGTGCTTGGCCTCGATGGTTTGCGCGGCTTTTTGCGCCGTTGAGGTATGCGCCTGCCATGCGGGCATACCGGAGGGGGGCCTTGCCAGCATTTGCGTCTGGATCTTTTTCGTGATCAGCAGCTTTCTGCTGGCGCTCTATATCTATTGTCAGTTCGCGCCCAGCAGCTACGAATATATGTGCATGATGCGCGGCCTGCCGTGGTTCCTCACCTATACAGGCAACATATATGCTGAGTTCACGCCGGAAAATATGCTGAACTCGATTGGCCACTTCTGGTCGCTGGCCGTGGAGCAGCAATTTTATTTCCTGTTGGCACCCTTGCTGCTGTTCGTGCCGGGAAAATACTGGAAACGCCTTCTTATTGGCTTTTCAGTCTTTTCCATCGCGCTCGGTGGAGCGCTCGGCTTAACCCAAACCTTCTTCACGCCGATTTATACGTCGTTTCTCGGCTTTTACTTTGCAACGCTCGGCGGGCTTGCCGGCTTGAGCAGGCTGGCGGATATTCGCGTAGGCAAGGTCACGCTGGAGTCCTTACGCCCTTATGCCGATCCGTTGCTGATCGGTATTTTTGCCCTGATCGTTTTCTGCGGCCTTTCCCAGGGGCATCTGGCTGTGATCAACGACGCGACAACGACTGTATTTACGCCCCTGTTCGCTACAGCGCTTGTCCTTTCCATAAGTGCATTCCCGCAAACCGGCTTTGTCCGCTTCTGTAACGGGCCACTTAAAGTCAATCCCTTTTGAGCCATTTCCGATCGCCGGCTTCGTGCTTCTGTCCGCAGTCATCTCTGAGAGCGCTGCATGATGGTGTAGGAAAAAGGCTCGGCCGACCAATCTTTAGGTCGCAGTCCTATTCGGCTGCGAGCGGACATGCGGTCTGACCGATCCTCGCGTCCCGGCGAAGGGACCTGGCTCAGGCCGAGGATGGTAGAGCGGCCTGAGGGTGTAATATGTCAGGCCATGGCAGCCCTTTCTGTTTGGGTAGCCGCAAAGTCCTGCCCATTGCGGAGCATGGCATGCATGATGACGCCGAGCTTCCTGGCCAAGGCGACCTTGGCCTTTTTCAGGCCCGAGCGCGTGGCAATCGCTGTCGCCCACGCTTTCAGGCGTATGGCTTTGCTGGGCCGGATCATGATTGTGTTCGCCGCCTCGTAAAGAGCTGTGCGTACGCTGGCATCCCCCGTCTTTGAGATGCGGCCGGTGTAGTCTGTTTCTCCTGACTGATACTTTCGCGGGGTCAGTCCGAAGTGTGGACCAATGTCGCGTGACGAGGAGAACCGCTCGGCTTGGTCGATAGCAGATACAAAAGTCAGCGAGGTTAGAGGGCCGACGCCGGGTATGGTCATCAGTCGACACGTTCGCTGGTCGGCCTTTGCCATAGCTAGAACCTTTCGATGGAGAAGGTTGAACTGCTCCAGAAGGGCCTGTCGGGCGTCGAGTATTGACCTGGCGATCTGCGTCAGCGTCTCATGACCTTCGCAAAGTTCAAGTATCCGAGCTTCGAATCCTCCGGTTGATATGGCGCCGACCTTCAGGCCAAAGCCCCGAAGAATACCACGAAGACTTTTCTCGATGTCTAGAAGCTTTGTTTGCAGAAGCTTGCGTGCGGTCAAGACCGCACGGACTTCCTGAGCCGGCTGAGATTTGCAATGTACAGGGCGGAACCAGCCCAGCCGCATCAGTTGAGCAATGCCGCGAGCATCCTTCTTGTCGGTCTTGACCGGCATAATTTTAAACGCCGTGCGCACATGCCGGGTCTCGATCAGTTCGCAGGATAACCCTTTGGCCGTCATCTCGGCATAGAGCCATTGCGACAACGGACCGGCTTCAAGGCCGATGAGCTCGAGCTCAGCTCCGAAGGCCGCAAACCACGCGACCAGGGATTTCAGGATCGCTCAACGCTTCGCCTTTGCGACAAATTTTGCCCGCCGCATCGACAACGCATACACTTGAACGTTCCAAAGACACATCAATTCCGGCATAGTATTTCATGGTCGTCTCTCGATGATGCTTGGCGCAGGCCACTAACCTGACGCCGTTGGTTGATGACACCATCATTCTGAGGGACGACCACCAAAGCGCAAGCCCTGGCTAAAGCCGGCCCGTTACCCCATCTTTATGGAAATCGCCCCGATGCACTTCGTCGGTGTCGTGTCCTACGGCTTCTATGTGTTCCATATGCTGATCATAGCGCGGATGGACCGTTTTATTACCGACCATCTGCCCAATATCTCAGACCATGTCTTTGCCGTTGAGCTTTTCCTGATGACCGTCCCTGTCACCCTGGTCATCGCAACCCTCTCCTACGCCTATTACGAGCGCCCCTTCCTGAAGATGCGCAAGGGCTGGAACCCGTTCCGGCCGACGATCAAAGCGGCAGCTGCGGACTAATACTAGCCCGAGCCGGCGCGAGCCCGCCATGCGGCTTTGAGTTAAAGAGAGATCATGTCGTCGGCGAGCGGCTCACCACGCATCAGGTCACGGCTGGCCGCCTTGCCGACCACGTCCCACAGGCGTGATGGCGGAAGGCCAAGGCCCGGACGGATCGAGCGTATATTGTCCTTGGTCAGCGCCTCGCCGGCCTTGACGTCCTTCACCACATAGAGCGAGCGCCGGAAGGTTTTCGAACCCTGCTCGGTGCCGAGCGTCTCATAATGGACGCGACCCAGAGCCCGCCAGGCGTCCTTACAGTCACGCACCAGCGCCGCAAACTCGGCGGGTTCCAGCGAAAAGCCGGAATCAGGACCGCCGTCCGCGCGGGCGAGGGTAAAATGCTTTTCGATCACGCAGCCGCCCACCGCCACCGACGCCACGCTGGCCGCGGTGCCGAAGGTATGGTCGGAGAGACCGGAGACGCAGCCGAATTTTTGGCCAAGATCGGGCACGGTGCGGACATTGGCGTCAGCGATATTGGCCGGATATTCCGATACACAATGCAAGAGGATGATTTCGCCGGTGCCGAACTTGCGCGCGGTCTGGACCGCCGCATCGATCTCACGCGCATTGGCCATGCCGGTCGACATGATCATCGGCTTGCCCTGTTGCGCCACGTAAGCGACGAGCGGCAGATCAACCAGTTCGAACGAGGCGATCTTGTAGGCCGGCGCCTCAAGCCCCGCCAGCAGATCGACCGCCGTTTCGTCGAAGGGCGATGAAAACATCGTCACACCGTGCTTTTTAGCCCGCTCGAACAGCGCCGGATGCCAGTCCCACGGTGTGTGGGCTTCCTGATACAGTTCATAAAGCGAACGGCCGTCCCACAGGCCGCCATGGAGATGAAACTCCGGCCGGTCCGAATCCAGGGTGATGGTGTCGGCGGTGTAGGTCTGGAGCTTGATGGCGTCGCAGCCGGTCTCAGCCGCCGCATCGATCATTTTCAGGGCGCGATCGAGCGAGCCGTTGTGATTGCCGGAGAGTTCGCAAATGATATAGGGCTCATGATCGGCGCCGATCTTGCGACCATCGATAACAACTTCCAAACTCATCCCAGCACCTCACGCAACGCCTCAATGACCCGCGCCGGGTCATCATCGCTCATGTCAGCATAAAGCGGTAAAGAGAGTGTGTTTTGGTAAAAACGATCAGCGCCAGGCAGCGCACGCTGGGCAAGCGCTTGGGTCTGCCACCATGGCTGGCGATGCACCGGGATGTAATGAACCTGCGTGCCGATACCGCGTTGGCGCAAACCGGCCATGACGGCCGCGCGCGTGGTGCCGAGACCCGCGAAATCGATGTTCACCGCGAAAAGATGGAACACCGCATCATGTTCCGAAGACTTCCAGTTTACCGGAATGTTCGTTTCTTCCAGTACCGCTTGATAGGCCCTGACCAGGGTTTTGCGGCGGCCTGCGAAGTCCGGCAGTCGCTGCAACTGTGACAGTCCGAGCGCACAATTCAGGTCCGGCAAACGATAGTTATAACCTAGGCATTGTTGCTCATAGACCCACGGGCCGGTATCGCCTTCGCCGTCATAACGCAGACCCACGAAATGCGCTGGATCGCGCTCGATTCCGTGTGAACGCAAGGCGCGCAGGCGTTGCGCCAGCACCGGATCATGGGTGGTGATCGCCCCGCCCTCGCCGGTGGTCAGGGTCTTGACGGGGTGAAATGAAAAGCAGGCCATGTTGGAGGCTTGGCAACTGCCGACCGCACCTTGCGGCCCCACCGTGCCGATGGCGTGGCAGGCGTCTTCGATAAGGAACGAACCGCGCTCGTCACATACTTCATGAATATGGGAAAGATCGACAGGCCGGCCGGCATAATGGACAGGAATCACCCCACCGAGACGATAACCATGATGATCTCGCTCCAGGACTTTAAGTGCCTCATCGAAACTTTCATCGGTGATCAGGCCTGTGACCGGATCGACATCGGCGAAGATCACCGGCGCACCGCAATAGGCGACGCAATTGGCCGAGGCAGCGAAGGTGATGGCCGGCACAATCACGGCGCAGCGCGCCGACAGTTCCTCGGTCATGACCGCCAGATGCAGGGCCGCCGTGCCGTTGGCAACCACCACCGCCTCCTTAGCACCCACGGCATCGGCCAGCGCCTTTTCGAAGCGTTCGACCAGAGGGCCGGTGGTCAGGAAATCGGAGCGCAGAGCCGCCACCACCGCCTCAATATCGGCCTCGCTGATCGACTGGCGGCCATAGGGAAGAAAGGTCATATCATCGCCCTATCAGAAGCCCTCACGACAGGTACGCCTTCATCATGTCCTTGATGCCTGTGGCGTCCAGACGCTCTTCATTGTTGTCGCTGGCATAGGAGAAGCCCTCATCGACCTTCCTGATGCCGCGCACCTTGGAGAAGCTCTTGCGGGTATATTCGGCGAATTCCGGCTCGATGACATAGCGGTCGTCGAGCTCATAGGTCGAGCGGGAGTCATCGGCTGAGATCATCATCTCGTGCAACTTCTCACCGGGACGGATGCCGATAACCGTCTGGGTGGCTTCCGGCGCCATGGCGGTGGCCAGATCGGTGACCAGGGTCGCCGGGATCTTCGGCACAAAAATCTCACCGCCCTGGGTCAGTTCCAGACAGGACAGGACAAAGGCCACGCCCTGATCGAGCGAGATCCAGAAGCGCGTCATGCGGGGATCGGTGATCGGCAGGTCAGTCGCGCCTTTTTCCAGCAGGCGCTTGAAGAAGGGCACCACTGAACCGCGCGAGCCGACGACATTGCCATAGCGCACCACGCAAAAGCGCGTGCCGATATCACCCGACATATTGTTGGCGGCGACGAAGATCTTGTCGGAGGCCAGCTTGGTGGCGCCATAGAGATTGATCGGCGAGCACGCCTTGTCGGTGGAGAGCGCCACCACCTGCCTGACACGGGCGGCAAACGCGGCAGCCACCACATTTTCCGCGCCATTGATATTGGTGGCGATACATTCCGACGGGTTATATTCAGCCGCCGGCACCTGCTTCAGCGCCGCCGCATGGATGACGACATCGACGCCGCGGAAGGCCATGTTCAGGCGTTCGCGGTCGCGCACATCGCCCAGGAAGAAGCGCATCTTCGACATTTTCACCTTGTCGAAGCGTTCCTCCAGCTCGTTCTTCATCTCGTATTGCTTGAGTTCGTCACGTGACAGGATGATCACCTTGCGCGGATCATATGTCTCCAGAAGGGTCTGGACCATGCGGCGACCGAACGAGCCGGTGCCGCCGGTGATCAGCACGACCTTGTTCTTGACCGGATCGGTCTGTGGCGAGAAATCACGATGAAGAAGTGCGGTCATCTGGCGCCTTGATACTGACATCCGGACGCAATCCGTCCGTGGCCGGCAGTTTGCCCGTGTGCGGTTAAAGGGGCGTTAACTATGATTGTTAATGGAGATTAACAACGCTACGATCTCTCATGCGATCAAGCGGCGACGCCATACATCGCGTAAGGCTTGCGGTATAAGCCACCACGGTTCGATAAAATAGCGCTCGAACAGACGCTGAGGTTCATGGAAGAACCTGACCAGCCATTCGATGCCAAGCCGGCCCGTCCAGCGCGGCGGCGTGTACATGACGCCGGCCTCATAATCAAAGGCGGCCCCGACCGGCAGGATGACGCAATCGGGCAAGCGCTCAAGATTGGTGAGAATCCAGGTTTCCTGACGCGGCATACCCATTCCAACCAGCAGGACGTCCGGACGTTTCGCCTTCAGGTCGGCTAATAGCGCCTCGTTATCCGCCCCTTTCATGTCGAAAAAGCCGGTATGCAGGTCGAGGTGCACCTTCGGAAAACGCGCAAGGATCGCCGCCTTCGAGGCGTCATTATGCGCGGCTTCACCGCCGACATGATAGACACGCCAGTTATGCGTTTGCGCCAACGCCCAGAAATCTTCGCGGAAATCGAGATAGGTGCAGCGATGATCGCGCGACACCGGATGGCCCATGAGTTTGGCCCAGGCGATCATCGGCGTCGAATTCGATCTCGATCAGATCGGCCTTTTCGTAAAAGGCACGCATGTCGGCGCGCTTCTGGAACAAATAAAGGCTGTGCAGGTTGTGATTGGCCACGATGGCGCGCTCTTTCGCCGCCACCTTGCGGCCAACGAACTCCATCACACAGGCAGGGGTCACTCTATCGACCTCAGCCCCTAAAAGCGAAAAGCGGCATGGTGTTTTCATGCCGCCAATCTAAACCCGTAACTTTGATATTCCCTCAAAAAACAGGGTAAATAAGTCTTATTCCACCGGGCGCAGGGTGATCTCAACGCGGCGGTTCTTGGCGCGGCCTTCGGCGGTATCATTGCTGGCGATCGGACGCGATTCACCCATACCGGCGACATAGATACGCTCGCTCTTGACCTTGCGGGCCACCAGATAACCGGCCGTGGCATTGGCGCGGCGCTCGGACAGATCGAGGTTAAACGCGTCCGAACCCTGGCTGTCGGCATGGCCGACCACGTCGATATAGGTCGAAGGATACTGGTTCAGGATGGTGGCGACATCATCCAGCACCGGCAGGAAGGAACCGGCGATATCGGCGCTGCCGGTCGAGAAGGTCACGTCCGACGGCAGGTTGAGGACGATGTTGTCGCCTTGACGGGTGACATAGACGCCGCGCGATTCCAGTTGGGCGCGCAGGTCCTTGGACTGGCGATCCATATAAGCGCCAACGCCCGCACCGGCCAAGGCGCCGATACCGGCGCCAATGACGGCGTTCTTACGGCGGTCGTTCTTGTTGGATAGGGCGCCCAGCACGGCACCTGCGCCTGCGCCGATCAGGGCGCCGGACTTGGTCTTGCTGCTCGTCTTGACGCCATTGCTGGTATCGACGGTTTCACAACCAGCCAGCAGAAAGGCCGCGCCGGTCAGGGCCAGAACCACGTTGCGGCTCGACAGTTTGAAAGTACGCATTGAATAACTCCTCAGATGTATGTTTTCGACCGCGTTCGGCGGTCAGCCTTAAAATGGCGGGGCCAAATTCAGGTCAGCCCCTTAACCATCGCACAGGACGGGTAAGGAGGCTGGCAGGAACACCGCGCGGACTCGTTAGGATTTCATAAGGCCATGGTGTTGATCCACAGGCGCAAATAAAAACTCATGGGTAAACTTTACAGATAACCGTCTGAACACAGCATGAAGGCATAGATAGGGCGCAGGTTAACCTTGCCCGGTCTGCGGTGCGCAACGCCAGACTGTCTTGGTCTCCGGCGCCATGGTCAGATAGGTCTGGGACAAACCGCGCACACGGGCAAGATTGTCAGCCAGCGCCGTCAACGCACCCTGATCGGCATGGGCCGAGCAGCGGAACGAGCCAAGCGCGCTCATCTGCCCCTTGAAGGCCGCGTACTGCGCCGGCTCCATCCGGTATTCGTAACGAATAAAGGTGGTGGCGTCGGCCGCCAGTTCCATGCGCGCCGCCACCGGATTGGCGTCACCGGTGGTGAAACGCAAAAGCGTGCCATTGGCCTGTGGCTCGTAGGGCGTGCGATCATTGACGCAGGCGTGGATGGCGTCAAAATCGAACTCGACCGGACCGGCGTCGCTCAAAGGGTTACTCGACGCCGCCTTGTCGATGGCGCAGACCATGTGGACGGCCGCCGCGGCTGCCACCGGCGCGGCCACCTTGGGCTTGGTCAGGCGGCGATAAATGTCGTGATCCTTGATGAGGAAGGTCGCCACAGCGATGATGATGACGGCCGCCAGGAAGATCCAGCCCCACGGGATCGGGTGCTTGACGCGCGAGGTAATGGCCGTGCGCACCTTTTCGAGATGGTCCGTCCGTACTCTTTCCGCGCGCACCGGCTTGGTCTTGCCGGGCTTCGGTGACTCCGACGGCGTCTCATCCGAAAAAGCGGTCGGTGCGCCGTGTTCCTTGCGATGAATCTCGGCGCGATGCAGGATTTCACGACGGATAATCAGGCCGATCAGCACCAGCACCAGCCCCGACAGCACGATCATGGCGCCCAGTTGCAAACGCTCCAGAGTGGCGCGGTCGGCTTCGGCCTTCTTCTGCTCGGCCAGGCGCTGAACCTGCGCTTCGGCGGCGGCGGCCAGTACGCGCGACAGGGCATCGTCCTTGACGATCTCGTCCTCGCTCTTGGCGTAACAAGGCGCGCTGACCAGGCCTGGGCTGACACCCGCCGAGCTCAGGAAGGTGTTGAGCGCCGACACATGGGTGGCGACGAACTGGCCCGCCGAAATATCGAGATTGCCGCCGGCCGACATGGTGGAGGGCGCCGTCCAGGTGTTGACTCCGACCACCTGACCGCATTCATTGAGCAGCGGTCCGCCGGAATTGCCATGGTTGATCGGCGCGGTGTGGAACAGGGTCTCGACGCGGCTGCCGTCCGGGTTGGTGGAGGCAAACAGCGCGATGGAGCCTTGCGTCACATAGGCGTCGGCCGGTTCCAGCAAGGCGGTGCCGGAGCGGTTCAGCAGGTGATCCGTGACGTCCGGATAGCCCATCGAAACGACGCGTTCGTTCTTGTAAGGGGTCAGATACAGCTTGAGCGGCGGGATTTTCAGCCCGGGCGCGGCCAGCAGGGCCAGATCGCCTTCGACCCACGGCTTGACCAGTTGCACCGGCTGGTAGCTGGCGCCGGAATCCTTATGCGGCACGATATAGATATCGGCGCTGGAAGCTTCGGGCGGCACCTGGATGACGTGGTAATTGGTGACGATATAGCCGGGCGCCACCACAAAACCTGAGCCCATGCCGACCGTATCGAGCGGCACGCCGCCATAGCCGCGATAGACGACCAGAACGCGCACCACCGACTGCTCGGAGCTTCTCAAAGCCTTGGTGGAATTGACCGGCTGCAGGTCGGAATCGGCAATCTGCTGCGCGATGGAGGGGTTGGAATCCGCACTGTCACTCTGCGCCCAGCCATGGCTCGGCAGACTGGCGATGGTCAGGCATAACAGGGACGCGGCGGCCATAACCATGCCGGCTGCCCTCGTCCACATCCTAACCTTACGACCCTCACCCATACTCGAAACAACCCGTATCCGCCTTAGCAGCACAAAACACCGCGCCCTCATCACGAGTTGCGTTACACCTCCTGCGGTCATAACCGAGTTTGTTGCAAAAATCATCCCCTGAGCGAAGGTTAATCGGGGTTGTGGGATTTTAGTTGCTCTTGTCGGCTAAGGGCTGGCAGCTTATGAAGGCCCAACCCTTTCAAGAGTGCCTGACATGCCCGATACCCCCGCCCCCGTTTCCGCTATTCCGCCTGTACCGCTAGCACTGTATGAGGCCGATTTCGCTGCCTTTTCACAGAGCCTTGGCGCGGCGTTCGAGCGTTACGGCTTCGCAGTGCTTGGCGGCCATGGGCTTGATCCGGCCTTGCTTGATCGGGCGCTCAGCGCCACCAAGGCCTTCTTCGCCCTGCCCGAAGCCACCAAGTTGCATTATCGCCAGACCGGCATGGGCGGCGCGCGGGGTTATACGCCCTTCGGCATCGAGACCGCCAAGGGCGCCACGCACCACGATCTCAAGGAATTCTGGCATATCGGCCGCGAGCTCCCCGCAGGTCATCCGTATACGGACTATATGCCGGAAAACCTGTGGCCGCAGGAGATCGCCGGCTTCCATGCCAGCACCTACGCGCTCTACGAAGCGCTCGATACGCTCGGCAAGAAGGTGCTGCGCGCCATCGCCACCTATCTGAAGCTCGATGCGGAGTTTTTCACGTCCACGGTCAAGGATGGCAACAGCGTGTTGCGCCTGCTGCACTATCCGCCGATGACCACGCCGGGTGAGAGCGTCCGCGCCGGCGCGCATGGCGATATCAATGTCATCACCCTGTTGCTGGGCGCTGAGGAGCCCGGCCTGCAACTGCTCGACCGCGACGGCCAGTGGCTGCCGATCACCCCTCCCGCCGACTGCATTGTCTGCAATATCGGCGACATGCTGTCACGCCTGACCAACAGGGTTCTGCCGTCGACCCAGCACCGCGTCATCAATCCGGCTGAGGGGCGCAAGGATTTCGCGCGGTATTCGACGCCGTTCTTCCTGCATTTCGAGCCGCCCTATGTGATCGAAACCCTGCCGAACTGCATCACGCCTGAGCATCCCGATCTGGGGGCCGAACCGATCACGGCGCAGGACTTCCTGATGCAGAGGCTGCGCGAGATCAAGCTGGCGTAACTTACGGGGCGTGGGGTCTGTGACCCCACAAACCTTACCCCTTCAAAGAAAAACCCGGCCCTTTTGGGGTCGGGTTTTTCTTTGAAAAGAGATGAAGTCTTGGGGCCATTGGCCCCAAACCCCGTAAGTTATGTCATCTGTTCCAGCCACGCCTCGAACTCTTTCCGACGATGGCGGCTTAACGGCAGCTTCAAACCCGTATTCAACTCGACCAAGCCGTTTCTGTAATCCTTGACCGCACCATCGTGGACCCAGTGCGAACGATGAATCTGGAAGCCGTCTTTTAACAATTCGACCGCCTCGGTCAGGGTCATATGGATCAGCGCCTCGCCGCGCGCCGTGTAAATGCGCAGATAATGATCTTCCGACGACATGGCCAGCACAGCGCTGCGTTTCAGCGCGAACGGCAAGCGATGCGCCAGGGGGAACGCCTCCCCTGCCACCGCTGGCTCATTCTTTGGCAACCGGCTATGGCGCAGCCATGCCACCAGCGTGATGCCGGCCTGCACCACCCATATCACGAACAGGTTCTGCCACAGCAGGTCCGTGAAGTGAACAAACCGCAAGGCGCCTCGGCCGAAAACATGCAGCGAGCCCCAGACGATAACGGCCGCCGGCAAGACCAGAACGGCATCGTAAAGCAACGCTACCCACAAGGGCCAATTGCCGGCGAAAAAGCGCCGCGCCAGCCGGTAAGCGCCCTCCATGATAACGAAGCCAATAACCGTAAAACACAGCGAAAAATGTGCGCAACGCTCCCAGAAATCCATGGTGGTATAGCTGCCGAAAGGCCCGAACAAGGCCAGCAACAGCCCCAGAAAAGGCATGGTCAGCAACGCCTGCAATGAGCGATGCGGCGCATAGCGAAAGCGTAAGAGACGAAACGAATCCATTGGCGAAATTTGGCGACCATCCACGAAAGACGCCAAGACTACGAGGCACGCGCCCCATAAGCAAGCGAGGTCACATTCACAGGAGAGCCCCATGCTCAAACACCTTCTTCGCGGTCTTATCCTTATACCTCTTGTCATGATCACTGTCGTCGGCGGCATACTGATCTTCACAGCCCCGAAAGCGCCGCCCCCTATCGCCGCCGTCGAAAAGGCCAATGATCCGTTCGCGCGTTTCAGCCGCGAACTGCCCGCTTATCATTACCTGACGGCGCGGGATGGCGGTAAGCTCGCCTATCATTATTATGCCGGCAAACCCGTTGGCGGCGTGGCCATTCTGGTGCATGGCTCCTCCGGCACGTCACTGGCCGTTCACGGTCTGGCCAAGGCCTATGCCGCGCGCGGCATCACCGTCTACGCGCCTGATCTGCGCGGTCATGGCATAAGTTCCCGGCCCGAACGGCCGGCTTGGAGATATCGTCTATCGCGGGCAATACGAAGACGATCTCGATGATCTGGTGAAGCTTATTGAACGCGAACATCCCGGCGAGAAGCGCCTGCTGATCGGGCATTCGATGGGCGGTGCCGTCATCCTGCGCACCGCATCAAGTCGCTATGCCGGTAACTTCAACGGCTATCTGGCGCTGTCGCCTTTCATCGCGCCCAACACACCCATGGATCGCCCCTCGCAGGGCGGTTGGACGGTGGTCAGCGTGCCGCGCATCGTCGTCCTGACCATTCTCAACCGCTTCGGTATTTCGGCGCTTGACCACCTGACCGTTCTGGCCATGGCGGTGCCGGAAAACGACAACCAGCGTCCGCGCACCTATAGTCACGCCCTGCTGGCATCAGCCAATCTGCAACAGGACTGGCAGGCCAGACTGGCGGCGATCCGGCAACCGACGCGCATCCTGATCGGCGCCCATGATGAGCTTTTCACAGCTTCGGCTTATCCTGTCGAAATCGGTAAGGCCAATACGAAGATCGCTGTGACAATTCTGCCGGATCAGGGACACATGACGATGATGTTTGATGAAAAAGCCTTAGCCGCAGAAACCGATACAGCGGTCGATATGCTGAGATAAACCTATGGGGTTTGGGGTCCCAGTCAGTCAAATACCTGACTGCTGGTCTTCACGCGGATGCGCTTCCGGTAAAGCCAATTGCCATAAATCACGGTCAACCAAGCCAACGGCAACCATACAATCTCGACCATGCCTAGCGACGACAGCAGAGAAGGTAATATTACTGAAATGTCTGCGCCAAATTTGACCAGATTGATATACATTGAGACATAAGGCACGAGCGTCAAAATGCCGAAACCAATGGCAATGACAATTGCAGTTAGCCTTCCCGTCTTGATGCCTTTCCAGAACGTCATCAGCCAAACAGCTACGAGCGCCCCCCCAAGTATAACAACCGGAAGCCACCACGTTCCGCTTTGAACTACATAATAGGTATCTTGAGCGGCATAATTTACCAAGGCATACTCCAGAGATCATTGCGTATAGCTATGGGGCGTGGGGTCTGTGACCCTACAAACCTTGCCTTGTTCCGAAGAAGCCTGTCCCTCAAAGGGGCCGGGCTTCTTCGGAAAGAGAGAAGACTTGGGGCCGCAGGCCCCAAACCCCATACCTTATATCGAGCCTTCCCAGCCGCAGGTCTGGCCCTTATTCTGTTCTTCCAACCACGCATTCAGCGGTGCGAAATAATCCAGAATCGCCGTCGCATCCATGTCGCGCTTGCCGGTGAAGGCTTCCAGCGCGTCCGGCCAGGGCTTTGATTGCCCCATCTCCAGCATGGCGTTCAGCTTTTCACCCACGGCGCGCTCGCCATAGATCGAGCAACGCGCCAGCGGACCCTTCCAGCCGGCCTGATCGCAGGCCGCGCGCTGGAACTGGAACTGGAGGATCGCCGCCAGGAAATAGCGCGTATAGGGCACGCTGGCCGCCACGTGGTATTTCGCGCCCGGATCGAAGGCATTGGACGGACGCACGGCCGGCGCCGAAAGCCCCTGATACTTGCCCACCAGTTCCCACCAGCGCTGATTATACTGCGCCTCGGTGATCTTGCCGGAGAACACCTCCCAGCGCCAGCGATCGACCTCCACGCCGAACGGCAGGAAGGCAACCTTCTGCAAGGCCATCTTGAGCAGGTAAGGGATATCCTCGGATTCGTCCGGCACCTTATCGAGCAGGCCGATCTGGTTGAGATAGGTCGGGGTCACCGAACTCAGGCCGACGAAATCACCGATCGCTTCGTGGAAACCGTCATTGGCGCTGTTCTTGAACAGGAACGGCTGATCCTTGTAGGCGCGCTGATAGAAGTTGTGCCCCAGTTCGTGGTGGACGGTGTAGAAGTCCTCGCCATTGACATTGGTACACATCTTGATGCGCACGTCGGACAGGTTATCGACGTCCCAGGCCGAGGCGTGGCAGACGACTTCGCGGTCCTTCGGACGGGTGAACTGCGAGCGCTCCCAGAAGGTCTGCGGCAGGGCCGCGAAACCGAGCGAGGTGTAGAAGCTCTCGCCGGTCTTGACCATCTTGATGGGATCGTACTTCTTCTGCACCAGCAGCTTATCGAGGCTATAGGACGACTTGATGCCTTTTGGCGCCACCACGTCATAGATGTTCGACCAATCCTGCGCCCACATATTGCCGAGCAGGTCGGCGCGGATCGGTCCGAACTTCGGCTGCACGCTATCGCCATATTTCTCATTGAGCTTGCGGCGCGTATAGCAATGCAGATTTTTATAGAAGGGCGCGACCTGCGACCACAGGCGGTCGGTCTCGGTGGCGAAGGCATCCGGCGCCATGTCATAACCCGAACGCCACAGCGCGCCGGTATCCTTGAAGCCCAGCCCTTCGGCGCCGGCATTGGAAAGCTGCGCCAGCTTGGCGTAGTCGCCCTTCATGGGCGCGGCAATGCTCATCCAGCCTTCCCACATGGCGCGGGTGACCTTCGGATCGCGCGACGCGGCCATGGTGCGCGAGGCCTCGTCGAGATTATAGACCTTGCCGTTCCAGGTGAATTTTCCGGTCGAATAGGTCGAACCCAGGCGGGTATTGACCGCCGCCAGATCGGCCGCGGCGCCGGGTTTGTCGGCCGCCGGTAAAACCTGCGACACCCGCAACAGCAACAGCTTGCGGCGCGTCACCGCATCGACATCAACGTCATTATATTTAGCGGCTTGCAGCGCCAGGCTGACCTGAGCCTCATTGAGCGCGGCATCGGCGCGGGTCTGGAGCCACTCTGTGTCATAATTGATGAAGGTGGCGCCCATCCACTGCACATGCTGGGCATATTCGTTGAGCGCTGCCAGCTTGGCTTCGGCCTCATCGGCGAAGGCCTTGGCTTCGGCCGGGGTGGGCTTGGCGGCCGCGACCGGCGGGGCCGCCGGTTCGGGGGCGGCAGGCGGTGCTTCGGCGACCGGCGCCATCGGGGCTGAGGTGGTGGCGCAGCCCGTCAGCAGGGCAAGACACGCGGCGGACGCTAATAGACGCTTCATAACAGACCTCCCAAGGTGAATGCCGAGAGGGAAAGGCATTTGGTGGCGGGCGTCAAGACCATTCATTATGCGCTTTCAACCAATCAAGAAGCTTGAAAATCACATCCTCAAAATCCGGCAAGTCCGGCAAACCCGGATTCGGAAAGAACTTATATGCCAAATAGGCGCTCATGAGAATGAACCCAAAACCATAAATTCTGAATTTATCCGATGGAATGGCCAGTGTTATTTCGCGTTTAGGCTTTTCTACTCCATCCTGCGCTACCATAGAATTTAGGTGGTGATTAATATCATTGGCTGCCGCAATAGATCTGGCCTTCACGACCAACCAGAGCCCTACCAGCATGGGCGAGAGTATGAGCACCGGCACGCTCGTTTTCAAAGCAATCAGCAAGACGGTATGGAAGGGTACATACTGGAGCGGCAAGAGCAGAAGCGGGCTGGCGATCATAACGCAGCCAAAGAAAATCAGAACCATTGCAAAGGCAAAACTGAAAAAGCTGTTCAAAGGTTTGCGTGCGCTCAAAAACAGCACATCAATCTCTCGCGCAGACACACCATTGTATCCGGCCAGACGGTTACGCTTGCTTCGCCATCTAGCACTACTTTGGCATATTATTCTTGGCGGGCTCGGCGAGGCGTTTGTCACAGTGGGGACAGCGCCTTGGTGGCGGTCGCATGAAGAGGTCGAGAATGGCCTGGCGGATGGCGGGCATTGTCGGCTGAGGCGGTGGCCCCCCGACTTTTTTTTCGTCCCGCTGCTTTGAGGCGGCGGGATTGGAGAAATGCAAAAGCGATCATCGCCATTAGACAATGTCGGTGCAAACCGGTCCATGACCTGCCTTCGAAGTGATCAAGCCCAAGCTCTTCCTTGAGTTGCTGATGTGCCTGTTCGCAGATCCACCTTGCCTTGATAGCCGCGGCTAGCATCTTGAGGGGGGCGTCGGCAGGCAGGTTTGACAGGTAGTATTTCTGTTCTCCGGTTGAACGCCTTTCCCCGACCAGCCAGACCTCCTCCTCGCCAGGCATGGCTTGGACACGACCGTCGCTCATACGATGCCTGTGGCCATCTGCGACCCGAACGCGGCAAGCGGCAAACTGGCAGTTCAGCTTGCCTTTGGTTCCGCGCCGCCAACTTACTTTCTTCCATTTCCCATCAGCCAACATCTTTTCGGCAGAGACAGCAACATCGTCAGGGACATGGTATTTGCGCCGCCTTCCGGTTGCCGCTTCCGGGAAGATTAGGCCGACGTCTGCCTGATACACATTCTGACGCCGTGATATGCCGACGGCCCACAACAGGTCGCGCTTGCTCAGGGCCTCGCGGAACGGCCCGCTTGACCCATAGCCAGCATCGGCCAGCACGCACCCGAACCGGGCCCCAGAGGCTATAACACGATCAATTTCCTCAATGGCGATCTCCGGCTTTGTCAGGGCAACCTGGCATTCTTGCGGGACCCGAGCCCGGTTCATCCGCGCGACATCATTCGTCCAACTCTCGGGCAAGAACAGGCGCAGGCCCACCATCACAGGCACTTCGCGCGATGCCAGCGTCACCGAAACAAGCGACTGGCAGTTGGACGTCTTGCCAAGCGAGGAAGCATATTGCGCCGCCACGCCAACCGAATGGCTGCCCTTTTTCGGCAGCGCCGTGTCATCGATGACAAGATAACCGGCATCATCCCCCACCAGACGGTCGGCCTCCTTCAGGAGAACGGCTTCAAGCGGTCCACTTTCCCAAACGCCGTCAGAGACAAAATGATGGAGTTGGTCATAGCCAAACTCGCCATCGCGGGCGGCCATCGGCTGGACACTCTTGCGGTCACCCGGGCCAATCAGGCCTGCAATATAGGCAGGGCACAGCCGCATCCGGGTCTTATGCCGCAAGGCCACCAGGAAGGGCGTCAACCAATCTTCCAAATCTACGCGCCAATGTTCCGACATCGCCAGTCTCCTTAAAGCTGGCTCTCTATGAATCACGCAATGTCAGCCGGGGGAATCCTCAAAATTCATTTTCTGCCAAAGTAGTGCTAGTGTTGTGACTTTAACGCCTGTCGCCCCCTGGCGACCTTTTCAAGAATGTCTGTAGCGGATTTGGTCCAAACGAAGGGCTTTGGATCGGCGTTGTGATGATCGAGATAGTCTTGAATTGCGCCTTCGAGTTCGGCGACACTCTTGAACACGCCGCAGCGGATGCGATCGCCTGTTATCAAGCCGAAAAAGCGTTCGACCTGATTGAGCCAGGACGCCGAAGTGGGGGTGAAATGCATGTGGAAGCGAGGATGTTTGGCCAGCCATGCTTTGACCGCCGGATGCTTATGGGTGGCATAGTTGTCGGCGATCAGGTGCAGGTCGAAGCCCTTGGGCGTGCTGCGGTCGATGAGTCGAAGGAATTTGAGCCATTCCTGGTGCCGATGACGTTTCATGCATTCGCCGATCACCCTGCCGGTGGCGACATCGAGGGCGGCGAACAGTGTCGTCGTGCCATGCCGCTTATAGTCGTGGGTCATCGTTCCCGCCCGCCCCTTCTTCATTGGCAGGCCCGGTTGGGTGCGGTCCAGCGCCTGGATCTGTGACTTCTCATCGACCGAGAACACCAGTGCCCGGTCCGGCGGATCAAGATAGAGACCGACGACGTCCGTCACCTTCTCGACGAACTGCTTGTCGTTCGACAGTTTGAACGTCTTGGTCAAATGGGGCTTGAGCCCATGCGCGCTCCAAATGCGCTGTACGCTGGTGTGGCTCAGACCCACCGCCTTGGCAAGCGTGCGCGCGCTCCATTGCGTGGCAGCCGGTGGCTTCTGTCGCAGCGTCATCTCGACCACACGCGCAATGACTTCGGCGCTCAACGGCGTCTTACGGCCAGGCCGGGTCGCGTCGCGCCCAAGCCCATCGACACCCTGCTCAAGATAACGATCGCGCCAGCGGTAGGCCGTCTTCTTGGTCTTGCCCAGCGTCCGCACAATCGACGCCAAACTCGCCGCGTCCGCCCACATCAGCACGATCCGCGCACGCCAAACAAGCTTCTGCGGCGTGTTCCGGTCCGCCACCCAACCTTCCAACCGCACCCGAGCCTCAGGCGACAGCAACAGCCTTTTGTCCATGTCCATCGACACAGACTCGCATATTTGCAAGATCAAGGGAATCCATCCGTTGATTCCGCAACACTAGGCAGCAGGAATGTGATGGCAAAATTAAAGAGCAAGAAGACTAGGCATCCGTACATCACCATCGAATATCCAGTAGTCAATATATTGAGCATAGCCGTATTCCCCCAAAGCTTGCCTCTTATCTATTCCGCCGCGCAGGCATCCAGCCCCTGACTGACCACGGTCCGCGCATTGGCGGCGATGCGGCCGGAGCGCTTGTTGCCCTTGGCCTTGCGCTTGATCGGATTGGGCAGGATGGCCGCCAGTTGCGCCGCTTCCGCGCGGCTGAGCGTCTTTGCGCTGTGACCAAACCAGTATTGCGAGGCGGCCTCGGCGCCATAGACGCCAGGCCCCATCTCGATCGAATTGAGATAGACCTCCATGATCCGGTCCTTCGACCACATATGCTCGATCAGGAAGGTGTAATAGACCTCAAAACCCTTGCGCACCCACGAACGATCTGGCCACAGGAAGACATTCTTGGCGGTCTGCTGCGAAATGGTCGAAGCGCCGCGCTTCTTCTTGTGGGTGGCGTTGTAGCGTTGGGCCTTTTCGATGGCCTGGATATCGAAGCCGTCGTGCGTGCAGAACTTGGCGTCTTCCGAGGCGATGACGGCGCGCTTGAGATTGTCCGAGATCTGCGACGCCGGCACCCAGCGGTGATCGAGGCCATTACCATGACCAAGCCGCTCGATCATCAGCAGCGTAATCGGCACCGGCACAAAGCGATGGATGGCGACCGACAGGATCGAAAAGGCGAAGAAGCCGACGACACAGCCGACGGCGAAACGGAACGGACGGAATTTACGTTTAAGAGGCACAGGCTTTACAGGTGGTGGTGGTGTGGTGTCTTCCGGAGGGGCATCATAGATGACCTCTTCACTCAGACCCGGAATGTCATTCTCCGGCTCATCGCCCTTACCGTCACTCATGCACGCCCCCAGCGTCCAAATTACTCCGCAGGTTCGAATATATAGACGGTTCCGTCCTCATCACCAAACAGAATGCGCGTGCCCTCGCCGGAGAGCGACAGCGAGGTGATGGCCGCGCCCTTTTCGCCCTTGATCCACTCAATGTGGGTCGATTGCAGCTCAGCCAGCCAGACGCGGCCGTCCTCGGTGCCGGCGGCCAGAATGGTTTCCTCGGGCGCACCTGCCACGCAACTGACCATGGTGCCTTCCAGCGGATTGATCTCGGAAGCTTCCTCGCCCATCGGGCCGTTGGCGCGCAGGAAGGGCCAGACCACCGCGCCATTGGCGCCGGAGGTGGCCAGAAGCTTGCCCTTGGCAAAGAAGTTCAGGCTCTTGATCTTGGCGGGATAGCCGCCCATCCGCATGTCTTTCGAATCCTTCAGCCGCCAACCGTGCAGGGCACTTTCCTGCATGGCGGTGATGACGAATTCGCTCGACGGCGCCATGGCGATTTTCGTGTGTGAACCGGCCCAGAACAGCTTGGTCGGCTTTTGCTTTTCATCGATGCGGGCGAACCACACAACCACGCCATTATAGGTGGCGCAGTAGAGCTTGCGCGCCTTCGGATCGAAGACGAGATCGGAGACCGAATGCTCATGCGTGAAGATTTTGCTCTCTTTCTTGAGCAGATCGAGCACATGTACCTTCTTGGCGGTGGCGTAGGCGATCACCTGGCCTTCGGGCGCCACAGCGATGACGTCGATCCACGCCCCCTTGTGCGACGCCAATTCGATCGGGCCGGCTTCCTTCGTTGTCCACACCACGCGGCCATCATCGCCACCGGTGATGACGCCAAGGCCGGTCGGGTGGATGACAGCGCTCAGGATGCTGGCGTCAGGGTGCGCGTCATAGCGCGCGTTGGCTTCGGGGAAAACGACGCGGCCATCGGCCAGCGCCACCACGGGCTCATCGAGCGCATCGAACAGGGCGGCGACCACATAGGAGTCGAAGGAGTTTTGATAAGCAAAGGTCATGAGGGCGCTTATAAGCAAGGAGATGGGATTTGAACACCCTTCTCCTCCCCTGATTTATCGGGGGAGGTGTCAGCGCGAGGCTCGCAGAGCCGGTGTCGCTGACGGAGGGGGCGCTTTGGGAGGGAGACAAAGCCCCTCCCCCGTAAACAGGGGAGGAACTGATGGCTTACGCCGCGATGCAAGCCTCAAAGCCGGCCTTGATCGCCGCCGTATCGAGATGACGGCCGATAAACACGGCGCGCGACACACGCTTTTCGCCTTCGCGCCATTCGCCCTGCAGCTCGCCTTCGAGGATCATGTGAACGGCCTGGAAGACCAGACGCTTGTCCTCACCCTTCACGTCGAGAATGCCCTTGGCGCGCAGGATGTCCTGTCCCTTTTCGGCCAGCAGCTTATCGAGCCACTGGGTAAAGCGAATGCCATCGATCGGCGTTGCGGCGCTCAGCGAGATGCTCTTGATCTCTTCGTCGTGGATCGGATTGATGGTGTGGCTGCAATGCTCATCATGGACGTGACCGGCCTCACCGTGCGCGGGGCCGTGATCATGGTGGTGGTGGTCATGCCCGTGATCGTGACCATGATGATCGTGATCGTGGTGATGATGGTCGTGATCATCATGACCGATGCTGTCCATCTTGGTCAGATCAAAGCGGTGCTGATTGAGCAGCGAAGCGATATCGACGAAAGACCGCTGGGCGCGCGTGATGCTGGCCAGCGGGTTCAGGCCCTTCAGGCGGCCTTCAATCTCATCAAGCTTGGCGTCATCAACCAGATCGGTTTTGTTGAGGATAATATGGTCGGCAAAGGCGATCTGTTCCTTGACCACGCGGTCGGTCCTGAGCGCTTCATCAAAGTGCAGGGCATCGACCAGGGCGGTCACCGAATTCGAGATAGGTCTTGGCCTTGATGTCCTCATCGACAAAGAAGGTCTGCGCCACCGGGCCAGGATCGGCCAGGCCCGTAGTCTCGACGATGATGGCGTCAAACCGGCCTTTGCGCTTCATCAGACCGGCCAGGATACGGATCAGGTCGCCGCGCACCGTGCAGCAGATACAGCCATTGTTCATTTCAAACACTTCTTCATCGGCGCCGACGATCAAGTCGTTGTCGATGCCGATTTCGCCGAACTCATTGACGATGACGGCGTATTTCTTGCCATGGTTTTCCGACAGGATGCGGTTGAGCAGGGTCGTCTTGCCGGCGCCCAGATAGCCGGTCAGGACGGTGACGGGGGTTTTTGCGGTGACAGAAGCGGTATCGGCCATGGTGGTGTTACTTTATAAAGGTGGAAAGGGTCTGCCGCTTAGTTAAGCCTTCGCGCATTGAAATCAAGCCTTGAGTTATATAGAAGCAGGTGAGGACTTTGTTTTGAAAGTGTGGCGGCAATAAAATAGCCAATTACGCTTCTAAACCCGTTGACTCACCGACATATCCTTGTATAAGTCGCCGCCTCTCGCCCGGAGCCTTATGGTTCCTGGGGCGTTTTTCCATTCTCCCGCGCAGGACTTTTCTCTATAAAGCCCCGTGCCTACGCAAAGGTTCTTGACCATGTACGCGGTCATCAAAACAGGCGGTAAGCAATACCGTGTATCGGCTGGCGATCTGATCGTTGTCGAAAAGCTCGAAGGCGAAGCCGGCGCGGCTGTTAAGTTCAACGAAGTGCTGATGCTCGGCGATGAAGCCGGTGCAGTCGTCGGCGCCCCGCTGGTTGACGGCGGCGTTGTCGAAGCCACCCTGATCGAAACCCGCAAGGGCGAGAAGGTTCGCATCTTCAAGAAGACCCGTCGTCAGGGTTATCGCCGTACCCGCGGCCATCGCCAACTGCAGTCGGTTCTGCGCATCACCTCGATCCTCGGCGCCGGCAAGTCGGCAAAGTGGGAAGGCACCGTTTCGCTGACCACGAAGGCCGAACTCGACGCCCGCGCCCGTAACCTGGCGCCGCGCAACCTGGCCGCCGCCATCGCAACCCCGGCTGTCGAAGCTGAGGCCCCTGTTGCGGCTGAAAAGCCCAAGAAGGCCCCCGCCAAGAAGAAGACCGAAACCACCGCAGCCGACGATTCTGGCGAAGCGTAAGATTAAAGTTTAAGAGGACACCCTCCCATGGCCCACAAAAAATCTGGCGGCTCGTCACGTAACGGCCGCGACTCACAGTCCAAGCGTCTTGGCGTCAAGAAGTACGGCGGCGAACTCGTTCTCGCCGGCAACATCTTGGTTCGTCAACGCGGCACCAAGTTCTTCGCTGGTGACAATGTCGGCCTCGGCCGCGATCACACCCTCTTCGCCACGGCGACAGGCAATGTGAAGTTCACCACAAAGCGCGACGACCGTTGTTACGTGTCGATCCTGCCGGTGGCTGCGGCCGCTGAATAAGCACGCCTTCGATATTTCGGATCGTGCTTAAGTTTTTAAGCCGATCCGGACCGAGTTTAGAGCGGGAGTCCGGATTTTACCGGGCTCCCGTTTTTCGTTTTCAGTTGTGCCGAATTTGGAAGCAACGGCCAAATTAGAAACAACTGAATGTGATCCCGCTCTTCGAGACCTGTGGTGGAACTGACACAGTTTGACCCTAAATAGACCTCAGCCTGCGGCTATACCAGCGCCGGGGCTACGGAGTGAGAGAGATGATCATGCGCAACGAACACATCCGGCCCGATCACGAAAAAGCCGCAGCCCCGCATGGCGGCCGCAGCATCGAAACCACGCGCCTCAGCCTGACGCCTTTGCGAAAGACGGACCTCGACACCTTCATGGCCGTATTCGCTGACAAGAACTCGGCGCGCATGACCCATGCCATTCCGCACCCGCTGAACCGAAACGAGGCCGAGGCCCTGCTGGCCAAGATGTCGGCGACGCCCGTCAGCCCCAATCTTTTGAGTCACTGGGCGATCCGACTGGAGGATGACCGCCTGATCGGCGTCATCAGCCTGACCAAATCGGCCTGCGGCACCTCCGGCGGCATCCATGCGTTTGGCCCTAACCTCAGCGTCTTTATCGCCCCCGCCTATCAGGGGCAGGGCTATGCGATCGAGGCGACGGACGGCCTGCTGCGCTGGTGCAAGAAGCGCAAGGTTCACCGCATCGTCCATGCGGCGCACTTTGCCGACAACGAGCCTTCGGCCCGCGCCCTGATCAGCGCCGACTTCCTCTATACCGGCCGCAAGACGCTGGAAACCTCACTGGCGCGCGAAGGCGAACACCTCGCGCTCCATATGATCCGCATACTGTAAAACGCACCGAGCAAGAAACGTCTCCCCATCAGCGCGTCGATTTATCGACGTGGTGGTGGGGTTTCTTGCTTTTTCAAACGTTTTGCTTCAAAGAACCCCAATGAAATTCCTCGATCAGTGTAAAATCTATATCCGTTCCGGTAACGGCGGCGCCGGCGCCGTTTCGTTTCGCCGTGAAAAGTTCATCCCCAATGGCGGCCCCGACGGCGGCGACGGCGGCAAGGGCGGCGATGTGTGGATCGTGGCCAAGGAAGGCCTCAACACCCTGATCGATTACCGCTATCAGCAGCACTTCAAGGCCAAGACCGGCACCCACGGCATGGGACGGCAGATGCACGGCGCCAATGCCGAAGACATCGTGATGTATGTGCCCGTCGGCACCGAAGTCTTCGAAGAAGACCACGAAACCCTGATCGTCGATCTCGATGTCGAGGGCAAAAGCTTTATGCTGGCCAAGGGCGGCAATGGCGGATGGGGCAATACGCGCTTCAAGGGGCCGATCAATCAGGCGCCGAAATTCGCCCTGCCCGGTCAGGATGGCGAGGAGCGGTGGATCTGGCTGCGCCTCAAGCTGATCGCCGACGCCGGTCTCGTGGGCCTGCCCAATGCCGGCAAGTCGACCTTCCTGGCCGCCTCCAGCGCCGCCAAGCCCAAGATCGCCGACTATCCCTTCACCACGCTGGTGCCCAATCTCGGCGTCATCGATCTTGGCCCTGAGCAGCGCTTCGTCATGGCCGATATTCCCGGCCTGATCGAGGGCGCTTCGGAAGGCGCCGGCCTCGGCACCAAGTTCCTCGGCCACGTCGAGCGCACCAAGGTGCTGATCCACCTGATCGACGGCACCCAGGACGATCCGGTGGGATCGTACAAGGTGATCCGCAAGGAACTGAACGCCTACGACGAGATCCTCGGCTCCAAGACCGAACTGGTGGCCATCAACAAGTGCGACGCGCTCGACAAGGACGCCCGCAAGAAGCTGGCCGCCAAGATCAAGAAGGTCAGCGGCCAGACCCCATTCCTGATCTCCGGCGTCACCGGCGAAGGCGTGCGCGATCTGCTGTTCGCGGCGCTGGAAACCATCACCGGCGAGAAGCTGGAAGAGGCGCATCCGACACCCGACGTGCCGGCGCCCTATAACCCGATGGACACCTGAAAGCGTGTTTCGCGCTGGCCTTGCCCCGATGCGGCCTGCCGTCTCCTCCGGGGGATTGCGCAGCGGTTTTCATCTCGAACCCGGCATGAAGATCGGCCTGTTTGGCGGATCATTCAATCCGGCGCACGAGGGGCATCGCCACGTCGCCGCCACGGCGCGTGAAAAGCTGGGGCTCGACCGCATCATCTGGCTGGTGTCACCGCAGAACCCGCTGAAGTCGAAGGCGGAGACCGCGCCCTTAAGCACCCGTATCGCGCAGATAAAGCCCTTTATCGGCCCGATGGATATCATCTCCGACTTCGAGACGCGCATCCACGCCACCTATACGCTCGATACCCTGCGCGCCCTCAAGGCCCGCTATCCCGGCGTTCATTTTGTCTGGATCATGGGGGGCGACAGCCTGGCGCAATTCCATAAGTGGCGCGGCTGGACACAGATCGTCCATATGGTGCCGATCGCCGTCGTGTCGCGTCCCGGCGCCTTGATGAAGGCGCGCTTCTCACCCGCGGCACAGCGTTTCGGTCACTACCGGATCGATGAACGCGCCGCCTCGACCCTGGCCCTTCGCCGCCCTCCCGCCTGGACCTATATCAAAGGTCCGTTACACAGCCATTCATCGACGGCTTTACGCCTGAAATTGAAGGCAAAACGCTAAAACACGATAATCCCGATGAAAGGGTGACCTCTGGCGCAGTTTGTGCTATGTACCCTCTTCAAGACGCGCATTTTGATCCAAAAAGTTCTGACACTTTTTTGGAATGCGCTTGCATAGTGGATCATAAAGGAACCCAAGCCCTGTCTCGTCAACCCGCGCAAACTGCGCCCGAAGCCCCTCAGTTTGAGGCTCCCGAAGCTGTTGTCAACGCTTCCCACGAAGCTCCCTCGACCGAAGATATGCTGCCGCTGGAAACCCTGATCGTCGAACGTCTCGACGATGACAAGGCTCAGGACATCGTATGTATCGATCTCAAAGGCAAGTCCTCGGTCGCCGATACCCTGATCATCGCATCCGGTCGTTCGCACCGCCATGTCGGCGCGCTGGCCGATCACGTCGTGCGCGCCCTCAAGGAAAAAGGCTTCGGCAAGGCCAAGATCGAAGGCCTGCCGGCTTGCGATTGGGTTCTGATCGATGTGGGCGATGTTGTTGTGCATATCTTCCGTCCGGAAGTCCGCGCCTTCTACAATATCGAAAAGATCTGGTCGCTGTCGGCTGACGGCACGGGCCACACGATTCAAGCCTAGGCTAGGCCTGATGCGTCTCACGCTCTGCGCCGTCGGGAAACTGGGCGCGACCGTCGAAAACACCCTCGTGAAAGACTATCTGAACCGCGCCACCTTAACCGGGCGCGGTTTAGGCATTTCGCCTGTGGACCTGCTCGAGGTCGAAGCCAAAAAAGGCGCCAAGGCCGCCACCTCAGCGCTGCTGAAAGCACAGGAGATGGAGGCGATCAAGGTCGCACTCAGTGAGGGCGGCATCCTGATCACCTGCGATGAGCATGGCGAGCCACTGACTTCGCGCCAGATCGCCACGCGCCTGAATACCTACAAGGACCGCGGCGAGCGTCGCGTCACCTTTCTGATCGGCGGGGCCGATGGCCTTGATCCGGCCCTGCTGAAAGCCTCGGCCTTTTCGCTTGCCTTCGGGCCACAGACTTGGCCGCACGCCCTTGTGCGCGTGATGCTGGCCGAACAGATGTACCGCGCCACCACCATTCTGGCCGGATTGCCCTATCATCGCGATTAGAGCACTTTCCGAAAAGTGTAACGCACTTTTCAGATCAAAAAGTGCGTCAAAACAAAAATTAGCCTTACACCCCATGACATTTTGCACTGCACCATTTATACGTGGGCGCGGTAAAACTTGGTATGGAGTGGGTGTCGTCATGAGTGTAAATGCGTTGCTGGAAGGTCGTTACCGCGCTTTTCTGTTTGATATGGACGGTACGTTGCTGAATTCCATGGCCTCGGCCGAGCGCGTCTGGGGCGCCTGGGCCAAACGTCAGGGGCTTGATGTTGAAGCCTTCCTGCCCACCATTCACGGCGCCCGCTCGGTTGATACGATCGCCGCCCTGAAAATTCCGGGCCTTGATCCGGCAGTCGAGGCGCATGGCATTACGCAGGATGAGATTAAAACCGCCGACGGTATCGTGGAAATTTCCGGTGCCCATAAATTTCTGAGCGCCCTGCCCGCCGATCGCTGGGCCATCGTCACCTCAGCGCCGCGCGCCCTGGCCGAAGCCCGCATCAAGGCAGCCGGTCTGCCCGCTCCGCCTCTGCTGATCACCGCCGAAGACGTGAGCGCCGGTAAGCCCGATCCGCAGGGCTATCGTCTGGCGGCGCAAAAGCTGGGCGTCGATATCGCCGATTGTCTGGTGTTCGAAGACGCCGCCGTCGGGATCGAAGCCGGCCACGCCGCCGGCGCGCGCGTCGTCGTCATCACCGAAACGCACCACCAGCCCCTGGCCAGCGCGCATCCGCAAATCCCGGCCTATCGTGATCTCATCCCGCATATCGACAGCGACGGCTATATCCGCCTGGCGGCCTGATCAAACCACGTCTTGAGAATTCAGGCGAACCGTCTTATCTCAAGACCATGCTCGCGTCTTCGCGCCATTTGCTGCTAAGCGGCCTTGCCGTCTTCGCCCTGCTCGGGGCGATGCAGACGGATGCGCAGACGCGCCTGAAAGACCTCAACGCCGCCGATCGCGCCGCGCTTGATAATCTGTCCACCCAGCGCCGCGCCGAAGAACGCAAGAGCGACACCCAGCGCCGCAATGCTCGTCAGATCGCGCAGGAAATAGAAGCCCTGCGCCAGCAGATCATCGACATCTCCAAGAAGCAGGGCACCGGTGAAACGCGCTCGGCCATCTTCCGCGCCCGTCTCGAAACCCTCAACCAGCAGGAAATCGACATCACGCGCAAGCTGAGCGTTGAGCGCGCCAAGCAAGCCCGCCTGCTCAGCGCCCTGCAAATCTATTCGCGTAATCCCCCGCCGGCGCTTTTTGTCACCCCCCGCAAGGCCAATGATGCCGTGCTGGCCGCCATCATCATGCGCGCCATCACGCCTGAGCTGCAAAAGCGCACCAACGGACTGGTCAAGCAGAACAACGATCTGGTCAATCTACGCCGTCAGGCCGCAGCACAAAATGACGCCCTGTTCGTGTCGGAAAGTGACATTTCCGATCAGCGCGACGAGATCGAACGCCTGATCAGCCAGAAGATGGGGCTGGAAGACCAGCTTCTGGGCCAGGCCGACCAGATGGACGCCCGCGCCACCGAACTGAAGGCAAAAGAGGCCCGCCTGCGCGGCGATATCCCGCTGAAAATGCTTGGTATCGCACCGGCCGATAACACGCATCTGATGCAGCCAGTGGTCGGTGACGTCACCCGCGCCTTCGCGCAAGCCGATGGCGCCGGCCCGTCCAATCGCGGCACCACCTACGCCGCCCTGCCAGGCGCTCAGGTCACCTCGCCGGCCGAGGGCGAGGTCGAGTTCGCCGGCCCGCTTGACTCCTACGGCCAAGTCGTCATTCTCAATATCGGGAACAATTACCGCGTCGTCATCACCGGAATCGGCCGTATCTATGTCGATAAGGGCCAGACGGTCGGGCGGCAGGAGCCGCTAGGCCGGATGCCGAACCTGTCGGAGAAGAAGACCCTGCTCTATATGGAACTGCGCCGCGGTGAAGATCCGGTCAATCCCGCCACGCAATTACAAGTTTCCAGCCGTTAAAAATTTTTCAGCTCAGACGCCGCCAGATTATTTAAACAATAAGAATGGGCTCCTCGCATAGGCTCGGGCGCCCGGTCGGGCTTGCCAGTTGCAAAAAAAGCAACTGGAATCGCTTCGCTCGTTGCAACCTGAAAGCCGCGTTCCAACTTAAATAACAACGCCCCGTTTACGCCACACTCACACTCTTATATGTAGGTTGAGTAGCTTTCCCTTTGAGGACCTTTATGAAGAATCTGTACCTAGGTGGTGTCGCCGTTATCGCCCTGAGCATCGGGGCCGTGGCCTATGCCAATCAGCCGGTGTTTTCGCCGCGTTCGGACACCTACCAGCAGCTTGAGCTGTTCGGCAATGTGCTGGCCCTGGTTCAGCAGGATTACGTCGTGCCGGTCAATTCGAAGAAGCTGATCAACGCAGCCCTCGAAGGCATGCTGGCCAGCCTTGATCCGCATTCCAACTATCTGTCCGACGACGACTATACGGATTTAAAGGAAAAGACGCGCGGCTCCTACGGCGGCATCGGTCTTGAGGTCTCCAGCGAGGATGGCGCGGTGAAGGTGGTGACGCCGATCGACGACACCCCTGCCCAAAAGGCCGGAATCGAATCGGGCGACTACATCACCGCCATCGATGGCACCAGCATCATCGGCCTTCCGCTCAACGACGCCATCACCAAGATGAAGGGCGAGCCCAACACCAAGCTGATCGTCACCATCGTACGCGTCGGCAAGACCGAGCCGTTTGATGTGCCGCTGACACGCGAAATCATCACCGTAAAGTCGGTCAAGACGCGCATGGAAGGCGATTTCGGCTATCTGCGTATCGCCAGCTTCTCGGAAACCACCGCCAATGACGCCAAGACGCAACTGGCCGATCTGATCGCCAAGAATCCGACCATGAAGGGCCTCGTGCTCGATCTGCGCAACAATCCGGGCGGCCTTTTGGAACAATCGGTCGGCGTGGCCGATCTGTTCCTCGATGGCGGCGAAATTGTCAGCCAGCGCGGCCGCGATCCGAAGGATATCATCCGCTATCAGGCCAAGAAGGGCGATATGCTGAACGGCAAGCCCATCGTCGTGCTGATCAATCCGGGCACGGCGTCGGCGGCGGAAATCGTGTCGGGCGCGCTGAAAGACCAGCATCGCGCCAGCATTGTCGGCCTGACAAGCTTCGGCAAGGGTTCGGTCCAGAGCGTGATCGACCTCGGTCAGAACCGCGCCGTCAAGCTGACCACGGCGCGTTATTACACGCCGTCCGGTCAGTCGATTCAGAAGACCGGCATCGAGCCTGATCTCGAAGTGGCGCAAACGAAGGAACAGGCGAAATACATCGCCACCTCGGCCATGCAGTATACCGAAGCCGCCTATGGCAATGCGCTGGATGCCGACGAAGGCAAGTCGCGTCGCTCGGCCCACGCCGTTCAGGAAGTGCCGCCGGAAGATTTCGACACCAAGACCGGCGATTTCGAACTGACCCGCGCACTCGACGTGCTGAAATACAATGGCGACGTCAAGCTGGCCGCGGCCCACCCGCGCGGCGCCAAGCTGGCCGACAGCGATCTGGTCGATAAGCCGGGCGCCAAGTTCGACGCCAAGGCCAAACTGGCCGGTCCGGACGCCAAGAAGGCCGGCACGGCATCCTCCGCCGCGTCGTCATCATCTTCGTCTTCCGCAAGCGCTTCGTCGTCAAGCTCGGCGTCTTCGGTCGAAAAGAAGTAAAAGCTCTGACAGTGATAGCTATAAAACCCCGGTGCTCCCGCATCGGGGTTTTTGCATTTTACCGCATAGTCTTCAGCTTTCGTTAGTCTTTGTTAACCCTGATCCGTCACAGTCAAGGCTTAGCTTTTACGTCTCAATCGCCAAAATTCATGTTCGCCAAACCCAAAGCCTCGTCAGACCTGCCAGGACGCCCGCGCTTCGATCCGCCGCGTGGCGCAAAGCCGCATCTGCGCGAATTACCCGGCTTAGTGGGCGCACGTATCGCCGAGACCTTCAGGAAGCCCTATGTCGCCCCCGTGGCGGCGCTTTGCCTCTTCGCCACCGCCGTCTTCACCTTTCTGAGCCTCGCCGGCGACCCCGATGCCGCCTCGCCGAGCGTGCGCGTCACCCTCAACAAGCCTGCCGCTGCCGCGGCCGATCCACATGCCAAACCTGACGACAGTCAGTCCGGCATGCAGTCTTTCACCCTCGATTCGCTTGGCCTGTTCTCAGATACGCCGGTCGACGGCTTCAATCTCAACGACCCCAATGCCACGCCCGTCCAGGGCACGGCGGTGATCACCATGCCGGGCGATAACGGCGTGGGTGCCGGCGCCGCCCCCAAATTCACCACCTCCCCCCTGACGCCCGCACCGATCAGCGGGCTGGTCCAGACCACCGACACCGGCCCGTTGCCGATGATCGGCGCCAACGGCCTGACTCCAGCCACTGCCTATGCCCGCCCGTTCAAGAGCGATGGCCGGCCCATGGTGGCGCTGGTCGTCGGCGGTCTCGGCCTCAACCCGGCCACCACCAAAGAGGCGATCATCAATCTGCCGCCGCAGGTGACGCTGTCCTTCGTGCCCTATGCCGCCGGTCTGCAAAACTGGATCGATCTGGCGCGCGCCAATGGTCATGAGGTCATGATCGAGGTGCCGATGCAGCCGGTCAATTTCCCCGATAACGACCCCGGCCCGCAGACCCTGATGGCCAATGCCCGCACCGAAGATGTTATCAGCAAGCTCAACTGGGCGCTGTCGCGCGCCACGGGGTTCTTCGCCGTATCGAACTATCAGGGCGGTGCCTTCTTCAAGGATAAGTCGGGCGTCTCGACCCTGATGCAGAACCTGAAATCGCGCGGTGTCGCCTTTATCGACGATGGCTCCGCCAAGGGGCTGGATGGCGCCTGGGCGCGCGCCTCGGCTGACCGCATCATCGACAACCAAATCAACGCCACCGCCATCTACGCGCAACTCGGGGGGCTGGAAGCCACGGCCAAGAGCCGCGGGGCCGCGCTTGGCACCGGCTTCTCCTATCCGGTCACCCTGGCCGTGGCGCAAAAATGGACGCAGCAGCTTGAGGCCAAGGGCATCCAGCTCGCGCCCGCTTCCGCGATTGCCCACCAATGAGCGCAGGGCCTGTCGGATATCGCCCCAATGTCGGGCTTGTCGTCTTCAATGCCGCCGGTCAGGTCTGGATCGGGCATCGCTATGGCGTGAACGGTGACCATGCCTGGCAGTTCCCCCAGGGCGGGGTCGATGAGGGCGAGGACCTCGAAGCCGCCGCCTTGCGCGAGCTGTGGGAAGAAACCGGCATCAAATCCGTCGAGCCCATGGGCCGGACAAAGGACTGGATCGTCTACGACTTCCCGCCCGAAGTGCTGGCCAACAAGAAGATCGGCAAGAATTTCAAGGGTCAGAAGCAGATCTGGTTCGCCTATCGCTTTGTGGGTGATGAATCAGAGATCGACCTGAAGGCCCATCACGAGCAGGAATTCTCGCGCTGGGAATGGTGCACCATGGACAAGGTCATCGACCGCGTCGTCCACTTCAAGCGCGACAGCTACCGCAAGGTGATCGCGGAGTTCAAGGCGCTGGTCTGACGCCATCACGCGCTTGTGTCAGGCCGGCACGACATCCTGCCTTTTTCTGACGCAGAAAAAGCCGACAATGCGCCACCCTCACACAGGAGCGTACCATGTCCGAATACGGCTATATCGACGGCTTTCTCATCCCGGTCCGCAAGGACAACAAAGACGCCTATCTCAAGATGGCCCAAATGGCCGCCGAGGTCTGGAAAGATCACGGCGCCATCGATATCGTCGATATGCTGGGGCGACGATGTGCCCGATGGCAAGCTCACATCCTTCCCGCTGGCGGTGAAACTGGAACCCGACGAAGTGGTCGTCTTTTCCTGGGTCACCTGGCCATCAAAAGAGGCCCGCGACGCCGGCAACGAGAAGGTTATGGCTGACCCGCGCATGCAGATGGAGGACGACATGCCCTTCGATGGCAAACGTCTGATCTATGGCGGCTTTACCCTGTTAAATAAAGGTTAGGGCTCAATTAGGGTTAGGCGTCAGGCGTCACCTCAAGGATGACGGGATAGTCGGGCACCAATACGGTAACGACTCCCTTGTCGTTGAACGTGCGGATCGGCTGAGCCTGTTTCATGGGATCGTAAAGCGCCGTGGCGTGCGTGCCCGCCGGCAGAGTCACCCTGACCGGGACGGACGGGTTGTCGATGGGCTTGCCGGTGGCGCGATCCCAGAAGGTCACCTCATTCCACAGCACAATCTGGCTCTTGCCCGTCGCTTTTTGCAGGGTGACACTCTGGACGGTGTCAGGCTGGCCCGCCAGCGTCAGATTCAGGGGGGTGGGCTTGAAGGTCTTGGCCGCCGGATCACGATCTTCGATAATGCGCAGCAGGTTGCGCAAGGCTGTGGCGGCGGGTTTGGGCTTATTGTCGAGCCTGAACAGCCCGAAGTGCATCTCCTTTTCCTTACCCTCCGGATCAGGTTTCTGATCGAGCAGTTCGTAGAGATAGATGCGCGACGCCTTGTGACGCTGGGCGTCCATAATGCCGTTGAGCACGCCCCGCGCCTGCCCCGCCTCGCCGACGCCGATGACGAGCCAGCCGCTCTCTGGATTACTGGCATAGCCAAATTCGGTGATGACCCAAGGCTTCCCGCGATTGGCCTCACCCGTCTGATCCATCCAGACAAGCGGTTGGTGACCGTTCTGGGCATAGATGTGAGCATTATGAAAATCGCCGCGCTCTTTCAGGCTCGCCACCTCATCGTCGCCCGTCATGTCGAAGATCGGCTTTTTGCGAAGCAGGGGATCGGCGCGCAGAAGGGCGACGGTCGCCTTATGCGCCGCGATGGATGCAGTGATGCCGGTCTTGCCCTGATAGGTCAGCGGCCAGTTGTTGACCTCATTGAACTCCTCAATCGTCTCAATGGCGCCGGGTTGCGCTTTTTCCAGCGCCTGCAGGCCCAAAAGGCTGCGTTTGGGCTCATAGGATTGCTTGATCTGGCCGCCCATGACCAGGTTGAACCTGATCCCGGCCTTGCTCATCCAAATGTAATTCTTGAGGGGCAGATCGCCGCCCTCGACGAGTCTCGGGGCGCTGTCTCTGACGTGTTTGACGCCGAGATAATCCAGAGCCGTAATGACGTCGGCAATGCGCCTGTAAGCCCCGTCGGTATAATTGATATGGGTGTTAACGCCGATCGAGTCGCGCACAGTCTGGGCGCGCAGAGGGGCGTAGGTTTCGGCAGTGGCCGACCAGCAAAGCGCCAGGTAAGCACCGCCAGCGCCAAGAAGAGTGCGTCGCAGCATGGGCATGAATCCTTGTGCCAAATAGTCCGCCAGCCCATACCGTAAGCGCTTTGTAACGCAGGAATGTGACCCTCAGAAGGTGATCACGGATTTTTGTGCTTTGCAACAAAAAGCCCGCCGGATCGCTCCGACGGGCTTTTGTCTGTCATCATGCAGCCGAAAACTAGCACTACTTTGGCAGAAAATGAATTTTGAGGATTCCCCCGGCTGACATTGCGTGATTCATAGAGAGCCAGCTTTAAGGAGACTGGCGATGTCGGAACATTGGCGCGTAGATTTGGAAGATTGGTTGACGCCCTTCCTGGTGGCCTTGCGGCATAAGACCCGGATGCGGCTGTGCCCTGCCTATATTGCAGGCCTGATTGGCCCGGGTGACCGCAAGAGTGTCCAGCCGATGGCCGCCCGCGATGGCGAGTTTGGCTATGACCAACTCCATCATTTTGTCTCTGACGGCGTTTGGGAAAGTGGACCGCTTGAAGCCGTTCTCCTGAAGGAGGCCGACCGTCTGGTGGGGGATGATGCCGGTTATCTTGTCATCGATGACACGGCGCTGCCGAAAAAGGGCAGCCATTCGGTTGGCGTGGCGGCGCAATATGCTTCCTCGCTTGGCAAGACGTCCAACTGCCAGTCGCTTGTTTCGGTGACGCTGGCATCGCGCGAAGTGCCTGTGATGGTGGGCCTGCGCCTGTTCTTGCCCGAGAGTTGGACGAATGATGTCGCGCGGATGAACCGGGCTCGGGTCCCGCAAGAATGCCAGGTTGCCCTGACAAAGCCGGAGATCGCCATTGAGGAAATTGATCGTGTTATAGCCTCTGGGGCCCGGTTCGGGTGCGTGCTGGCCGATGCTGGCTATGGGTCAAGCGGGCCGTTCCGCGAGGCCCTGAGCAAGCGCGACCTGTTGTGGGCCGTCGGCATATCACGGCGTCAGAATGTGTATCAGGCAGACGTCGGCCTAATCTTCCCGGAAGCGGCAACCGGAAGGCGGCGCAAATACCATGTCCCTGACGATGTTGCTGTCTCTGCCGAAAAGATGTTGGCTGATGGGAAATGGAAGAAAGTAAGTTGGCGGCGCGGAACCAAAGGCAAGCTGAACTGCCAGTTTGCCGCTTGCCGCGTTCGGGTCGCAGATGGCCACAGGCATCGTATGAGCGACGGTCGTGTCCAAGCCATGCCTGGCGAGGAGGAGGTCTGGCTGGTCGGGGAAAGGCGTTCAACCGGAGAACAGAAATACTACCTGTCAAACCTGCCTGCCGACGCCCCCCTCAAGATGCTAGCCGCGGCTATCAAGGCAAGGTGGATCTGCGAACAGGCACATCAGCAACTCAAGGAAGAGCTTGGGCTTGATCACTTCGAAGGCAGGTCATGGACCGGTTTGCACCGACATTGTCTAATGGCGATGATCGCTTTTGCATTTCTCCAATCCCGCCGCCTCAAAGCAGCGGGACGAAAAAAAAAGAGTCGGGGGGCCACCGCCTCAGCCGACAATGCCCGCCATCCGCCAGGCCATTCTCGACCTCTTCATGCGACCGCCACCAAGGCGCTGTCCCCACTGTGACAAACGCCTCGCCGAGCCCGCCAAGAATAATATGCCAAAGTAGTGCTAGTGTTGTGACTCTAACGCCTGTCGCCCCCTGGCGACCTTTTCAAGAATGTCTGTAGCGGATTTGGTCCAAACGAAGGGCTTTGGATCGGCGTTGTGATGATCGAGATAGTCTTGAATTGCGCCTTCGAGTTCGGCGACACTCTTGAACACGCCGCAGCGGATGCGATCGCCTGTTATCAAGCCGAAAAAGCGTTCGACCTGATTGAGCCAGGACGCCGAAGTGGGGGTGAAATGCATGTGGAAGCGAGGATGTTTGGCCAGCCATGCTTTGACCGCCGGATGCTTATGGGTGGCATAGTTGTCGGCGATCAGGTGCAGGTCGAAGCCCTTGGGCGTGCTGCGGTCGATGAGTCGAAGGAATTTGAGCCATTCCTGGTGCCGATGACGTTTCATGCATTCGCCGATCACCCTGCCGGTGGCGACATCGAGGGCGGCGAACAGTGTCGTCGTGCCATGCCGCTTATAGTCGTGGGTCATCGTTCCCGCCCGCCCCTTCTTCATTGGCAGGCCCGGTTGGGTGCGGTCCAGCGCCTGGATCTGTGACTTCTCATCGACCGAGAACACCAGTGCCCGGTCCGGCGGATCAAGATAGAGACCGACGACGTCCGTCACCTTCTCGACGAACTGCTTGTCGTTCGACAGTTTGAACGTCTTGGTCAAATGGGGCTTGAGCCCATGCGCGCTCCAAATGCGCTGTACGCTGGTGTGGCTCAGACCCACCGCCT
This sequence comes from Asticcacaulis sp. MM231, assembly GCF_964186625.1. Taxonomy (NCBI): domain Bacteria; kingdom Pseudomonadati; phylum Pseudomonadota; class Alphaproteobacteria; order Caulobacterales; family Caulobacteraceae; genus Asticcacaulis; species Asticcacaulis sp. MM231. Next base: position 3,434,126 of record NZ_OZ075108.1, read on the forward strand.
TGGCAAGCGTGCGCGCGCTCCATTGCGTGGCAGCCGGTGGCTTCTGTCGCAGCGTCATCTCGACCACACGCGCAATGACTTCGGCGCTCAACGGCGTCTTACGGCCAGGCCGGGTCGCGTCGCGCCCAAGCCCATCGACACCCTGCTCAAGATAACGATCGCGCCAGCGGTAGGCCGTCTTCTTGGTCTTGCCCAGCGTCCGCACAATCGACGCCAAACTCGCCGCGTCCGCCCACATCAGCACGATCCGCGCACGCCAAACAAGCTTCTGCGGCGTGTTCCGGTCCGCCACCCAACCTTCCAACCGCACCCGAGCCTCAGGCGACAGCAACAGCCTTTTGTCCATGTCCATCGACACAAACTCGCATATTTGCAAGATCAAGGGAATCCATCCGTTGATTCCGCAACACTAGTTAACGTTCTCGCCGTATTCGTTAGCGTGTTCGGCCAGGATGGTCATGCCGTCTTCGTTGACGTCGGCAAAGCCACCGCGCACCTGGAAGACGCGCTTCGTCGTACCGTCGAGGATGGTGACATCCCCTTCGGCCAGCGTGGTCATGAAGGGCGCGTGATGCGCCAGAACGCCGAATTCACCTTCGACACCCGGCGCCACGACCTGATCAACCTCGCCCGCGAACAGTTCGCGTTCGGGGGTGACCAGGGAAACGTGCAGCTTATCCGTATCGGCCATGATTACTTGCCTTCGCCGGCCAGCTTTTCAGCCTTGGCAATAGCGTCTTCGATGGTGCCGACCATGTAGAAGGCGGCTTCCGGCAGGTGATCGTAGTCACCGTTGCAGATGCCCTTGAAGCCCTTGATGGTGTCTTCGATCGACATCAGCACGCCCGGCGTACCGGTGAAGATTTCGGCCACGTGGAAAGGCTGCGACATGAAGCGCTGGATCTTGCGGGCGCGGGCAACGGTCGCCTTGTCTTCTTCCGACAGTTCGTCCATGCCGAGGATGGCGATGATGTCCTTCAGCGCCTTGTACTGCTGGAGGATTTCCTGAACGCGCGTGGCGGTTTCGTAGTGTTCCTGACCGACAACGCGCGGATCAAGAATACGCGAGGTCGAGTCGAGCGGATCGACGGCCGGGTAGATGCCCTGTTCGGCGATCGAGCGCGACAGAACGGTGGTGGCGTCCAGGTGGGCGAACGAAGCGGCCGGGGCCGGGTCGGTCAAGTCGTCGGCGGGGACGTACACAGCCTGAACCGAGGTGATCGAGCCCTTGTTGGTCGAGGTGATGCGCTCTTGCAGACGGCCCATTTCGGTAGCGAGCGTCGGCTGATAACCCACGGCCGAAGGAATACGGCCCAGCAGAGCGGACACTTCGGAACCGGCCTGGGTGAAGCGGAAGATGTTGTCGACGAAGAACAGAACGTCCTTGCCTTCGACGTCGCGGAAATATTCGGCCTGAGCCAGGCCGGTCAGGGCGACGCGGGCGCGCGCACCAGGAGGCTCGTTCATCTGACCGTAAACCAGCGTACAGCGCGAGGTGCCCCCGCCGCCGTGCTCGTTCACCTTGGATTCGATCATTTCGTGGTATAGATCGTTGCCTTCGCGGGTACGCTCACCGACGCCGGCGAACACCGAGTAGCCGCCGTAGGCCTTGGCGATGTTGTTGATCAGTTCCTGAATGGTAACGGTCTTGCCAACGCCGGCGCCGCCGAACAGGCCGATCTTGCCGCCCTTCGAATAGGGGCAGATCAGGTCGATAACCTTGATGCCGGTGACGAGGATTTCAGCCGAGGTGGCTTGGTCAGCGAACGAAGGCGCATCGGCGTGGATCGGGTTGAAGAACTTGGTTTCGATCGGTCCGGCTTCGTCGATCGGCTCGCCAATGACGTTCATGATGCGGCCGAGCGTGGCCGGGCCGACCGGTACGGTGATCGGGGTGCCGAGGTCGGTAACGTCCTGACCGCGAACGAGGCCTTCGGTGGCGTCCATGGCGATGGTGCGGACGGTGTTTTCACCAAGGTGCTGTGCGACTTCCAGAACCAGACGCGCGCCGGTGGCGGTGTTGGTGGTTTCCAGGGCGTTCAGGATGGCGGGCATGCCACCTTCAAACGAAACGTCGACGACGGCGCCGATGATCTGGGTGATCTTGCCCTTGGCGGCAGTGATCTTTTGTTGAGCGGACATGGGTTCGTATCCTTACAGGGCTTCGGCGCCGGCGATGATCTCGATCAGTTCGGTCGTGATCTGGGCCTGGCGTTTACGGTTATATTTCAAGTTCATCGCTTTGATCATTTCGCCGGCATTGCGCGTGGCGTTATCCATGGCGCTCATCTGCGAGGCGTAGAAGCCAGCGTTGTTTTCCAGCAGGCTGGAGAGTATCTGCACCGACAGGTTACGCGGCAGGAGTGTCTCAAGGATCTCTTCCTCGGAGGGCTCATACTCATAGACCGGCTGCACGCCGCCGGTATCGGCAGCGGCGGACAGATCGACTTCGGCCGGTATAAGGCGCTTAGGCGTAGGCACCTGAGCGATGACCGACTGGAAGCGCGAATAGAAGAGGGTCACGACATCGGCGCGGCCTTCGGAAAATTCACGCGCGATCAGATCGGCGATCGGCGTCACCACGTCGATCGTCAGCACCTTGGTGCCCGACAGGTCGAAGCTTTCGACGATCTTGTCACCGTGAGTGCGCTTCAACTGGTCACGGCCTTTACGGCCGATGGTGATGAGGCGAACCTTTTTGCCGGCGGCGGTTTGCTGGGCGATGAATTCGCGGGCGGCGCGGACGATGTTCGAATTGAACCCGCCGGCCAGACCGCGGTCAGCCGTGGCCACGACCACGAGCTGGTTGGTCTGCGAGCCATTGCCGGCCAGCATGGCGGGCGCGGAATCGCCCGTGATGCTCTTGGCCAGATTGGCGATGACCGCTGCCATGCGCCGGGCGTAGGGCCGGGCGTTTTCCGCCGAGTCCTGCGCGCGCTTGAGCTTGGCGGCCGCCACCATCTGCATCGCTTTCGTGATCTTCTGCGTGGCTTTCACGCTTCCGATCTGAGTACGCATGTCCTTTAAGCTTGCCATTGTTTTGGTCTAACTTTCCGGATTTAGGCGAAGTTGGAGGTGAAATCGGCGACGATCGTCTTCAACTGCTCTTCGAGCTCAGCCGACAAGGCCTTCTTTTCGCGGATCGCGGTCAGAAGATCGGTGTGGCGGGTGCGAAGCGAGGACAGCAGGTCCTTCTCGTAGCGGCCGACATCGCCCACGGCGATGGTGTCGAGGTAACCGCGCGTACCGGCGTAAATCACGCAGACCTGCTCTTCAACCTTCAGCGGCGAGTATTGCGGCTGTTTCAGAAGCTCGGTCAGACGGGCACCACGGGCCAGCAGGCGCTGGGTTGCGGCGTCCAGATCGGAACCGAACTTGGCGAAGGCGGCCATTTCACGATACTGGGCCAGGTCGCCCTTGATGGCGCCGGCGACTTGCTTCATCGCCTTGATCTGAGCCGACGAGCCGACGCGCGACACCGACAGACCGACGTTCACGGCCGGACGGATGCCCTGATAGAACAGGTCGGTTTCGAGGAAGATCTGACCGTCGGTGATCGAGATCACGTTGGTCGGGATGTAGGCCGACACGTCGTTGGCTTGCGTTTCGATGATCGGCAGGGCGGTCATCGAGCCGGAGCCGTTTTCTTCGTTCAGCTTGGCGGCGCGCTCCAGCAGGCGGGAGTGCAGGTAGAAAACGTCGCCCGGATAGGCTTCGCGGCCCGGCGGACGGCGCAGCAGCAGGGACATCTGGCGATAGGCGACGGCCTGCTTCGACAGATCGTCATAGATGATCAGCGAGTGCATGCCGTTGTCGCGGAAATATTCGCCCATGGCGCAACCGGCGAACGGCGCCAGGTATTGCAGCGGGGCCGGCTCGGAAGCCGAAGCGACGACGACGATGGTGTATTCGAGGGCGCCGTTTTCTTCGAGCGCTTTCACGATCTGGGCAACGGTCGAACGCTTCTGGCCGATGGCGACGTAAACGCAATAAAGCTTGGCGTTCTCGTCGGTGCCTTCGTTGGCGGCCTTCTGGTTCAGGATGGCGTCGATGGCTACGGCGGTCTTGCCGGTCTGACGGTCACCGATGATCAGTTCGCGCTGGCCGCGACCAACGGGGATCAGAGTGTCGATGGCCTTGATGCCGGTTTGGACGGGCTCATGTACCGACTTGCGCGGGATGATGCCGGGGGCCTTCAGGTCGGTACGGCGGCGTTCGGTCGAAACGATCGGGCCCTTGCCGTCGATCGGCTCACCGAGCGGGTTGACGACGCGGCCGAGCAGGCCCTTGCCGACCGGCACGTCGACGATTTCGCCGAGGCGGCGGCATTCGTCGCCTTCCGAGATTTCACGGTCTTCGCCGAAGATAACGACGCCGACATTGTCCTTTTCCAGGTTGAGGGCCATGCCCTTGACGCCGGCTTTCGGGAACACGACCATTTCACCGGCCTGAACCTTGTCGAGACCGTAAACGCGGGCGATACCGTCACCGACGCTGAGGACGGAACCAACGTCCGACACATCGGCTTCTTCACCGAAACCTGCGATTTGAGCTTTGAGGATGGCCGAGATTTCGGCTGCACGAATGTCCATGGGTATTACGCTCTCTTAAGGGCGAATTTGAGGGAATCAAGTTTGGTCTTGAGCGAAGCGTCGAAGAGACGCGAACCTACGCGGACCTTAAGCCCGCCCAGGAGGGCCGGATCAACACGGGTGCTGATCTCGGCGGATTGGCCCAGCGTCTTGGCGAGGGCCTTTTTGAGGTCGTCCAGCTGCGCATCAGAAAGCGCTACAGCCGAGGTCACTTCAGCGCTGACAATGCCTTTTTTGGCGTCGTACAGCTTGTTAAAAGCGGTGATGAAGGGGAACAGGTGATCCATGCGGCCATTTGAGGCCAGAACACCGAGCGCCTTGCGTGTCAGGTCGTTGAGGTTCAGGCCAGCCGCCACGGCCAGCAGGCCGCTCAGCTTCACGTCCGACTTATAGACCTGAGAGCCCACGAAGGTGCGCAGTTCGGCGCTGGAAAGCAGGAGCGCCTTCAGGGCCACGATGTCGCCATGCACGACGTCGAGCACCTTATTGTCCTCGGCGAGTTCAAAGGCCGCCTTGGCGTAACGTTCGCCGGCTTCCGTTTCCCGAAATTGCTGATTGTCGCTTAAAGAGCCTGGCACACCAAATCCCGAGCTAGAGTGAATACAAATGTTTTCAGGGGCTTAAAAAAGCTCCCGACGCATGGGCACAAGCTCACGGGCGCAAACACAGCGCCTCTGTCTTACCTGAGCCGCGGGCTCCTTAGCATAGGGATTTTAGCATCGCAACCAATGCCCGCCAAATTCTTGCCCAAAAGCGACTTATCAGATCAAAGTGAAGCGCCACACCGAAATGTTGATCCCGACGCCTTGAGATTTAAGGTATTTCTTTTATCTAAGTGGGCGATATTCCCGTTATCCGCCAGACCGAGAGACATCCCCATGGACGCCCTTACCGCCCTTGCGACCGACCCAGCCGCCTGGGCCGCCCTGCTGACCCTTATCGTTATGGAAGTCGTGCTTGGCATCGACAACCTGATCTTTATCTCGATCCTGACCAACAAGCTGCCGGAAGCGATGCGCCCCAAGGCCCGCGCCATTGGCCTGGGCGGCGCGCTGCTGATGCGGATAGCACTTCTCTTCACGCTATCGCATCTGGCCGGCATGAAAGAAGTCGTCGTCACCCTGTTCGGCCATGGCTTCTCATGGCGCGATATCATCCTGCTCGGCGGCGGTCTGTTCCTGGTCTATAAGGCCACAAGCGAAATCAATCACTCGACCGAGCACAAGGATGAGGAGGGTGACAAAAAGCCGCAGGTCAAGATCGGCTTTGCGGCTGCCATCGCCCAGATCCTGCTGCTCGACCTCGTCTTCTCCATCGATTCGATCCTGACCGCCGTCGGCATGACCGATCACCTGCCGATCATGATCATCTCGGTTCTGGTCGCCGTCTTCCTGATGTTCGTCGCTTCGGGCCCGATCTCGTCCTTCATCAACCGTCACCCCTCCATCGTCATGCTGGCCCTCGGCTTCCTGCTGATGATCGGCATGGTGCTGATCGCCGAAGGTTTCGGTGCCCATATCGAGAAGGGCTACATCTACGCCGCCATGGCCTTCGCCGGCTTTATCGAGGCCTTGCAGATGTACGCGCGCGGCCGCTCGAACAAGACGATGGGCGGGGAACACTAATTTTACCTTAGCCATGCCTTTACGGGGCGGCTGAAATCGGCGATCAATCGGGCTCCAGTGGAGTCAGAATGACCGACGATCAGCCGCCCCGTTCTCTTTTGATGCGCCGTGATGTCCTGGCCGGTGTGGCGGGCGGCCTGACAGCGGGCGCCCTCACCCTCTGGGCCGGCGCCACCTACCTGCCCAAAGCCGCGATCCGTCTGCCCGGCACCTCAGCCCCCGCCGAACCACCGCCGCCTGCCCCCGAACCACCGCTCAAAGACTGGCCGACGCTCGACGCCGTGGCGCAGCGCATGATCGAACGCAAGGTGACGCCGGGGCTGTCCTTAAGCGTCATGCGCGACGGCCACCTGCTCTATTCCGCCGGTTATGGCCGTTCGCAACTGGCGCCTTCGCACGATGTGACGCCGCACACCGGTTTTCGTATCGCCTCGATCAGCAAGCAGTTCACCGCCGCCGCCATCCTGTTGCTGGCCGAAGACGGCAAGCTGTCTCTCGGCGATCCTCTGGCGCGCTTTATCCCGGATTTCCCGCGCGCCGATGTCATGAGCCTGCGCCAGCTCCTTAGCCACACCGCCGGCCTCGATGACTATCTCAGCGGCCGCCACGCCGATATCCTGACCGCCGCGCAGACCCACGACTATACGCAGCAGGGCCTTCTCGAAGCGATCAAGACCAGCGATCCTTTGTTCCGCTGCCCGCCGGGGATGAAGTGGGTCTACAGCAATACCGGCTTCGCCCTGCTCGGCATCGTGGTCGAACGCCTGAGCGGCCTGTCGCTGGCGGAATTCTGCCGGCAGCGCCTGTTCATCCCCGCCGGCATGAGCCGCACGGGCATTGACCCTGTAACTCTCTCCGCGCCCGACCTGTGCGAAGGCCATCGCGCCAATCGATCTTTGCGCGACGGTTTCGGGCAGGTATGGCCGGTGTCGCCCAGCTTTGCCGGCGGCTCAGGCGGGGTCCGCTCAACCAGCGCTGATCTGTGCCGCTGGCACGCGGCCTTGCTGACGGGGAACATTCTTGCGCCTGCCAGCCTGGCCGCCATGCTGACACCGACGCGCCTGAAGGACGACAGCTTCGCGCTCGACCGCGACAACACCCGCGCACCGGGCTATGGCCTCGGCATGCGTCTCGGCTTTATCGATGGCACGCCGTTCTTTACGCACAGTGGCCGGATCAACGGCTTTACCGGCCAGCTCCTGACCCTGCCGACACAACGCCTGACCGTGGCCGTTTTGTACAATTGCGATGGCGCCAATGATGGCGGCTTCTTCCCCGCGCAACACGATCTGCGTCAAGAAGCGATCCGGCTGGGACGGATCGCCTGATTTTCAAAGAAAGCCTACCGTGTCCGAACAACAAAACTTAACGCAGCTCATTGAGCACTATCTTGGCTTCATCCTGTCACCAGAACGGATAGGTGAAGATGGCGGCGTGAAGACTGATGCCCTGATGCGTATTCTCGACCAGTTGGCTATTCGCACTCATGATAAATCAGGCATTATCCCTGACAATGAAGGGGAGGACGAAGTGCGGCTGGATTATCAGGACACATACAAAAGCCTAACGCAGCACTTTCCCGATTATAGTTATTATAGCACCGTTCTCGACATTAATGATGCGGTCAAGGACTACAACTTGGCCGCTGCAGATCCGCTAGTGTTGCGGAATCAACGGATGGATTCCCTTGATCTTGCAAATATGCGAGTTTGTGTCGATGGACATGGACAAAAGGCTGTTGCTGTCGCCTGAGGCTCGGGTGCGGTTGGAAGGTTGGGTGGCGGACCGGAACACGCCGCAGAAGCTTGTTTGGCGTGCGCGGATCGTGCTGATGTGGGCGGACGCGGCGAGTTTGGCGTCGATTGTGCGGACGCTGGGCAAGACCAAGAAGACGGCCTACCGCTGGCGCGATCGTTATCTTGAGCAGGGTGTCGATGGGCTTGGGCGCGACGCGACCCGGCCTGGCCGTAAGACGCCGTTGAGCGCCGAAGTCATTGCGCGTGTGGTCGAGATGACGCTGCGACAGAAGCCACCGGCTGCCACGCAATGGAGCGCGCGCACGCTTGCCAAGGCGGTGGGTCTGAGCCACACCAGCGTACAGCGCATTTGGAGCGCGCATGGGCTCAAGCCCCATTTGACCAAGACGTTCAAACTGTCGAACGACAAGCAGTTCGTCGAGAAGGTGACGGACGTCGTCGGTCTCTATCTTGATCCGCCGGACCGGGCACTGGTGTTCTCGGTCGATGAGAAGTCACAGATCCAGGCGCTGGACCGCACCCAACCGGGCCTGCCAATGAAGAAGGGGCGGGCGGGAACGATGACCCACGACTATAAGCGGCATGGCACGACGACACTGTTCGCCGCCCTCGATGTCGCCACCGGCAGGGTGATCGGCGAATGCATGAAACGTCATCGGCACCAGGAATGGCTCAAATTCCTTCGACTCATCGACCGCAGCACGCCCAAGGGCTTCGACCTGCACCTGATCGCCGACAACTATGCCACCCATAAGCATCCGGCGGTCAAAGCATGGCTGGCCAAACATCCTCGCTTCCACATGCATTTCACCCCCACTTCGGCGTCCTGGCTCAATCAGGTCGAACGCTTTTTCGGCTTGATAACAGGCGATCGCATCCGCTGCGGCGTGTTCAAGAGTGTCGCCGAACTCGAAGGCGCAATTCAAGACTATCTCGATCATCACAACGCCGATCCAAAGCCCTTCGTTTGGACCAAATCCGCTACAGACATTCTTGAAAAGGTCGCCAGGGGGCGACAGGCGTTAGAGTCACAACACTAGCACTACTTTGGCATATTATTCTTGGCGGGCTCGGCGAGGCGTTTGTCACAGTGGGGACAGCGCCTTGGTGGCGGTCGCATGAAGAGGTCGAGAATGGCCTGGCGGATGGCGGGCATTGTCGGCTGAGGCGGTGGCCCCCCGACTTTTTTTTTCGTCCCGCTGCTTTGAGGCGGCGGGATTGGAGAAATGCAAAAGCGATCATCGCCATTAGACAATGTCGGTGCAAACCGGTCCATGACCTGCCTTCGAAGTGATCAAGCCCAAGCTCTTCCTTGAGTTGCTGATGTGCCTGTTCGCAGATCCACCTTGCCTTGATAGCCGCGGCTAGCATCTTGAGGGGGGCGTCGGCAGGCAGGTTTGACAGGTAGTATTTCTGTTCTCCGGTTGAACGCCTTTCCCCGACCAGCCAGACCTCCTCCTCGCCAGGCATGGCTTGGACACGACCGTCGCTCATACGATGCCTGTGGCCATCTGCGACCCGAACGCGGCAAGCGGCAAACTGGCAGTTCAGCTTGCCTTTGGTTCCGCGCCGCCAACTTACTTTCTTCCATTTCCCATCAGCCAACATCTTTTCGGCAGAGACAGCAACATCGTCAGGGACATGGTATTTGCGCCGCCTTCCGGTTGCCGCTTCCGGGAAGATTAGGCCGACGTCTGCCTGATACACATTCTGACGCCGTGATATGCCGACGGCCCACAACAGGTCGCGCTTGCTCAGGGCCTCGCGGAACGGCCCGCTTGACCCATAGCCAGCATCGGCCAGCACGCACCCGAACCGGGCCCCAGAGGCTATAACACGATCAATTTCCTCAATGGCGATCTCCGGCTTTGTCAGGGCAACCTGGCATTCTTGCGGGACCCGAGCCCGGTTCATCCGCGCGACATCATTCGTCCAACTCTCGGGCAAGAACAGGCGCAGGCCCACCATCACAGGCACTTCGCGCGATGCCAGCGTCACCGAAACAAGCGACTGGCAGTTGGACGTCTTGCCAAGCGAGGAAGCATATTGCGCCGCCACGCCAACCGAATGGCTGCCCTTTTTCGGCAGCGCCGTGTCATCGATGACAAGATAACCGGCATCATCCCCCACCAGACGGTCGGCCTCCTTCAGGAGAACGGCTTCAAGCGGTCCACTTTCCCAAACGCCGTCAGAGACAAAATGATGGAGTTGGTCATAGCCAAACTCGCCATCGCGGGCGGCCATCGGCTGGACACTCTTGCGGTCACCCGGGCCAATCAGGCCTGCAATATAGGCAGGGCACAGCCGCATCCGGGTCTTATGCCGCAAGGCCACCAGGAAGGGCGTCAACCAATCTTCCAAATCTACGCGCCAATGTTCCGACATCGCCAGTCTCCTTAAAGCTGGCTCTCTATGAATCACGCAATGTCAGCCGGGGGAATCCTCAAAATTCATTTTCTGCCAAAGTAGTGCTAGATGATTTGGCGGATATAGCTGTCGATTTAGCTGAAGTCATCGCCGTATCAGAGAAGTATGGGGAGGCCGCAGGACAATATGCATTTGTCGAAAGCTATCGCATCCACTGGGGATACCACCTGCGTCAATTGCAGGTCTATTTGCATTGTCAAATGACTGGCTACTAAGCGCTAAATAGAATGCTTGTCGCGCATTTCAGCAAGAAATGCGTCGAAATCAAACTCTATCGAGGGACCGCTCTCCTCCCCGACAATTAATGCGGCGCGCAGGGCTTCAAGTTTCGCTAACTGAACCTCGTCCAGTTGATCGTCTTCTGCCATGGCCATTCTCAGGTTCATGGAATTGAGAAGAAGAAAATATCACAGAAAACTATAGGGGTCGATATCGACCACCAGCCGGATGGCGTTGGGGCGTTTGATCGCCGCCAGCCAGTGGTTCACAAAGGCCTGCAAATCGCGGTTACGGTCAGCACGCACAAGGAAACGCTTGCGCCATTGCCCGCGCACCAGAGCCAGCGGCGCATCCGCCGGGCCGTAAACATCGACCCCTTCGGTATTGGGAATAAACAGCGCCAGTTCACGCGAAAAGCGATTGAGCAGGTTCTGGTCCTTGGCAGAGAGGATCAGCGCCGCCAGCCGCCCGAACGGCGGGAACTTGGCGATCTCGCGCGACATCAACTCATAGGCATAGAAGGCATCACGGTCCTGATGCGCTAAGGCCTGCATCACCGGATGTTCCGGCGTATAGGTTTGCAGCACCGCCTTGCCCGGCTTGAGCTTGCGCCCCGCCCGTCCGGTGGCCTGCGCCAATAGCTGGAAGGTGCGCTCGGCGGCGCGCAAGTCCCCGCCTTTCAGCCCCAGATCGGCATCAACAATCCCGACCAGCGTCAGGTTGGGGAAGTTATGCCCCTTAGCGGCCGCCTGGGTGGCGATAATGATATCGATCTCGTTGTCTTCGATCCGCTTGATCAGGGAAGCCGATGAGGCGGCATCCGGCGTGGTGTCGGACGAGAACACCTCGGCGCGTGCCTCCGGAAAGCGCGCGTGCACCTCTTCCAGAATCCGCTCCACCCCCGGCCCGACCGAGATCAGACTATCTTGCGCCCCGCAATGCGGACAGGTTTTGGGCTTGCGCATAGAAAAGCCGGTCAGGTGACAGACCAACCGCCCCGAGGCGCGGTGCTCGACCAGCCAGCTATCGGTATTGGGCGAGGTCATCTTCTCGCCGCACGCCTTGCACAGCACCAGTGGCGCATAGCCGCGACGGTTGAGGAACAGCAACACCTGTTCCTGCCGACGCAGGGTGGCGATGATCTCGCCCACCAGCGTGTCGGACAGCCACATCTGCTCGCCGCGTCCGCCCTTGGCCGGCGTGTGCACCTTCATGTCGATCAGGGATATATCGGGCAGTTGCGCGATGCCGTGGCGCTGTTCCAGCCGTATCCAGGCGTAACGGCCCTTTTCGGCATTGGTCAGGGTTTCCAGCGACGGCGTGGCCGAGGCGAGGATGACCATGGCGCCATCGAGCCTTGCGCGGAAAACCGCCAGATCGCGGGCATGGTAACGCGCGCCTTCTTCCTGCTTGTAAGAGCCGTCATGTTCTTCATCGACCACGATCAGGCCCAGGCGCTGATAGGGCAGGAACAGCGCCGAGCGCGCGCCGACCACCAGCCGCACATGCCCCTTGGCCACGCCTTCCCAGATGCGCCTGCGGTTACCGTTGGAGATATTGGCGTGCCATTGCGCCACCTCGACGCCGAAGCGCGCCTCAAGCCGCCCCAGCACGGCTTGAGTCAGGGCGATTTCCGGCAGCAGGATCAGCACCTGTGCGTCAGGATCAGAGCGCAGCAGATCGGCGACGGATTCGAGATAGACCTCGGTCTTGCCCGATCCGGTAACGCCATCGAGCAGGACCGGCGCGAAGGCGTGTTTGTCCTGTTCCATGCGCAAAAGCTGATGCGCCGCGCCTTGCGAGTCATTGAGACGGGCCGGCGCGAAATCAGGATTGGGCTGCGGCCACACCTCTTCGCGCGCCAGATCGACCTTACGCAGCACGCCTTCCTTTTCCAGTGCCGACACCACGCCGGTCGAGACGCCGGCTGCCATGGCCAGATCGCCAAGCCCCATGGGCACCAGCGCCGTATCGAGCACGGCCTGTCTGGCCTTGGTCATGCGGCCAGGCTGTTCGCCGGTCAGCACATAGCCCTGTTTGGGGGCAGCGCGCGGAATTTTCAGCGCGCGCAGGCAGCCATTGAGGAAGATGCCGGGCGGGGTCAGGGTCCAGCCGGCCGCCCAAAGCCAGAAAGTGAGGCTGGCTTCCGGCACGATCGGATCATCGAGTTTCGCCAGCACCGCCTTGAGGCGCGACAGATCCTCATGGGTTTCCGGTGTCTCAAAGCCGATCACCAGACCGCGCACCTTGGCATGGCCCAGCGGCACGATCACATGCTCACCGGCCGCTAAGGACATACCGGCCGGCAGGGCGTAATCCAGCGCCTCGGCCATCGGCGCCAGCACAACGACCTTAACGATCGTGGTTAATTTTTCATTGAAAAGGGAAGGATCGGGAGGGGCCGGACTCATGGTTTTAGCGTCTAGCACGAAATCCCCGGCTTTGTCATAGCCGGATGCGGAAAGCGCTTCACAGACGCACAAAGCCGCTTTAAGGTAAGCGCAGTAATTGACGGTAGAGACGCATTTTATGAGCTCCGACGGTGGCCTGACCTCCCTTGATCTCGACGACTGGCAGGCCCTGCGCCGCCATCTCGTTCGTAATGCGTCCGAATTCGCCCCGGAAATCGCCCGCGACAAGGCGCTGCTCGAAGCGCTCGGCCTCCAGCCCAAATCGCGTCATCTGATCGATTTCGGCCCCGCCGCGCTGTCGCGTCTGGAAGCCCGCGCCATGAAGGATTTCGATGTGCGCCGGCAGTTGGAAATGACCGCCAAGGCCAATTTCGACGCCCAGAGCCAGACCCACGGCATGACGCTGAACCTAATGGAGGCGCGCAATCATTCCGATCTGGCCCGCCGCCTCAATGATGAAGCACGCAACCGCTTCGGTCTCGTCGCCGCCACCATCGCGCTCGAAGACACCGCGCCGGTGCCGCTGGGCTGGAAAACGCTCGATTACGGCGGGGTTGACTATATCGTCGGCGAAAACGGCCTGTCGCTGCTTGGCCCCGACGCCGTTTGCCGCGTGCTGTTCGATGACGACGTCAAGCGCATCAAATCGGCCGCCGTGCTGCGCATCGCCCTGTGGCGCGAAGGCCGCCCCGGCCTCGTCGCTTTCGGATCGAGCGATTTTGACGGCTTCTCGCCGGACATGGGCGCCGAACTGGTCGCCTTCGTGGCGCGCGTGGTCGAGCGCGTGGCGGACCGCTGGCCGGTTTTGGCGTAATGACTTCGGCCCGCGAGTTTCGCAACTCGAAAAAGCTTTGGGCAAGCTTCCTGATGATAATCATTTTGCTGCTTGCCGCAGCCCTCTTTTTTCGTCGGGACATCCTCCTGGCTATGCCTTTTAGCGACCATACGCCTTGTCATGATATGTCCGATAAGGACGCGCTCATGATAGCTGGTCGTAGCTTCGTAGAAGGAAGCCCTACCGAATGGGAGGCAGACATCAGGCGGGACAAAGCAATAGCCGAAATAGATATAATCTACACAGATAAAGCCTCCGGGATGCAAACCAGCGTCTTGCGCATAGACGAAGAGTGCGATGCCAAATGGTTGAATTACGATCCTTATAAATGAGTTTCTTACTACTACTTTTCAAACCCGGCCTCGGCGATAAACAAATCCTTAGGATTTGGCCTTAAAATTATCCACATGCCCACCTATATTAAGGTTTCAAGGATGCCCCCCTGCGCCTATGAGGCCCCCCTCCTCAACGCCCCCCCAAGGTTTGGCGTGGAGATAGCCCTCTCACCACTCCTGCCCTTCCGTAAGGATGGGGAGGGTGGCCACCCCGGCGCAGGGGGGATGTTCTTGTGACCCCCTCCCTTTTCGATGCCCAGATCCGCTGGATAAGCTGGCTCAAGGACCAGAAGCGCTGCTCGCCGCGCACGCTGGAAGCCTATGCCCACGCCCTGCGCTACTATCTCGATCATTTGAGCACCTCCCTGCGCACCGACCTGACGCTGGAAGATGTCGTGACCGTCTCCTCGGGCGATATTCGCGGCTGGATGGCCCACCTCCGCGGCAAGGATGAGCCCTTGTCGGCGCGATCCCTGGCCCAGCACCTCTCGGCCATCAAGTCGTTTCACAGCTTCCTCGACCTGCATTTCGACATGCCCAACGCCCAGGTGGCGCTGATGCGCGGCCCGCGCCTGAAAGCCACACTGCCGCGCCCGCTCACGCAGGATCAGACCCTGGGCCTGCTCCACGAAAATCAGATGGACTCGGACCGTGACGACTGGGAAAACGCCCGCGACGAGGCCGTCTATATGCTGCTCTATGGTCTGGGCCTGCGCATTTCCGAAGCGCTCTCGCTACAGGTAAAGGACGCCCCGCTTGGTGATACCCTGCGCATCGTCGGCAAGGGCAACAAGATGCGCGCCCTGCCGGTGCTGGCCGCCGTGCGCGACGCCATTGAGGCCTATCGCGCGCAGCAGCCCTTTACGCTCCAGCCGCAAGACAAACTGTTTCGCGCCAAACGCGGCGGCGAACTGTCACCGCGCCATGTTCAGGCCAGTGTCCAGCACCTGCGCTCGCGGCTGGGTTTGAGCGATCGCGCCACGCCACACGCCCTGCGCCATTCCTTCGCCACCCACCTGCTCGGTTCCGGCGCCGACCTGCGCTCCATTCAGGAACTGCTCGGCCACGTGTCGCTCTCCACCACGCAGAAATACACCCAGGTCGATACCGAGAAACTGCTCAGCGCCTATGCCGCGGCGCATCCTAAGGGATAAACGCCAAGCCCCGTTACTTCAGAAGGCCCTGTTACTTCGCCATCGCCAGCGGACTGGCGGGCGGACGCTCGACAAAGCCGTTCTTGTAGACCGCATTGATCAGATGGCGGTGGGTGACCAGATCCTTCTGCGCCTGTTCGCCGAAATGGGCGATGCGGGCGAAAAGCTGATCGGCCAGCGCCTGCTGTTGCAACGAACCGCGCGCGGCATCGAACCGGGTGTCGAAGTTCATGCCGTAGAGGATGTACTGATAGCTGAAGAAGGCGAAACTCTCGTGGTCCAGCACGAAATCGAAGCGTGACGGCGGGCGATGCTTCCAGATATCCAGCAGATCGCGCAGGTGTTGCGGGATCGAGTCCGGCCGGGTGTTATCGACCCAGAAGGGCTCGGTGCGCTTGCTCAGGGCATAGTGCAGCTTGATGAAGCCGATGATGGTGTCATAGCGACGAACCATCAGATCGTTGAAGATCGCCGCCGAAGCGTCGATAGGGCCGTGATACGGGAAGAATTCGACGATCTTGTTGACCGCCAATTCGATCAGCACCATGCCGGTCGATTCCAGCGGCTCCAGGAAACCCGCCGACAAACCGACCGCGACGCAGTTTTTGACCCATTGCTGCGTGCGATAACCGGCTTCAAAGCTGATGCGGCGCATCTCGCCCGCTTCGGCGCCACTTTTGGCGATATAGGCGCGCAACACCTCTTCGGCGCCTTCATCGCTGGTGTATGACGACGCATAGACGTAACCGATGCCGCGGCGGTTGCTGAGCGCGATATCCCAGGTCCAGCCGGCCTCATGCGCCGTCGAGATGGTGTAGCTTTCGAGCGGGCCATCGGGTTGGGTGTAAGGCACCTGCGTGGTGATGGCGCGATCGGTGAAAAGGATATCGTTGATCGGCTTGAAGGGCACCTTTAACGCCTTGCCGATCAGCTCGGCACGGAAACCGGTACAGTCCACATAAAGATTGGCGCGCATCTCGCCATGCTCTTTGGACACCACACAATCGATGGCGCCGTCCGCCGTCAGCGGCACATCGCTGAGCGTGCCGGTCAGGTGATGTACGCCCAGCCCTTTGGCGTATTTCGCCAGCACGCCGGCGAAGCGATGGGCGTCGAAATGGTAGGCGTAGTTGAGCGGTCCCTGGTAATTGCCCTGATGGATGCGCTTGGGCGCCATCTTCGCGTCGGCCACCTTCTTCTGGAAGGTGACGGCCTCGGCGAAGGGCAGGCGCGTCGCCTTGTCCTGCAAGAGCCAGTAGGGCACAAGGTTCAGTTCTTCGCGCGACCAGTAGGGCAACTCGAAGGGATGAAAGTAATGGCTGTGCCGGCCGTCTGCGGGCGTCACTTCCCAGTCGTCGAAACGGATGCCCTGCTTGAAGGTGGCGTGGCTCTCGCGCATGAATTCGGCTTCATCGATACCGAGGGCGCGCAGGATGTTGCGGATGGTCGGGAAGGTGCCCTCGCCCACGCCGATAATGCCAATCTCGGCCAATTCCATGACAGTGATCTTCGGGCCGCCGTTACGATCCGTGCCCAGATGCTTGGCCAGATAGGCCGCCGTCATCCAGCCCGCCGCACCGCCGCCGATGATCAGAACGTCTCGCGCTGTGCCGTGGATCATAAAATGCGCCCGCTTCCCATTGTCCCGTTCGGTTATAAGCCGGTTTTATAGGGCTTTTCCCGACCTGTCCATGCGCAAGCCAAAGCGGCAGGGTATGGGCGGTACGGTATGGGTTGCGCAGGTGATGCACGGGCACACGCTGGTCTAGTCGACCGTTTTCTCGATGGCATCGCCGGCTTTTTCGACCGGATTGCGATCCTTGAGCTGATCGCCGGCCTTATCCACGCCATCCGGCAGGGCTGTGACCGCGTCGCCGACGCGCTCCGGTCCGGTGCGGTTATCCGGCATGTTGAGCAAGAAGATGGCGAGGATAACGACGACCGCGATGCCGCAGATGATATAGATGCTCCGATTTTTCATTGAGCGCATTCCTGAAAGCATGACGCACTTTTAGGATTAAAAAGCGCGTAAAAACAAAAAGATAAAGTCTTATATTCGGCCCATCAGAACCAGAATAATGATGATGACGGCGACAAGGCCCAATCCGCCGCTGGGGCCATACCCCCAGCTACGGCTGTGCCCCCAGGTCGGCAGCGCGCCGATGAGCAGCAGAACCAGAATGATGATCAGAATCGTGCCCAAGGACATGGCGGCCTCCCAATGATTATGTCTGGGAAGCAGCCTATGGACGCACAGGTAAGGATGACATGCGCGTTCAGGGCGTAAAATATAAGCCTAGTCTATGGAGCCAAGATCGCGGCCGTGCGTTTCCTTGAGGAACAGCAGCGATACCAGCACCGCCAGCAGACCGGTGGCGACCGGATACCACAGGCCGAAATAGATATTGCCCGAGGCCGCCACCATGGCGAACGATAAGACCGGCTGGAGCCCGCCAAACCAGCCCGTACCGATATTGTAGGGCAGGCTCATGGCGGTGTAGCGCACACGGGTCGGGAACATCTCGACCAGCAGCGACGCCATCGGCCCATAGAGCGCCGTACAGGCCACGGCGAATACGCACATGATGCCGAACATCGCCCACATATTGGACTTGGCGTGATCGGCCTTTTCAGGGTAGCCGGCGGCTTTAAGCGCGGCCTTGACCTCGCCGGTTGCCCTGGCTTTCAGCGCCTTGATACCGGCCTTGTCGAGCCCGGCGCCGGATGGCATGGCGATGACCTGCGTGCCGATCCGGATGCTGGCCGTGTCTTTGGCCACCGCGTCCGGACGGTTGACATAGGGCGTGCCGATGCCGGTGACGACGCTCTTGGCCAGATCGCACGACGTGGTGAACTGCGCCGTATTGAAGAGATCGAACTGGAAGCTGCATTGTGCCGGATTGGCGACAATATAGACCGGATTTATGCGCTGCGCCGCTTCGAGATCAGGATTGCCGAACTTCATCAGCCCCTGATAACCGGGGAAGAAGCTCAATACCGCCAGAAGGATGCCGAAGATCATCACCGGCTTGCGGCCGATCTTGTCCGACAGAGTAGCGAACACGACATAGAGCGGCGCCGACACCAGCGTCATGCCCATGACCAGGGTGTTCATATCGGCAGGATCGATCTTGACCATCGAGGTCAGGAACAACTGCGTATAGAAGAAGGTGGTATACCACACCACTCCCTGCGCCGTCATGAAGCCAAACAGGGCGATCAGCATGCCTTTCAGGTTCTTCCAGCGCGTGAAGATTTCGCTGAGCGGCGACTTGGCCAGTTGCCCCTGCTCGTGCAGCGCCTTGAAGGCCGGGCTTTCAGCCGTTTTGGCGCGGATATAGACCGACACAACCAGCAGGCCGGCCGAGACGATGAACGGGATGCGCCAGCCCCAGTCTTCGAACGCCGCCTTGCTCATCATGGTGCGCGTCGCCAGAATGACCAGCAGGGCGGCGATCAGGCCGAAGGCGGCCGAGCTTTGGATCCAGCTCGTGAAAGCACCGCGCTTATGGGAGGGCGCGTGTTCGGCCACGTAAATCGCAGCGCCGCCATATTCGCCGCCAAGGGCAAAGCCCTGCACGATGCGCAAGGCCACCAGCAATATGGGGGCCGCAATGCCGATCTGCTTGAAGGTCGGCAGCAGGCCGATGGCGATGGTTGCCAGTCCCATGACGAGGATGGTGTAGAGGAAGGTGCCCTTGCGGCCCTTCTTGTCGCCTATATGACCAAAGACCAGCGCCCCCACCGGACGCGCGATAAAGCCAACCGCGAAGGTGGCCAGCGCCGCCATGGTGGCCAGGGTGTCGGACAGGCCGGCGTAGAAATTATGGGCGATGGTGGCCGTCAGGGTGCCGAAGATGAAGAAGTCATACCATTCAAACGTGGTGCCTGCCGCCGAAGCGATCACGATTGTGCGCAGGTCGCGCGTATCCGTCTTTGCTGCCTGATCCGACATGCGTTTCCCCATCTGCCCGTTCCGGGCCTCTTCTTATGGCATTTGAACGAAAGCTGAGCAGATGACAAGGCCCCACTCACAAGGGCCCTATAACAAGCCTTGGCGTCGCGGCGATTTTGCGGTTAAGGTAGGCTCAAGGCTCATCGTGTGGGGGTGTATGATGAAATTTTCCAGTCCGGTCCAGTCTGCCGAAGGTTTGACCTCCTATGCCAAAGTCAACCGCATCCGGCCGTGGTCAGTGGCGCTCAATATTCTCGAAGGCCTGCTGGGTCTGCTCGGGGTGGTGGTGCTGATTCTCGTTATCCGCGCCGGCTCGTTTGAAAAGGCCGGCCTGATCATCGACCAGACGCTCGGCAGCGTCACGAACAGCGTCGAAAAGCTGACCCCGCATCGTTAATAACGCTTGATCTGTCTGGTTCTGTGTCTATAACCCCGGCGGGGTTTATCTAAGGGTACAGACCATGCTAGATCGACTGATCGAGAAAAACCGCATCTGGGCACACCAGAAAACTGAAATCGATCCCGAATTTTTCAAACGCCTCGTCGCCCAGCAATCACCGGAATATTTCTGGATCGGCTGCGCGGATTCGCGCGTGCCGGCCAATGAAATCGTCGATCTTGATCCAGGCGAACTGTTCGTCCACCGCAATGTCGCCAACCTCGCGCCGTCGCAGGACGCCAACTATCTCAGCGTTCTGCAATATGCCGTGCAGGTCCTCAAGGTGAAGCACATCCTGGTGGTGGGTCACTATGGCTGCGGCGGTGTCCGCGCCGCCGTTGAATCCCAGGGCGACAGCCTGATCGATCACTGGCTGGCCCCGATCCGCGAAGTGGCGCACAGCCATCAGCACGAGCTCGACGCCATAGGTAATGATGTCGCGCGATTCGATCGCCTGTGCGAACTGAACGTCATTTCCCAGGTGCGCAGCGTCGCCCTGACACCGATCGTGGCCAAGGCATGGCGCGAGCAGCAGCCCATTACCATACACGGCTGGGTTTATTCGATCGCCAATGGTCTGGTCACCGATCAGGGCGTAAGCGTCGGTTCGCTGGAAGATCGCCAGAGAATTTTCGATATTTAAGGTCTGTAACGCTAGTTGACAGTTTGTGCACAACTTAACAAACCTGTGCATGGTACGCTGGCAATAATTTGAACTTTAAGCCAAAACGCGAAAATTAAGGCCTTATTAACCATAATCTTTACGAAAAAAGCACCCGTAGCGCATGGGTTTTTTATTTCCTGTAAAGAGCTTGTTTAAGGTTTACCGTCCACATTCAACCCATTCCTTTCTTGGTTAAGGAATCTGGTTAAATGATTTTGGACAGTGCGCATTCATGGCGGCAAACCTCGGTCTCGGTTCAGCGCAATTTGGCGGTGACTACGGCATATCCAACACCCGCGGTCGCGTGGGTGAGGAAGACGTGCGCCAGATCCTTGAGCTGGCCGCCGATTGCCGCATCCTGAACATCGATGCCTCCCACCATGACGGCGATGTCGAACGCATTTTAGGCCGCAACTGGCCCTTCCCCTCGCCTTTCAAACCCCAGATCCGTACCTTGCGCCTTGAAAAAGGCCTCGACTGGCTGGAATCGCGCCTGCGCCGCTCGGTTGACCACATGGGCCTGGTGCGCGCACACGCCGCTCTGGTCGATGCCGCCGAAGACCTGACCGGGCCGGAGGGCGATGCCCTGTGGACGCGTCTGGAAAAGCTGAAGGCCGACGGCCTGATCAGCAAGATCGGCATCAGCGCCACCGCCGCCGACCAGCCGGTGCTGCTGGCCCAGCGCTTCAAGCCCGACATCATGCAAGTGCCGACCTCGATCCTCGATCAGCGCCTGGTGCGCAACGGCGCCATCAAGACACTTGCCGAACTTGGCGTCGAGGTCCAGATCCGCTCGGTCTTCCTACAAGGCTTGCTGTTCCTGCCGCGCGAAGCCCTGCCGGCCAACCTGATCCCGATTGGTCCGCACCTGTCGCGCGTGCGCCGCATCATGGCCGAAAGCGGCGCCGATCCGCTGCACGCGGCCTTGAGCTTTGCGCTCAATCTCGAAGGCGTCTCCACCGTCATGGTCGGGGTCACTTCGGCCGCCGAACTGCGCGCCATCGTGGCGGCCTCCGAACGCACCCCCCCGCGCATCAATTACGACGCCATGGCGCTCAGCGATGATGTGGCGCTCGATCCGAAGCAGTGGTTCGCCGATCTGGGTGAACAGGCGACGCGCCGTCTGGTACGGGTCGCGTAAAGACCCAGCCCTGTGTTATGGGGTGCAGGGAACTATGTCCCCTGCGCTAAACCCCCGGAGCTGCCACCATGCCCGAACTGCCCGAAGTCGAAACCGTCCGGCGCGGGCTTGAACCGCATATGCAGGGCGCGAAACTGAGTGAGGTCCGGCTGCACAGACCCAACCTGCGCTATCCGTTTCCGGGGCATTTCGCGCAACGGCTGGAAGGCGCCGAGGTGTTGCGGCTGGAACGCCGCGCCAAGTATCTTTTGTTCTATCTCGATACGCAGGATGTCTGGGTGACGCATCTGGGCATGACCGGCCGCTTTCAGGTGAATGATAGCCATGAGGACCTGGCGCGCTATTATCATGCGGTCGCGCCCGATGAGAAACATCTGCATTTCCAGTGCCTCGCTACCCTGCCGGAGGGCGGGGTCAGCCGGATCGACTATTACGACCCGCGCCGCTTCGGCTTTATGCTGCTGCTCAAGCCCGATGAACTCTACGAAAGTAAGTGGTTCAAGGGCCTGGGCGTCGAGCCCCTCTCGGACGAACTGACGCCGGCACACCTGCTGGAGATGGCGTACGGCCGCAATGTCAATCTCAAGGCGCTGCTGATGGCCCAGAGAGGGCCAAAAGACGGCATCGCGGGGCTCGGCAACATCTATGTCTGCGAGGCGCTGTGGCGGGCACGCCTGAGCCCTGACCACAAGGCGTCGGCTTTGAAGCCCAAAGAGGCGGCGGCGCTTATCGAAGGCATCAAAACCGTGCTGGAAGAGGCCGTGGCCTCGGGCGGCTCATCCATCAGCGATTTCACCGCCGCTTCGGGGGAACTGGGTTATTTCCAGCACCGCTTCTGCGTCTATGATCGTAAAGGACACCCCTGCCCGCGTAACGATGGCGGCGTCATCGAGCGCAAGGTGCATCAGGGACGGTCGAGCTTCTTTTGCCCCGTCTGTCAGACATAGCCTGTCCGGAAACAGACCGGCTTAAGTTTGTGCGATCGGCGCGCGCGCGCGCTTTTTCCGCCAGCAGAGGTGTGATCAGGCTGTCGAAGGTCTGATAACTGAAGGCGTCGGCCTTGGCGTAGCGCAGGACGCCGGAACGGTCGATAACGTAATTGGTGGGAATGGCCCCGCCGATGGCGCCATAGCCACTGCCGCTGATCCGTGTCGCCAGCGGAAAGGACAGGACGCCGGCCAGCGGCTTGAGCTGGCTGTCGGAGACGGTGTCGTCCACGGTCACAGCGAAGACCTTGAGATCATCGCCGCCCTTCTTGCGCACATAGCGGTCGATCTCCGGCAGTTCCTGCTTGCACGGGCCGCACCAGACGGCCCAGTAGTTGAGCACGATGACCTTGCCGGCCAGTTCGGCCGAGGTGACCTTGCGGCGGTCGAAAGTAGTGAGGGTGAATTTCGGCGCCGGCTTGCCGATCATGGCCCTGGCTTCCGCAAACGTCGGAAACAGGCTGGCGCCGACAGTTGTTAAGCCTGCGCCCAGCAGGACGCGGCGATCGATTGATGACATAAGACTTGGACTCCCCCCGAAACAGGTTGTAAGCCTATTCCGGAACTTAAAAAGGCGCAAGATCGCCTGTTTTAGGGCCGTCGACCACAGGTGTGCATAAATTTTATGCCTTGCATGAGAAAAGCGCACCGGGGTGCATTGACCGGCGGAAGTTCATCAGTTATACCCCGCCCCCTTGAAATTCACGTCTTCGCAGGTTTCTGCGGCGACTTTTTTACTTAACTATCTCGTCCTTTAAGGTGATAAATGGCCAATAACCCCGGCGCCCGCAAAGCGATCCGTAAGATCGCTGCCCGTACCGAAGTCAACAAGGCGCGTCGTTCGCGCGTCCGTACCTTCGTGCGCAAGTTTGAAGAAGCCCTGACCGGCGGTAACGCTGATGTCGCCAAGGCCGCCTTCGTCGAGGCGCAATCCGAGCTGATGCGCGCTGTCTCCAAGGGTGTGGTTCACAAGAACACCGGTTCGCGTAAAGTGTCCCGTCTGGCAGCTCAGCTCAAGAAGCTGGCCACCGCCTAAATCTGTTATTGACGCGGGCCTTAGCGCCCGCGGCCATGACCCTGCCGGCGTTGTGCATGCAGCGCTGCGAGAAGGGGAGTCTTCAGGTGGAACACCACCGGCTCCACTTTAAAATTTCCTACAATATAAAGCTTTTCATCCCACGCACGCTTCGGCGGGCGAGGGCTCTTTTTTGTCGCCTTCACCGCTCTTTTTCGCCTTGCGCAGAAAAGGGCAGCGGCAAAAAATAATTGCCTAATGTAGTCTTAATTTCTCGTTGCGCGCGAACAGGTTAGCGGTGTCAATAAAAATATCAGCACCTGTTGATAAATTAGGTCATTGACCCGACGCTCCAGAGCGTTAATTTGGCCCTCTCACGCAGAACTCATCCTGATACGGAGGATTTCAGCGGCGCCCGGCGAAAGGTCGGGCGGACTGAGCAAAGCCAGTCGTCTCGCCGGTTTTCCGGAGGGCGCCGGCCGTGCTCAAAGGCTTATGCTGCAAGGAAAAGCAACTCAATAAGGTCGACCTATCCCTGCGCAGGCCAAATGACGGTTTAGCCGAACTTTTCGGACAAACAGGAACCTTCCTGTGGTGTCCGGGATTTGTACTTCCGCTAACTGGAGCCGCGCTCAGCGCGACGCCGGATGCTAGGCGGTTGCCGCTAACCCGACACCTATCCCTTCGCGTGAAGGGAGAGATTTGGAGTTGCTCGCGGCCGAAATTCGCGGACTGCGCGTAAAGCCAAAAAAACTCAACAGGGACAGCCACTCAAGGTTGAAAAAGGCTTGAGAGGCTGGACCTGAACAACGGCAAACCTTTTTTGGGTACGTCCGTTAAGGTGATCGGTCGGCGCTGATGTCGTTAAGCGGCATGGGCGCGGGGCGTGACCAGAGCAACGGTCATCGACCGTCCGAAGAGGCATGATGGGCCTCAGCGCGACGGAGGTGGCTATGAGTAACGCGAGATGTGTGGGTTAAGGCAAATGATCGGGGCGATAAAAGAATGCCAAGC